>JASFTK010000007.1:0-32683 GCA_050053595.1 Candidatus Bathyarchaeota archaeon | reverse complement strand
ATCGGTCCGATGTAGGTTACATCCCTCGCTCTGGGCTCCGACTTGGGTCCTCCTCCCTGCATGAAACTGTATACAACCATGATCATGCCTAGACCTGTCAAAGTTAAACCGAGGCCGAGGAAAGGGGTCGAAACATACATCGGCAGCACTCCCTTCGTAGACAAAGTTCTTCGTCATAAACCTTTCTTTGATCAGATGGACCAGAGGGCGGCTTTTCCGAGATATTCATTGACCTCCCACTCTTTTACTGATACGTTGTCGACGTCTAGGGCGTAGATAGAGTGGAGCCTGGCGTTCTTGATCTCTTCAAGGGATACTGGGGGGTTGGTGTAATAGAGATCGCACAGTTTCTTGATTTCGTGGATCTCCTCGTCCGACCTGAACCGTGGGGGCTTGGTCAAGGTGGGGGGGATCTGCATTATGTAGTGGGGCGGGGTGGCGAGGATGAACTTGTTTGCGAAGCCACTGTACCGCGTGATCTTACTGGCGACGCGGGCCCCGAGATAAGTCAGGGGGTCCAAGGCATTCTTGGGGGAGACGAAGCCTGTCTCCACCTCAACGATGGCGGTGCCGTATCCCTTGGTGGCGAATACGTCGCAGGAGACTTTGTCGATGGTGTGCTCCAGCTCTACCCTGAAACCGTTCAGGATGAGGTGTTTGGCGCATATCAGTTCCATCACTGAATGGTTGATCTTTACCATGTTGGACTCGTGGAGACCCACCAGCTGGTCCCTGAGGAGCTTGAGTTGAGTGTATTCAGTCTCGTCAGTCTCAGGTCTGAACTTCCTCATGATGGTGTCAAGATCTTCACTGAACTGGTTCAGCCATCACACACCCCGTTCAGGTTGTTACACCTTTCCCCCTACCCTGATATATAACTTACAAGGTGATGGAGACTGCAATGGGTAAACAACAAACCATAGTTACATCAGAAATAGGAAATTGATACGTTCCCATGACAGATACCCCCCACCATCACATCCTCTCCAGATAACTGGGCAACTCACATATACTTGAGATCGCGCGACCAGACCAGGGCTTTTCACCCTGAGTCCTTATCCATATAGGAGTTATCCCAACACCAGCCGCTCCCTCCATGTCAGCCTCGACACTGTCCCCCACGTGAACCGCCTGCTTAGCCTCCATCCCCAAGGTGTCAAGGGTATAGCGGAATATCTCAGGATTAGGTTTCCTCACCCCCAGATCCCTAGAACAGATCATGACCTCGAATAGCTCGTCGAGACCCCTCTCTTCCAATAGCTCACGGGGTTGATCGCTGAAAGTGTTGGAGATCATGGCGAGTTTATATTTCCGATGGAGTTCCTCAAGGACTCTCTCTGTGCATGGATAAAATACAGATCTGTAATGCTGTTTGAATATACCATGTATCTCTCTCAATGTCTCTCCATCCGGAATAAGACCCTGCCTCTCTAAGGCGGAGCCATAGACTTCCTCCAAGGTCATCTCCTTCCCCCTTGAGCGGACCCTCCTGAGCTCTTGGAGGGAGGATCTTATAGCCTTATCCAACCTGGCGTTCTCAACCTCGTATCCCAGCCCTGTGAGGAGTAACCTGATGGCGGAGTGGTATTCATACCAGTCCATCTCTCCTGATGCCAGGGTCCCTCCGAAATCCAAGATGACGGCTTCTATATTCATCCGAATAGGTATGTCAGCTCCCCTATTTCTTGATTTATCCAAGATCACCCATAATCTAGTTTCTTTAAGCGAAGTCAGAGACGGGCTATGACTCATTTGTCCCTTTCAGGAGGGTGCTCTGAAAACTCGCAAAGACGCTGGGCTACATCATAGCCATAATATTATCAGAACCCATTTAACGCCCCCAAGGTCTAATCTCAGACATGAATATCGGCGCCTACTGCCTCTGTATCCTAGTCTCAAAGACCATAGAGGTGAAAATAGGTGCCCTCGGCGGTATAGGTTTCACGGATGGCCGGTATGTATATGTGGGTTCAGCTATGAACGGGCTGGAGGCTCGGGTGAAGAGGCATATCGAGACAAGCGTAGGGAGATATCGGGCCCTTCACTGGCACGTGGATTACCTCCTTAAGGAAGATAGCGTTGGCATCGAATCGGTATACATGATCACAACGGATGAGAGGATAGAATGTGACCTCGCAAACTCTGTCTCCAAGATGGGCGATCCGATACCTGATTTCGGTTGCAGTGACTGCCGGTGTGAGAGCCACCTCTTCAGGGTGGACGATTGTAGTTTCCTGTCAGATCTAGGGCTCACCCAGAGATCCCTAGACAATAACCCTTGACAGCCCTCTTTATATGCACTCTATTGACTGAGCTTCCAACTGTAGACGTAGATAGTGTGGCTCCTGTATCCTTCTTTAAATTTCAGGTCCTTAGTCTGAGCCCATCCTGGAATTGAGAAATCATGGGTGACGACCCTTGCCCCAGACTTGAGCTCCCGCTCCAGTTTGGGTCTAAGCTTCTCATTAGCCCCCGTAGTGAGATACATCGTGACAACATCAGCTGGATGTAAGTCGATATCAAAAATATTGCCGTGGATTATCTCTAATCTATCATCCAAGTCCAGAGAACTCGCTTTCTTCCTGGCTTCAGAAACAAGCTTCTTGTTGATATCGACACCCACTGCGTGTGCTCCAAACTCCTCAGCTGCCATTATGACAATCCTACCGTCCCCGCAGCCGAGGTCATACAACGTCTCCCCTGGCTTAAGCCCGCTATACTCGAGCATCTTCCTCACAACCTTGAGAGGAGAGGCAACGAACGGAGCGATGGAGTCTCTACGTGGGTACAATAATCACTCCTCCGTAGTTCAAGGTCGATCTGATAATGCAGCACCGCCTTAAATAAACAGATGTACAAACCGCGCGTCTTTTCTAGATACCACAACTTTTCTGACCTCATTTATAGTTATTTACGATCTCAATAGCTAGCTTCCATACTAAATTTCGCACTTGTCAGAGTAACCTGATGAGGTTATCTTCACGGTCGAGGGTATTGCTGAAAAAATAATTATACATATAGAAAGTATACAGTCTAGAGGTTTATTATCTTGGTTAGTGTTTCCAAAGAGAAGCAGACGGTACTGGACTTCGTCGACGATAATGAGTGTTGGCTATCGGATTTCCATAAAGAGATTTGGGGATATGCTGAGCCAGCTTTCAGGGAGTACAGATCTGCAGAGGCCTACGTGAAGCTGCTCAGGGAGGAGGGGTTCGAAGTAGTAGAGGGGAGTGGTGATATGCCTACCGCCTTCTACGCGATCTGGGGTGGAGGTAAGCCCGTCATAGGTGGATTCGCAGAGTACGACGCGGTGCCCGGTACCTCTCAAGCCGCAGTGCCCTACAGGAAACCACGGGATGAGAACTTACACCCTTGGGCAGCGGGTCACACCGACCCCCATTCAGCCCTGGGTACAGGGTCCTTGTTCGGTTTCCTAGCAGCTAAGCACGCTATGGAAGAGCATGATCTCAAGGGGACCTTGAAACTCTTCGGTGAACCCGCTGAGAAGGTCTGCGGTTCCAAACCGGTCCACGCGGCGAAAGGATATTTCGACGACTTTGATGCCTCAATCCCCTTCCATCCCAGCAGCACCAACGGCGTCAAATATGAAATCACGGGCGGTTCTTATTGGAACACCCTGTACACATTCGAGACCCCCCACCCTGAGAGATGGTTCAGGCCCAAGAACGTCCCTTTCAGGATCCTTGGCCACGCCGGGGGGAGGATACCCGCTGCTTTGGACGCGGTCTGTCTGATGTACACCGCCACGAAATATGTTGAGGATGCTATGCTCCCTTATACAGCTTACTGGACCCTGAACGAGTACATCATGGTGGGCGGTCAATGTACATCGGACAACCTCCCCCCGAGGATAGCCCAGATACAATACGCCCACCGGGCACCGCTGCTTGAGATGCAGGAGCAGATCTCTAATGTTCTGGATAACACCGCCAAGGGGGTTGCCCAGATCACGGGGGCCAAGGTAACAAAGCGGATTATCGCCCGTACCCGTTGTGGCCTCCCTAACAAGACCCTATCAGAGATACTCCACAGGAACCTGCAAATGGTGGGGCCACCCAGATTCTCGGAGGAGGCTAGGGAGTTCGCACGGGAGATCCAGGAAAACCTAGGATATGACCCCATGGATGACCCCTTGACACAGTATTGCCAGCAGATCGCCCCAATTGACGCCTCGGACAAGGACATCAGGTACAACTTCCCCGACTGGGTTGAGACCCAAGGCTCAGACGACTATGTCGACTACCAGTGGACAGCACCATCAACCCGCCTCTACACCGCCAATGCAATTCTCAGAAATCCGGAACCCAACAAACCCCTTCCTCCATGGGTGAGGTACGCAATGAACGGGTACTCCCCTTGCGTCGACCCGGGTATCGTCACGGCGGCCAAGACCATAGGCTCAACCATCGTGGACCTGCTGATAAAACCGGAGAGCCTTGCTAAGGCCAAGGAGGAGTTCGTGGAGAGGACTGGTGGAGGTATAGGGGGGTCAAAATGGGTGGCACCTCTATTACCTGAGGATTTCTACCCCCCCATCGATCTACCTTGGCCGGAGTATGTCACAACCCAGAGGGGTTTCGAGTGGTCCCTCACCAAACCAGGACCTGAGAAAGAGTACAAAGTCCTCCACGAGGGCATGTAACCCTCCTATTCCCTGTCATAACTCGAAATACCCATGATGGAATAGTGGGGGAATTAACAGAGATCACCCCCTCTCAGCGTTCTTAGCTCTGGTAGCTGTCGTAATGTTACCTATACTGGAGATCCCTCTCCCTATCCTTCTTACTGTGACCTTTGATCTCCGATCCGTCGGCTCTCCTCATCCCCATGAGCCTCGACATCTCTGCATAGCTCTCCGAGAGTTTGTATTCCCCCTGCATCGAGAACCCCGTCGGATATGAGCCTGTCCCTTCCTGCTCCAATCCGTCAGCCAACCTCCCGATCTGGGCCTTGGGGACAGAGAAGATCATCTCATCGTCCTGCGCCCCAGCCCGACCCCGGTCGCCCCTGCAAGGCACAGCGACGTGACATCGGCCCTGGAGCAAGGTGGGTACAACGGCATATACACAGGCCGCGTGCCCCCCCAGTACGGTGGGTATGTCTCTCCCGTCTTGATAAGCGATGCCCAGGAGCAGTCTGAGTAACTGTGCAGAGTTGCAGTAGATGACCCCTACGTCGGGCTCGAAAGTAGCGGCACTCATAGGCGCCATCAGGATACCGATGTATTTCCCAGTTTCGAGTCTCGGGAACTCCTTGGCCCAGTTTGCCCCTGCCTCCAAGGAGGCTACGCCGCCTGGATACCTGTTCCGCCCCTCAAGGAAAAATTGGGGTGGTTCTGCTAAGCCGTATCCTATGACGGGTTCAGGGCACCACATGTCCTCGAAAAGCTGGGCGACGGTCTCACCATACTTACGTGAAAGGGTGAAACACTGGCATGTTGACAAGCAGACACCATAGTCAGAGGTAGGGCGTTTCGCCTCCCTCGGGATGCTGGCTTCATCCTCGATCATCTTCACAGCGATCGGATGGCTGACCGTGCGTATCTGCTCCTCTATACGCTTGGAATACTCATTGTATACGTTCAAGATCTCTCATTTAGTGTAGTGGGTTCACCCATATGAAATGTTAACCCTTGATCTGTCATCTTGCCACGTTCACAGGTTTCGGCTCCAATATGTCAGCCAGGTCACTGCATACGCTTATTGTTCATCAAGATTTTTGCTTGGTCTTCGAGCCATCTAGGGTGAACCCCGACGGATATTCTGAGCACGTCACAGGGGAATTCATCACATTGGGTACAAAATTCAAGTCTCTTCTCTTCGACGCAACAGCCCCGGATCTCACAGTCGGGGCGGTCTTTACTACCACATCCTTTGCATTCTTCCATCATCCAGTAAGCGCATGATCCACAGTAGAGTAGACATGGTGTTGCTAGTTTAGAGGGTACAATGGTCATACTTCAAAACTCACATCAGATTATTTCATTTTTACCTTTAAATATCGACGAGCGTGCATGAAACCCAGAGCCCATAATGGACGTTTATAATCTTGGGGGGGCATCTTATCCCTCTTTTATATAAATAAGGCTAGGGAAGTCAACGCACTCATGAGATGGCTTGATCACTCCATTATTCCCCCGGTCTGTTTCATGAGCCTCAGTAATCCCTTTGAAAATTCCCAGATCTGTTGGGCGTCCAACTTGCTCTCCCCTGAAACCCGTTCTTGGAAGGTAATTGGGACCTCTTTTATCCTGAAGCCTCGACCGACGGCTGCGGAGAGGGTCTCGATCTGGATGCAGAAGCCTGTACTCTTCATCTCGGGGATGATAGACCTCGCTAGGCCCGCTCTATAGCATCTGTAACCTGATGTGCAATCTCTTGCGGGGATGTTCAGTAACGCTCTGGCCATCAGGTTTGCGCCCAATGAGACCATCCGTCTATAGAGACTCCATCCTGTGACTTTGCCTCCCTTGATGTATCTGCTCCCAATCACTATTGAACCTTCATCACATTCCTCAACTAGGCGATGGAGGTCAGAGGGGTCGTGGGATAAGTCTCCATCCATGGTTACAATATAGTCAGGACAAGGGTCCAGCCTGAGAGCATTCTCAATTCCTTCACGGATGGCGGTCCCCAAGCCCAGCTTTCGCCCCCGGTTTATCAGTGAGACCTCCCCTTTGTACTGCCTCAGATCTTGTACGATATCCAATGTCCCATCTGTGCTACCGTCATCGACTACTACAGCTCTCATATGGAGCCCGTGGAGCTCTCTCAGACCTTCGAGTAGTTCTCTGATAGTCCCGGCCTCATTGATCGTCGGTATAACAACGCAGATATCTGGGATAACCTCATATTCGCTCGTTCTTTCCTGTTTGTGATGGGGCGACTCGATCTCTGAGGTTATGGGGATCTCCTGAGTTTGTTGTACTTTCAGCACAATATAAATGATTTAATGTTGACAAAACCTGTTTTCTGGATACAGCAGTACAAAATATGAGCCCTTTGGAGATCCAACTTTTCAGGTCGGATTGGAGGATTAAGGTCTTATCATCAGTTTTATATCTGAAACTTTATGTTTGTGTGATATGCAGGGCGTCATTGGCGTTTACTCGAAGGTCGACGCACATCGTAAGGCACTATACACTCTTTACGGTGTCCAGCACAGGGGACAGGAGAGTGCAGGTTTATCGGCGGCCGGAGATCATTCCCTCCGGACCTGGAAAGGGAGAGGTCTTGTCTCGAATGTGTTCAATGAACGTTTCAGTTCCTTCACTCACCCAGACGACTACGCTGTGATCGGGTGCGCCTCAGGTGAGAATACCAACCAGATAGATCTCCCTCCCTACTCTTTCGAAACAGCCCGGTACGAGGTCTCCATAGCAATTGATGGGTATATCCAGATGGATAAACGGTCCGCTAATGAGATGGAGTTCGGCGGATTGTTGGCGTCCAAACTTGGCGAGATGGGGCCAGATACCGCCATGGCTGAGACCATGAAGGAGATCAGCCACGCATGTTACTCGCTTGTGGCGGTCATCCATGATAAAGACGAAGATACGAGCGAGCTCATTGCCGCGCGAGGCAGACTGGGTGTCAGACCGTTGTACGTAGCCTGTAATGGGGATGAGCTCTTCGTAGCGTCTGAGTCGGCACCCATAGATGTACTGGAGAGCATGGGACAGTTCTACGAGGGTAAGCGGGATGTGAGACCTGGCTCATTACTGTTGATGGGGGAAGACGGATTGAGGGATATCCAGGTCTTGGAGCCAGAACCCGCTCACTGTGTCTTCGAATGGGTATATTTTGGGAGACCCGACTCAATCATTGAGGGGAGGACTGTTCACTCCGTCAGGAAACGGCTCGGTCATACCCTTGTAAAGACACACTCTCTGGTAGACCTCTACTGCGGGGGAGACGGGGAGGATGATATCGTAGTTATCCCCGTTCCTGATTCAGGGAGATCCGTCTGCATGGGGGTGACGGAAGCCCTTGGTATAGCGGCCGACGAGGGGGTTATCAAGAACGCATATCTGGGAAGGACCTACATTATCGACGATCCTGACTTCCGTAAGGTCGCCTCCGATCTGAAGCACAATATCATCAGGGAGACTGTAAGGGGGAAGAAGGTAGTCATCACAGACGACAGCATAGTAAGGGGGACAGTGAGCGAGTCGGTGGCCCAGAACCTGTTGAAGGCGGGGGCATCCGAGGTCGAGTTCCTAGTGAGCTACGGTCCCATCTACCACCCCTGTTTCTCAGATCCCCCTGACAAACCTCTTGCGGCTGCACCTTACAAGGGTGAAGAGCTCAATGAACTCGGAGATCTGGTGGCCTCCAACCTCCCCTCAATCAACAAAGTGAGGTACAACTCTCCTGAGAATGTTGTCCGTGCGATAGGTCTACCTCCAGAAAAGCTCTGCACCTATTGTATGGACGGGAAAGATCCATTCAGTGAGGGTAGAAAGCCCCCCAACTTTGAAGTATATCCAAGCCGACAATAATGGAAGGTGTCTACATATGGGAGAGAAGATCATCGGCATACTGGGTGGGATGGGCCCCGAGGCCACTGCAGATCTATATCACAGGATCATAAGGGCGACCCCAGTTGAGAAGGACCAAGATCACCCAAGTACCATCATATACAGCAATTCCAAGGTCCCGGACAGGACGCCCGCTGTCCTAGGAGAGGGTGAGAGCCCGGTCCCCGAGATGCTCATGGCTGCACGGAAGCTTGAGGAAGCTGGAGCGGACTTTATCATAATGCCATGCAACACCGCCCACTTCTTCATAGAGGAGCTCAGGAAGGGACTGGGCATACCGGTCATCAACATGATCGAGATAACCGCCGAGAAGACCGCAGAGAGGTTCCCCCGTGCCAAGAAGGCGGGGTTGATCGCCAGCGATGGCACAGTCAAGAGTGGGATATATGACGGATACTTCTCCGAGAAAGGGATCGAGATCCTCCTACCCCCAGGAGACTTACAGAAGGTTGCCATGGAATCTATCTACGACCACATAAAGACGGGGGATCTAGAGAAAGGGAGGGAGAAGACTATGGTTGTCGCAGACGACCTGGTCAACAGGGGTGCGGACATCGTGATCTGCGGTTGCACAGAGACATCTCTGGTCCTCAAGGACGGGGACCTGCCCGTCCCTGTCGTCGATCCCCTCCAGGTGCTCGCGGAGAAAGCATCCAAGATAGGAATAGGGGAGAAGGAGATCTAATAGAAGTAAAGTGGGTCACCCGTCTCGCTTCCTCAAAGGCTCTAAGAGTATATGGCCAAGGCTGATCTCATACCCTGGGGAGGGGTTCATCCCCCTAAGCTCAACTGAAGTCCCCTGGTCAGGGACATAGAAATTCAGATGGAACCTCGACCACCCATCTTTGAGGCCATGAGGGTCGAGATCCTTAATGCCGACCCTCCTGCTGCAGAGGGTGTACATCCCCTCCTCTATAGCGGCATCGAGGGTCAAGATGCGTCCTTCCCCTCCTTCTGGTATCACCTTCAGGTGAAAAGTTGCGTTGTACCACCCTTGAGGGAGTGGGTGATAGGGGCCATACCAGAGTGCCTCCCTTGTCGAGGAGGCGTTTATACTGAGGATCCCTCCCTCCTTGAGGTTATCATGGGGGGCTATGAGGTCTTTATAATTGAAACTCCTGGTGGAGTAGTGGTAGCCGGTTATTTCTTCTACCCTCTCAACTTTTATACTGTCCACTGAGAGATCGCATGCCCCCACGGTGTAGAACCTGAACTCCACCAGATCTACAGGCCTCTTGACCGCGACCTCCAGTGAGAACGTCTTCCAACCGTCATCCGGTACCTCGTAACCATACAGGTCTCTCTCGGCTATCAGGTGGTCTCCACGGTTGCTGGTTACCTCAAGAGTCCCTAGGTACCCCTCGCCTGGTTTTGATGCCTTGACGTTGAAGGTCACTCTGTAAGCGGGATCCAGCAGATAGGTGTAGGGACCATAGAGGAAATGCCCTTTACCAGAGCCTTCCCGGGAGAGAGCCGCTGTGCCGTATACTGAAGTTGGATCCTCCACCAGCTCACCAAAGCTGATGTGCATATCCGAGGGGGTGTAAATGGTCCTCCTTTCGAGGCCTATCGAGGTATTGGTCTTTTCCCCTCTCCTGAATAGGATCATCATGTCGTTGAAGGCTTTCACCCCGAACTCGCCGCTCCGGGAGAGTTTTCGGTGGGCAAAAAGCGTCCAGGGATCTACGCTCTTGAGGTCAAAGAGAATGTAATCGCTCCTCGCTATGAGGGAGCAGACATATGACTCGAGCAGTTCATTTTGTACATCTGAGAAACTGTCTATGGGGAGGACATAGGCATTGGTCCGCTGTGAGACATGGGGGAAGATATGGTTCTGGGTGAGGATAGAAGCGTCCCTCGGTATCGAATCAATTACGCCATGAGTCCACCTGGTCCTGTCAGTTATGGTCACCGGTCCAGGATACCAGAGGATAGACCGGTCTCTGTTCAGTGTCGTTGACAGTGGGCTGAGGGGACTCAGGAAAGTGATCATCACCACTGAGGACAACAGCAGGCAGCGTCTTGTCCTAGCGTTATCCCCTTTCGATCTGAGGGCGTAAATGGTAGAGATGAACAACCCAGGGAGGATATAGAGGGCATAGTGGGAACCGACCATATAATACGCCCTGTAGTTCGACAGCAGGAAAGGGAGGAGTAGAACCATGTTCGAGAAGACGAACCTGGTCACCAAGGGGAGAAAGAGAAGGGGGACCATTAGGAATAGGATATAAAGAAACTTGAGTAACGCATCATATCTTAAAGCGCTGAAAACTCTACCTAAATGGGTCAAGGCGTAGAAGGGGAGGTTCACAGTCTCACCCTGATAATTGAGTCTGAGGAAGACACCGGAAGCCTTGTACACCGAGAAAAATTCAGGGGTGATAGGTAATAGTCCCATCAATCTCTTCGAGACCACATAATAAACTACACAGAGAGGGATAGAGAGCAACGGGATTGTAAGCCCATCCAATCTCCTCCCTCGTATCGAAAAGGTGATGTTCTCCAGATCCATGTAAGAGAGATACCCTACAAGCATGGCGATGACGATGGCGAAGACGTGCTCCTGGATCATCAGTGTGAGGGCGAGGGACAGAGAGTAGAGGTACCATCTACCGTTGAGGAGCATAAGGAACATGGTGAACATCAAGATGGGTATGAAAGCCTGGGGCTGGAAATCAAACCAGTTTGCCCCGTGCAGCCCCGGGTGGAGGAGGTACGCTACAGCGATGACAAGGCTGGTCCTATCGTTACCCGTCAGATGCATGGAGATATGGTAAAGGGGGTAAGCTGCTGCTCCGAGTATTAGGGCTTTCAGTAAGAGTAGGGTGCCTATGGAGGGATATATCGCGTAGATAGGGAACACCGTGATGAGTATAGGGCTGAAATGGATGGCTAGGTAGTTACCCGTCGGATTGAGGTAGAGTTCAGGTGTATAGTAAAAGGGCTTCATATCGAAGACTGAGGAATGGATGAGCTGACGGAATACGCCGAGATCCCATGCAAAACTTGAGAATGAAAAATGCTTCAGATATGTTCTATGTGTAAAAATTACAATATATAGAAGTATACAGATGTATAGTATTGTCTCATACTTGTTTTTTTGTAAATATTTTTTTAGAAAACTCATTTTCCCCGTTTTGTTAACCTTATAAATAAATTTAAAAAAAATGTTCTTTTGCTTACTAAGATTACGTTACATAGATCATTATTATTTTCTTATTATTATAACGGAGCAATATATCAACATGAACGGGGCATCTCCCCCCCATCAATGGGTCAAGTTTTACCTATTTTCGTGAAAAGTTGGGCTGCAATACTGAATATTTAAAGTATTTAAATACCGGTTACAAAGTTTATATACAGACGGCTATGAAGTTCGTTCATCTGAAAACTATGCGAGATCTTGTGATGCTTGTGGCATCTTCACCGACAATGAATGTTATACAGCACCTTGAAAACGGGGGCTCTCATCTTTATTTCATCATCGGTGGAACGCTGAGTGAGATATTTCTCTACTTCGTGAAGCAGAAAGATTCGCTGGAGGGGGGCTTCATCACATACAATTCATATACCGGGGGGATCGGTTCCAGCGATAAACTCGTTCACGAGCCAAATAAAAACTCCTTCCCAGTGGTGGAGATAAAGAATCAAGACCTTCTCCCTGAAGAGCTGTTGAGCAAGGTGAACAACCTCTAGGCCGATATGAAAATCTGAGGTGGTGTGTGGAATGTCGGAGAAGCAGATAGATATAAGCATCGAGAATGTAGTCGCCTCCGCGTCCCTAGATCAGAAAATAGACCTCTTGGCTATCATGAAGGTCTTCAGGAACGTGGAGTACAGACCCAAACAGTTCCCAGGACTAGTTTTCAGGCTCAAGAGACCCAAGACCGCTACGTTGATCTTCGGGTCAGGCAAGATGGTCTGCACCGGAGCCAAATCTGAGAAAATGGCAAAAAGCGCAGTCAAGAAGGTGGTCAGGGAGCTGAAGAACAACGGCATTATAATCTTGGGGAAGCCCACAATAGTGATACAGAACATCGTCGCCTCTGCGAACCTACACGGTAAGATGGACCTTGAGATGGCTGCGGATATCATGGACAATGTTATGTACGAGCCGGAGCAGTTCCCAGGTCTCATCTACAGGATGGGGGAACCGAAGGTGGTGATGCTCCTCTTTGCAAGCGGTAAACTGGTGTGTACAGGAGCCAAGCATGAGGGGATGGTCAAAGAGGCAGTCTATAAGCTCTACGACCTCCTAGTTGAAGACGAGCTTATCTACTACGACTAGATGGTAAGACAGTGTGCAAAGTGTCTAGGAAAAACGATCTGGAAACCAGAGCTCTACTCCTAGTGTTCGAGGCTGGAGAGGAAGGGATCCTCCAGAGCGAGATGTGGAAGAAGCTGGGCGTAACGAGTCGTGAGGGCTCAAGGTTAGCGATAAAGTTCGAGGAGAAGGGCGTCATCAAGAGGGAGAAGGTGCTCCACGATGGGAGGTGGACGTACAAACTGGTCTCCCTATCAAAGTTGGTCACCTTTGACTCCATCATAGATTGTCCCTGTATAATCTGTGATGCTCTGGACAAGTGCTTCAACGGGGGACAGATATCTCCCCTAAATTGCCAATTGTTGACCGCTTGGATGGAGATGAAGACAGCCGGTAGCTGACAACGAAAAAGACGGGAACGACTTGGAAGGCTGGAAGCAGTACCTAAACTATTTCCTTTTTTTTATTGTCCTAGCAGCTGTGGCTCTGGGAGGCATGCAGGTCCTCAAGGCGACTTTTAAAACAAAATACCCTGTGATGGTGGTGGTCTCCCAGAGTATGGTCCCTACCCTGGGTGTGGGGGACTTTATTCTTGTAGGCCAGATCCAAGACTTTGAAGAGGTTGTAGCTGCGCCCAACCCTGAAGGGGATATCTTGGTCTTCCTCAGCCCCTGGAGTACAGACGAGTATGTGGTCCACAGGGCTATCGATAAGATGTTCATCCGTGACGAGTGGATGTTCATCACAAAAGGGGACAACAACGCCGTGGAGGACAGCCGCCCGGTAGCGGAAGAGGGGGTGGTGGGGAAGGTGATTGGCAGGATCCCAGTTCTGGGTTACTTCCCTCTGTTTATCAAGACCTCAAGAGGATTCCTCTTTGTGGGTAGTCTTATGGCTGTCGTTTTCTTCGCTGATTTTCTGATGCCCGATAATAGAGAGGAGGAGGCAGGGGGGAAATTCCCTTGGTTGTCCCTTGTGCCCTTCGTGGTTTCTCCCCTTGTCCTGGGGGCGTTCATATTGGCCCCTGACACTCATTTTGAGTATGAGATGATGGCTTTAGGGGCTTGGTACGCTGGATGCGTAATCGCTCCACTTGCTTTCGATGACGATGATATGAGCATGATGTTCTGGCTCTACCATTTCGTGCTGATCATGATACCTCTTACCAATGACATAGTCTGGTGGATGACTAACTATTCTCCCAGCCTGTGGTGGAACGTTGAGGGGAGTACGGTGCCCATCACTTGGCTCCTGAGGAGGGAGACCCCGTTTTTTTATCAGGTCTTCAACAAGTTGGCCTATCTCCTACTGCCGGGATGTATTATTTTCTTCGTCTTGACGGCTTTGAAAAGACGGGGAATCGGACCATTGATGGAGTTCAGTAGGAGGATCAGGGGTCTATAAGGGTAAATCATTAAACAGCCCCTCCATTATTCATTTGTTTGATTACCTTGGTCATCCAAGTTGAATACCGTGTAAATGAGGGGCTCTCATTGGTTGAGGCCTCTGAGATATGCCTGGAATGTGGCGTCTGCTGTGTAATCAAGGATCACTCCTGCCACGCCCAGTTCGACAGCCAGTTCACCCCCAAGTCCACCTATGTTTATGATTGCTTGGGGGCCGACAACCCCACTGAGAACCCCAACATATGGCTCTGTGTCTCCTGCCACAAATGCGAGGAGGTCTGCCCTTACGAGGTCTCCCCACTCGACTTTATAGAGTCCCTGAGAGCCAAGGCCTTTGAGGGTGGGTCTGCCCACCCGGTTATCCTAGGTGAGATTATTAACGTGGTCTCAACGGGTTATTCTTTCCCCATCACTCGTTCGGCTGAGAGGCAGAGAGAGAGGTTGGGTCTCGACGCCCTCGACCTTTCTGCATCTGAGGAGATAAAGGCTATAGCGGTTCGGACCGGATTAGCTGAGAAACTGGATCAATACAGGGAGGGCAGGGAATGAGGTATGCTTTCTTCAAAGGGTGCTTCTTGCCTGTCAGGCTCCCTCATATTGAGAATGTAGCTGGAGAGGTTCTGGGTTCTCTGGGAATAGATCTGGTGGAGATCAAGGGGTTCAGCTGTTGTCCCGAGCCTGTAGGGGTCCTCACCAACGACCGGTTAACGGGGATGGCCTTGGCAGCTCGGAATATCGCGATTGCAGAGGAGGAAGGGCTCGACATTATTACATTATGTAACGGCTGCACCTACACCCTCAAGCAGGTTAATGCAGCTCTGAAGGGGAACGAAGGGGCTAAGAGGGAGATAAACGAGGTTTTGGCTGAGACTGGACACCAGTTTGAGGGGACAGCGAAGGTCAGGCATTTCGCCAGCGTCTTGACTGAGGATATCGGTCTCGATGGGGTGGCTTCAAAGGTGGAGAGACCCCTCAAAGGTCTCAGGGTCGCGGGACACACGGGATGCCACATAGTGAGTCCCCCTGAGGTGATGAAGTTCGATGACCCTCTGGATCCCTTCGTCCTTGACAGATTGACCCTTGCGCTTGGGGCGGAGCCCATGGGTTACTCCCTCAAGACCCTATGTTGCGGTTGGACCCTCACCAACTACGGGGACAAGGAGGGAGCCCACAGACTCCTTGGTGACAAACTCAATGCGATGAGGGAGGTGGGCTCTGAGTGTATCTCGGTCATCTGTCCTCAGTGTTTCTACCAGTTCGACACGGGACAGCTTCTTGCGAGCCGGAGGCTGGACCTCGATTTCAAGATACCAGTACTCTTCTACCTACAACTGTTAGGTCTCGCGATGGGTTACACATTGGACGATGTAGGCTACCCCAGGAACCGTTCAAAGGGGAAGGCTTTCGAGGACAGGATCATGGAGGTGCTTGGATGAAAGTCCCCACGGTCTGCATCTACTGTGGAACGGGATGTATGATGTATCTCGTAGTCAGGGACGGGGAAGTGATACGCGTCATCCCTCATGTGGAGGGGGCGGGTGATGGGAAGCTCTGCATCAAGGGTTGGAGCGCTCAAGAGTTCATCCATCACCCGGATCGTCTAACCAAACCCCTAGTCAGGGATGGTGGTTCGTTCAGGGAGGCAAGCTGGGAGGAAGCCCTTGACAGGGTTGTGAAGGGGCTCTTGGAGGCCAGCGATCGCTATGGGAGTGTCTCGCTGGGTTTCCTGTCATCGGCTAAGGCTACCAATGAGGAGAACTACCTGATGCAGAAGCTGGCGAGGGCGGCATTCAGGACGAACAATGTGGACCACTGCGCCCGACTATGCCATGCGAGCACCGTCACTGGACTTGTATCCTCCTTTGGAAGCGGGGCTATGACCAACTCACAGGAGGACATTGAAGATTCAGATGCGATCTTTGTAATAGGCTCCAACACCACAGAGCAGCATCCCCTAATCGCTCGTCGGATAATCAAGGCAGTGAAGCGGGGGGCGAGGCTGGTGGTGGCAGACCCGAGGGCTATCGACCTCACAGCCTACGCCGATGTACACTTGAAACATATACCTGGTACGGATGTCGCGTTGCTGAACGGGATGATGAATGTGATCCTAGAGTTGGGGTTACAGGATGAAGGGTTCATTGAATCCCGAACAGAGAGATTTGAGGCGTTCAAGAAGATGATTCAGAGGTACACCCCGGAACGCGTCGAGACTATCACCGGGGTCCCGGCTGGAAATATAAGAGAGGCCGCGAAGCTCTACGGAAGAGCGGACAGGGCGTCGATACTGTTCTCGATGGGGATAACCCAGCACACCACAGGGGTTGACAATGTAGTCTCCACAGCAAACTTGGCGATGCTCACAGGGAATATCGGCCGACCCGGGACAGGCGTCAATCCCCTCCGTGGACAGAACAACGTACAAGGGGCATGCGATATGGGTTGCCTACCGGATTACCTCCCGGGTTACGTACGGACCTCAGATGTAGAGAGGAGAAAAGACCATGTCAGGGCTTGGGGACTCGACCTGCCGGAGAGGGATGGTCTGACTTTGATGGAGATGATCGATGAATGTGGGGATGGGATCAGGGCGATGTTCATAATGGGGGAGAACCCCTTGCTCTCAGATCCCGACTCCAACCATGTCAAGGAGCAACTAGAGAAACTAGACTTCTTAGTAGTCTCCGAGCTTTTCAATAGCGAGACCGCCATGATGGCTGACGTAATCCTCCCGGCAGCCAGCTTCGCCGAGAAGGACGGGACCTATACTGCCACAGACAGGAGAGTCCAGAGAATCAGGAGAGCCATAGAGCCCCTGGGGGACAGCCTCCCCGACTGGGTCATCCTCTCCCGGATCTCGGAGCGAGTGGGGTACAAGATGGAGTATGACTCCCCCGGTGATATAATGGACGAGATAGCTAGCCTCGGAGGCATCTATGGGGGTATAACGTATCCCAGACTTGAGGAGGAAGATCTCCGTTGGCCTTGCACTGACGAGGGACATTCGGGGACCCTGATCCTCCATCAGGGACGCTTCAGCGGGGGCCTCGGGAGGTTCCATGCAGTCGAGCACAGACCCCCGGCTGAGGTGCCTGACGAAAATTACCCCCTGATACTGACAACGGGGCGGCTCTTGTTCCACTGGCACACAGGGACTATGACCAGGAGGTCTGGGACCCTCACAGATCAGATAAACGAGCCTTTCGTCGAGATAAACCCGATAAACGCTGAGGAGCTCGGTATCATTGACGGCGACACCGTTAAGGTCTCCAGCCGGAGGGGCAGGATATCCCTCAGGGCTCTGGTCACCGACAAGATAAAGGAAGGCGTTGTCTTCATACCGTTCCACTTCTCCGAGGCTGCAGCGAACATTCTTACAAACACAGCGATGGATCCAGTGGCCAAGATACCCGAATTGAAGGTCTGTGCTGTGAGACTGGAGCCTGTCTGAAGAGAATGACTTGAGGGAACCCGGTCATAAATTTTCGAGTAGGAGACTGAAGCCTCCGATGGAGTGGATGTACCACCAGTGGACGATCTTCTTCATGAACTTAGCGAAGACTCCTGAAAACTTGAACCCGAAAAGGTCGCCTACGGCGTTGGTCTTCCCCAGGGTCACGATCTCCCCAGCCCTATTGTAGATGTATTTTTTCATAGGTGAACCATTGAGCATTGCGATGATGTTCTCAGCGACTATATCCCCCTGGACCATCGCGATATGGGCTGTCGGGGGCATGGGCATACCGCTCTCTGCGTCAACTGCGCATGCGGAGTCCCCTGCGACGAAGATGTCCTCATAGCCCTCAGCCCTGCAGTACTCGTCTATGGAGATCCTGTGACCCTTCAACTGGAAATCAAGACCGCAGGCTGGGTCCCCTCTGACGCCTCCCGTCCATATGAACAAATCGGGCTCAAGGATCTTCCCGCTCTTCATCTCGACTTTGTTGTTAGTAACACGGGAAACAGGATCGTCCAGGATCAGCTCTACACCCCTCTCTCTGAGGATCTTCTGGGCTAACAGGACCTGTTTCTCGTTCCATCCCTGGAGGATCGTGGGTAGTGCCTCGACAATGGTGACACACGTACCCTGATAGTCGAGGTTGTGCCTCTCACAGAGTATGGGTATACAGTCGCTGAGTTCACCGGCAAGCTCTACCCCTGTGAATCCCCCCCCGCCAATCAGGATCTTGGGGATCCTCCCCGTCTCCGATGCGTTCTCAAATAATTCGTGTATCCTGGCTCTGATATCTTTAGCCGCTTCAAAACTGTTCAAAGTCATCGAGTTCTCTTTGAGGCCTTCAATCCCGAAATAGGTCACATGGCTGCCGAGAGCTATCACGCATATATCGTAGCTGTATTCGCCTTTGTCCGTGTAGATGATCTTCTTTTCAGTGTCTATGTCTTGGACGGAGGCTTGACGGAGATCTACTTTTTTGTCCAGGAGCCTTGAGAGGGGTACGATAATGTCTTCTTTCTCGTATTCTAGATTGCAGACTTCGTGGATCCGGTATAAGTATTGATGGTAGTCGTTCTCGTCGATCAGTATGATGTGGGCTTCGGAAGGTCTCAGACGGCGTCCGAGTCTCTGTGCCACCCGCAGCCCCGCGACGCCAGCCCCGAGTATAACGATTCTCTCTGATTCCTTTGCTGTCATGTAATATCTCTCTAATATCCCATCGGATAGGTGACATCTGATATAATAGATTTAGTGTGATCTTGTCTCTCTCTTATCACCTGAAGATTCGCGTTCTGCCAACTACATTGTACTATTAAGCCAATATATGAGGGAATTTTTCTGATTTTTCATGTTAAACTTTATTACCGATGTGCGGCAAGTGGGTTGGATACATATGGCGGAAAGGGCTATAGTCGATCTGAAAGCCGACACCCGTTTCCTCAGGCAACTCTCTAGGGAGTTCAGTGCATCAGAACTCAGCACTTGCTTCCAGTGCGGGGTCTGCACGGCTTCCTGTCCCGTCAGGGAGTTTGAACAGACCTTCAGTCCGCGGCGTATCATGAAGCTGGCCAAGCTAGGTCTCAAGGATGAGGTCCTGAGTAGTGATTTCATCTGGCTCTGCTCCATGTGCTTCGTATGTCAGGAGAGGTGTCCCCAAGATGTGAGGCCCCCTGAGGTGATGACCGTCCTCAGGAACATGGCCGCTAAAGAGGGTCTCGCACCCCAGAATCTTGTGAAGTTGAGGGAGGTGCTCTCGGCCGCAGGACGGATCTACGAGATTGATGACTTTATCCAAGATGAGAGAGATTACAGGGAACTGCCCGAGGTTGAGGCTGAACCTGAATTCATCAAGAAGATTGCGGAGGCTGGGCAATGAGATATTCTGTCTTCCTAGGCTGTACCATACCCTCCAGACAGATGAACTATGAACTGTCTGCAAGGGAGGTGTCAAAAAAACTTGGGATCGAGCTGCTTGCTTCTGATTATGGCTGCTGTGGGTTCCCCCTTGAGCCAGTTGACGAGATCAAAGCCCTATCTATGGCCGCGATGAATCTGAAGAAAGCACATGATACAGGGCTGAGTCTGGTCTCACTCTGCTCCGCGTGTGGAGAGATGCTCGTCAAAGCCCAATCCTTACTTGATGAGGACGAGGCTTCGTTGAAGGCTGTCAACAGGCTCCTCAAGAAGAGTCTTGACTCGAACTACAAAGATGAGAAGGTCAGGGTTGTACATTTCGCGAGGATGCTCTATCAAGATGTGGGGGTGGAGAAGATCAGGGAATCAGTGACGAACCCCCTTGAAGGCCTCAAGGTAGCCACCCATCCCGGTTGTCACTATGTCCGACCGTCAACACTGTTCGACGGCTTTGACGACCCCGAGTTCCCTGGGACCCTAGACAGGTTGGTCGAGGCTACCGGTGCCGAGAGTGTAGACTATGAGGGTAAGATCGATTGTTGTGGGGGCGGGATTCTGGCGGTCAACGAGGGCGTCGCGAAGTTGATGACACTGAAGAAGCTGGAGACCCTCTCCAAGGCTGGGGTGGATGCGCTGGTATTGATCTGCCCTTTCTGCGGTATTATGTACGACAGGTATCAGAAGCTGATGGCGATGGAGCTGGAGAGAGAGTTCGGGATCCCTGTGCTCTATTATCCCCAACTACTGGGGCTCGCCCAGGGCATCGATCCTGAGAAGCTGGGTTTTGATATGAACTCCATCCCGGTTGACGGGCTGCTGGAGAGGGTGGGTGCCTGAGATGGCTGATACTGGCGTTTTCATCTGCCGCTGCGGCGGGAATATATCAGGTACCGTGAACTGTGAAGAGGTAAGGGACTCTGTAAAGGATTTAGAGGGGGTCAAGACCTCCAGGGTAACGGACTTCCTCTGCTCCAAGCCCGGCCTCCAACTCATAAAGGACTCTATAAAGAGACAAGGCCTCGACAGGGTCGTGGTTGCCTGCTGTAGCCCCCATATGCACGAGAAGATGTTCCAGAACACCATCGAGGAAGAAGGGGTGAACCGCTATCAACTGGTCCACGTCAACATCAGGGAGCACTGCAGCTGGATCCACGACAAAGGCGCCACAGATAAGGCTGTGAGCCTCGTCAAGGGAGGCATCAGGAGAGCCCAGACCCTCATGCCCCTGGAGGAAAAGGAGGTCGATGTCTGCCAGGATGTTATGGTCATCGGCTGTGGGGTTGCCGGGATTACTGCAGCCCTCCAACTCACGGAAGCCGGGTATGACGTTCATATGGTAGAGAGGAACCCCAGTATCGGTGGGCGGATGGCCCAGCTGAGCAAGACCTTCCCCACCTTAGACTGCTCCCCGTGCATATTGAGCCCCAGGATGGCGGAGGTCGAGAATGACAAGAGGATAACCCTCCATACCAAATCCGAGGTGACAGGCCTATCAGGGGGACCTGGGAATTTCAGGGCGAAAGTCTACCTGAAAGCTAGGGGAGTGGACACGGATAAATGTCTAAAATGTGGTCGCTGCTCCACGGTCTGTCCAACTGAAGTACCCAGCGAGTTCGAACAGGGGATGTACCCCAGGAAAGCGGCCTTCCTGCCCTTCCCCCAGGCTGTCCCCTCATCATATACCATCGATTTTGAGAACTGCATCAAGTGCGGTGCGTGCGTGGAAGCCTGCCCCGTAGACGCGATAGACCTTGAGGGAGAGGACGAGGAGATCGAGGTGGATGTCGGGTCGGTGGTGGTGGCCACCGGGTTCGACCTCATCGACGAGGGGAAGCTCAAGACCTATCATCCTGAGCACCCTGCGGTGATAGACGCGATGCAGGTGGAGAGGCTGATTGAGAACGAACTCACAGAGGGAAAGGTACTCACAACGGCCTCAGGCAGCCGGGTGAAGAGCCTGGCTTATGTGCTCTGCGCTGGCAGCCGTGACCCCCACCAAGGGGTATCCTACTGCAGCGCCATATGCTGCCCCTACTCTATAAAGCAGGCTATCTTACTCAAGAAGTTCCTCCCATACCTCAAGATATTCATCTACTACACCGACATGAGGATGATCGGTAGGGGGTTCGAGGACTTTTATCGGGAGGCCCGGGAGAAGGGTATCCAGTTCATCCACGGAAAACCCGGTGAACTCACACCCAAACCCGACGGATCACTAGAGATCATCGTCGAGGACTTGGACACCGGGCTTCTCCTGAGAAACACCGTGGACTTAGCTGTCCTGTCCACCGCCATGGTCCCCTCGGAGGGTATGTCAGGGCTAGCCAACGAGTTGGGTATCGCCTTGGGGGAGGACCTGTTCATAGCTAGCAAGCACGTGAAGCTCGATCCCATCTCCACGTTGAGAGAGGGCATCTACGCGGCGGGGGTCGCCACAGGCTGCAAAGACATACACGACTCAGTCATCGACGCCCGGGCAGCAGCCTCTCACGTCGTAAATTTCATCGGAGAGGGCACGCTGAAGCTGGATCCCTTCAAACCCCTACACGAGGGCGAATGTGATGAGTGCGGTCTCTGTGTCGAGGTGTGTCCAAGGAACGCCATCAAGCTGGATAGCGGGGAACCCATCGTCGAGCTGGTCTCCTGTAATGGCTGTGGAGCCTGCGTCTCTATATGCCCCCTCAAAAGCCTCGATATCCCCAACTACACAAAGAGAGCAATATTACAGGAAGCCCAAGGCCTCCTGGAAGATGCAACGGGGGATGTGGAGGTCATTGGATTTTTCGACGACAACATCAGCTACACTGCCGCTGACAACGCAGGGACCGCTAGGATGCATTACCCCACAAACATGAAGATAGTGAGGACCCCCTCCACAGCACTACTGGACAAGGAGATCATCCTCAAATCCCTAGGTCTGGGGGCGGATGGCATCATGATATCCGAGATAGAGGAGAGCCACGAAGCTGAGTTGGCTGAGAGACTGGTCGAGGAGTTGAAAGAGGAGCTGGAGGAGAGGGGCATAGAACCAGAGAGGATATACTTCCAGCCTATGACCCTACCGATTTTCAAAGTGCTACCGGAATTCATCTCAGACTTCGTGAACACCATCAAGAAACTGGGGAAGATCCCCGGAGATACACGGGAAAAACTACTGTCCTGATCCCCTAAATAATTCCCCTCTTCTTGTTACATCCTTTAAACCCTCATAATGTTAGGTCTCTAACGGTATCTCTCAACATATTGAGACATATACTATTTATCTGTATACATCCTAACATATTAATACAACTAGTTAATAATCACCTACTGTAAATAACTATTGAAACATCATGGATCTCGATCTACTAAAGACTTTAAAAAATCAAGATCCCTTTACTTACATCACATTTACTCTTGTTATGTCGTTGTTACTTTTCGGTATCTATCCTATGCAAGCTACTTTCGAGAAGGGGATCGAGATCATTAGGAGCAAGGGTTACACACTTGACGGCGACACCTCATTGGACGATTTTGCTACGGAAGGGACCTTGTCGAAGGAGAGTTTCAGGGGGTTCCTGAGTATCTGCAGGTCCATCAGGGAACAGGAGGGAAGCGTCCAGATATATTCGGACGTGGATGCCAAGGTACTCTTCCTCGTCGTTTCAGATCCTGACGCCATATGGGTGCATTACTGCCAGTTCCGCTGAGGGAATGGGTTTTCTAGATAGATATATAATCCATTTTTACTCTTTATTGGAGATATGTCTGAATTGGATAAAGTCAGAATAGTTTCGTATGGTATCGGGGTCATTGGGAGGCGCCTTGCGAGACATCTGCTCACAAAGGAAGGGGTGGAGATCGTTGGCGCTGTTGATATCAATCCTGTCATAGTCGGGAAGGATCTGGGGGAGGTCCTGGGTGTTGAGAAGATGGGGGTCGTGATCTCAGACGACGCTGATAAGGTTATATCCTCGACCAAACCCGACATAGTCTGCCACACAACCATGTCCTATCTGAGACAGACTTTTGACCAGTTTTCCCAGATTATGAAGCACGGCGTGGATGTAGTATCTACCTGTGAGGAGCTCGCCTATCCTTATGCAACTGATGAGGGGGCGGATTATGCGAAAAAGCTTGACGAGTTAGGTAAGCGGTACGGCTCAAGCCTGCTGGGGACGGGTATCAACCCGGGGTTCCTGATGGACACCCTGCCTACATTCTTGACAGGCGTCTGTACTAGGGTTGATGAGATCTATATTACGAGGCAGATGGACGCAGCCACCCGACGGATTCCTTTCCAGGAGAAGATCGGTGCGGGACTGACGGTTGAGGAGTTCAAGGAGAAGATCGAGGAACACGAGATCACGGGGCACGTCGGCCTTGAGCAGTCCATCAAGATGATCGCCGACGGCATCGGCTGGGAGCTCGACGAGATTAAAGTGGACCCCGTCAAACCCGTGATCCTAGACCACGATGCTGCGAGTGAGGCCATCGAGGTGCCTAAGGGTCACAACGCTGGATCTATGCAGAAGGCCTTCGGGGTCAAGGACGGGAAGCCCCTGATCACTTTGGACTTCAGAGCTTATATTGGGGCTCCTGAGGAGTTCGACAGCATCACCATCAAGGGTGAGCCACCTATCAATGAGAGGACCTCGCCGTGTGTCCATGGCGACTTTGGGACTATAGCCATCACGACTAACATGATACCCCATGTCATCAACGCCGAGCCCGGGTTCAAGACGATGTTGGAACTGCCGCCGCCCCACGCCACCGTCTCCCACATGAAAAAGTTCATCAAATAGGCAGCCGCCCCTTATCTTTTTCCTAAATTTTATTGCAGCCCAGATCCATTGGAGATGGGTTGTCCGAGAAGGTCCTGGTTATCTGCGAGAAACCGACAGCAGCTAGGAGGATAGCTGAAGCCCTGGATGACAACAGGGCGCCTCAGGGCTTTGTAGAACAGGGGGTCCCATATTTCGTGGCCACCCGTGGGCAGCTGAATCTTGTGATTGTCTCAGCATTGGGGCATCTCTTCTCCATAGTCCAGAAGGGTGAGGGATGGACGTATCCCGTCTATGACTATGAATGGGTGCCTATTCATAAAGCGGAGAAGGGGCGGGGTAGGATCGCTAGGTTCATAGAGGTCATCAGAGGGCTCTCTGAAGGCGTCAGTTGTTTTGTCAGTGCTTGTGACCACGATATGGAGGGGAGTCTCATCGGGTATATGGTGTTACTCCATGTCTGCGGTGAGGGGAGCCTGGGGAAGGCTAGGCGTATGCTGTATTCATCCCTCACGGAGCAGGAGCTGAACCGGGCATGGGAGGGGATGTTGGAGACACTTGACTTCCCCCTTATCCATGCGGGGCGGGCCCGTCACGAAGTGGATTGGCTCTTCGGGATAAACCTCAGCCGAGCTCTGACCCTATCGTTGAAGAACACTACAGGTCACTATAAGTCTCTGAGCGCGGGTCGGGTCCAAGGACCTACCCTCAACTTCATCCGGGATAGAGAGGTGGAGATAAGGTCCTTCGTCCCCACCCCGTTCTGGGTTATAAAGGCGTATGCCAAGATCCGTGGGAAAAAGTACCCCTTAGAGTATCAGAAACTGAGGCTGGAGAAAAGAGGGGAAGCCGAGGGCATTGTTGAGGGATGCCGTGGACGGCGGGGGACTGTTGTCTCCCTCGAGACTGAGAGTAAGGAGCAGGCACCCCCCACTCCCTTCAACCTGGGAGACCTGCAGAGGGAGGCATATTATAGGCTCAAATACTCGCCAAGGACGACCTTACAGGCAGCCGAGAGGCTCTACCTCGCGGCGTTGATAAGCTACCCCCGTACCTCAAGCCAGAGGTTGCCGCCTGGAATAGATCTAAGAGGCATACTCAAGGCTCTCAAAGAAGAAGAGAAATACTCTACTTTTGCTACGGAACTCCTCGAAAAACCCAAGTTAGCCCCTAAGCAGGGGAGGAAAGAGGATCCGGCGCATCCCGCCATCCATCCAACGGGGAAGCCTCCATCGAAACTGGGAAGGGTGGAGGGGCGGGTATACGATCTGATATGCCGGAGGTTCATGGCATCTTTGGACGACCCAGCGGTCAGTGAGGAGACCAAGGCGGGGATCGACGTGAACGGCCACCAATTCTATCTGAAGGGCTCAAGGCTCGTTGAGAGGGGTTGGACCGAGGTCTACGCGCCATATCTCAGGGATAAAGGGGTAGTCCTACCTACCGTTGAAATCGGTCAAAAAATCAATCTTTTAGGGGTGAAGGCGGACAGGAGAATCACCAGACCCCCGTCTAGGCTCAACCCGGGCAGCCTGCTGAAGCTGATGGAGGATGAGGGCATAGGGACAAAGGCGACCCGGACAGATATAATAGACACCCTCTACAAGAGAGGCTACATCATAGGTCAGAGCATCAGGATCACGGACCTCGGCATGACCATCGTCGAGGCTTTGGGAGAGGTAGTCCCACGGATTCTATCAGTTGAGATGACGCGGAACCTGGAGGAGGACCTTGAGAGAGTGCAGACAGGGGAGAAGGGAGCTGATACCGTAGTCTCCGAAGCCCTGGGGATCTTGAAACCAGTCTTGAGTGAGTTCAAGGCGAAGGAAGAGATAGTGGGTAGGGAGATAAACGGCGCTCTATTGAGAGGGACGAGGAGTAGTGAGACTCTTGGCGTTTGCCCAGACTGCGGGACTGGGGAGATCCGAGTTTTAAAGAATAAAAAGACCGGGAAGCGATTTGCAGGTTGCAGCAACTATTACGGGGGAAACTGCCAGACCAGCTACCCTCTTCCCCAGAAGGGGCGGATAAAGGCGACGGGCGAGAGCTGTCAGGTCTGTGGAGCCCCCATTATACGGGTGTTGAGAAGGAAGAGAAAACCTTGGATCCTGTGTATCAACATAGACTGCCCCGGTGAGAATGAGGTGGACTGAAGGTATGGGTAGCTGCAGACTTTGCTGGAGAAAGCGAGAGGAAGAGGGTGAATACTGCAGTTACCACAAAAAAGCCCACAAGCACTTACAAGAGGCATATGAGGTTTGGAAGATAGCGACGGGGATTGACTGGATCAATTACCTCTGCGAAATCTCCGAGATCAAGGGGACAGGAGAATGGGTACAAGAGGTTGTACGAGATCAACTTGATCGGAATTGAGGGTTAATGTGATCTCTGGGTTTACGGGGTTTGGCTGCCTTATTCCAAGTTCTCCTTCCTGATCTCCCAGTGGCTAGCCCGTCCGTCCCTTACCCAGCCTCCTCCGATAGTCCGGATAGCGTCGTTCACAGGTCCCCATAGATCTCCGAGGAACTTCTTGGGGGTTACTGTGATTATCTCCCCCTCCTCCTCGATGTCTACTAGGGTGAGATCGACACCGGCGGTTGCCAACCTCTGCTCAGTACCTCCCATCTCTATGGTCGGGGCTCCTTGGGGTTGTATAGGAGCGGCGGATTTTGCCACCCGACCTACTGAGACTACCATACCGATCTTTGCCCCGCAGTCCGGGCATACGACCCATGTAATCTTGGAGTTCTCTCTATCAGACAACTTGTTCCCCCTTATACTGAGGGCTCCTGACCTCTTAAAAGTTGCATCGCGGGCTCTTAGAAATATGAGCTCTGTTTATTGTCCTATCATGTTGGGACATAATCAGTTGTTACTTCTCAGATAGGTGGTAGTACGCGTCCAAAGTTTCTTTTTCACTTATTTTATTGCATCTTTTTCTTAGATTCATCGAGATTAAACACTTTAGACTTTTCAGATGTTGTCGTTATGCGTTGTTATCTGAAAGTCTCACTCAATGAAAACTGTTATAATCAGTAATTATAATCTATAGAATAAGGGGGTAACCGATTTGTCGGTACAGATGGAGAAGTACCAATGCCCTTACTGCGACAGGAAAGCAGCTAGCCCGGGTGGAGTGAGGTTTCACATAAAACTTGAGCATCCAGACAACCTTGAAGAGTTCAACGAGAAATATTACGACGAGATGGCTGAGAGATTCAAAAAATCGATGCCTGAGTAGCTAGGGCCTCTAAACCCCAATTTTCTTGCATCGAGGGACAAGATCCATACCCATATCCTTGAAAGCATGTTAGAATCTTCCTGGTCCACATTCGATGTGGAATGCTCTAAAGGTAACTCCGAGACTTCAACTATCTCTTTTGGCCAAGATAATGGTCTATAATCGTGTTGAGCTCCCCTACCCCCATGTGGCATATGGATCGATTAATATCGGGACACCCCAATATCCATGCAGGTGGATTTGATGAAGTTGACCGATAAAGTCTATCTTGTGGGGGGAGCCGCTTATGGCTACTCCGCGACTGGAGACTGTAATGTGTATATGATCGATGGCGGGGGGAGCCTCGCTCTCGTTGATACTGGTGGGGGAGCCGGGATCCCCAGTATCCTTGGTAACATAGAACGGATGGGCTTCGACCCAGGTGATATCGAGATCGCCTTCGTCACGCACTGCCATTATGACCATATCGGAGGCAATAAAGTCCTAAAAGAGAAGACTGGATGCGATATCGCCGCTCATGAGGCAGAGGTTGAAGATATTGAGGGTCTCGGAGAACTCACCCTCTACTCCATGGGGGTCGAGAACGGCCTGAGCTTCGAGGCGACAGGGGTGGACGACGTATTGCATGGGGGAGAAACATTGGGTGTAGGCGAGACGGAGGTCGAGGTAATCCACACCCCGGGTCACACCCCTGGTGGGATATCTCTGGTGATGACTGAAGGAGACTCCACAGTCTTGTTCCCGGGGGACACAGCCTCAGCCCAGGGGAAGTTGGGGTTCATCAATGGACCTGGTTTCAACCTACCCGACTGGAAGAGTTCGATAAAGAAGATCCTCGATGTGGAGCCCGATATGATGTTCCCAGGTCACGGGGTATTTGTACTATCGGGGACTACTGAGCACCTAGTACAGTACGACGTAAAACTGAATGCCCCATGGACCACAGTAGTGACAACAGAAGGATAGGATAAAATCTACCCATCCCACATAAGCATCAGGTTTCATTACCTGTTGAGGGGGATCCCTAGAATCGACTTTGCGTTCTCTTTCCTGCTGGATATCTGGAAGCTGAACTTATCTTCGTCTGGATCTGAGGCACCTTCAGAGATCACCGGATGGGGTTCAGATTCATGATCCTCGCCACCTTCTCCGGGTTCAGCTTTGCCGAAATTGTCTAAAGGGGGTGTCTCCTTGTTTCGAACCCGATCTATGAGGAGGCGTCTCTGAAGGGTCATATTTATTTCAGTTGTCTTGTATCTGAGTATGTCGTTGAAGTATTCGACCTCATCCTTCTCCGGGAGGCGGTTAAGGACCGTGAGACAGAAATTCTTGAGCTGGAAACGGGCTGTACCAGCAATGTACCCCATCAAAAAACACTCCTTCGAACCCTCCGGGATGCCCATCTCCGTGATCAGCTCTCCTATCTCGTGTATTTTTTCCTCTGTGAGCACGTTAGCGATGTGCTGTTCGCAAAGCCCCCTCAGGAAAATGTCCATGTGAACCTACCCCCTCTTTCACGCAGCGCAAGATAGATTGGAAAAATATATAGTGGTTATGTACCTGAAATCTATATTCAATTAAATTCAGTGTAATTGCGACGCAGGCAAAAAACCCATATTAATAAGTTGATGACCATCATACGCCGAGGGGTCCCAAGGTTTTGAATGTGGGAGAAAGATCTATGAACATCCTTGAGAATCCTACGGCACAGGAGGCATACAGGGCCGTCAAGGATGGGTCCTCGAAGCACCGGGTTGTTATCATCGTCGGTAGTTGCTGGGTGGACTACGAGGGGAGGGCAAGCTCATTCTTGGAATCGGGGGAGAGAATGGTGATCTTAAAACCCGACGGCTCCGCCTTGGTCCATCGTCCGAAAGACTATGCACCTGTCAACTGGCAGCCCCCGGGGTCTATCTTCAGGACCAGGGTGAAAGATGGGAAACTGCATCTCAGGGCCTTCAGGAGGAAGGAGCATGAGGTTCTGGAGGTCGGCTTCGACAAGGTATTAATGGTCTCCGTCTTCGACCTCAAAGATGCAGGAGATTTCTACCTCCATGCCACCGAGAAGGACATGCAGGAAGCCATACTCGCCCAACCCTCACTGCTAGAAGAGGGGTTCAGGCCCATAACCTCGGAGAAACCCGTTGACCCCGGATTCATAGACATCCTGGGTGTGGACAAGGAAGGGACCCTCACCGTCGTGGAGATCAAGAGGAACCCGGCGACCGTCGAGGCAGTCCTCCAACTGAAGAAGTACATGGATGTATTCTCTAAAGAGAGTGAGCCGAGGGGGATCCTCGTGGCGCCTGAGCTAGCCAAGGGCGCACAAGCCCTGCTCGCGTCCCTTGGGCTGGAGTTCAGAGCCCTCTCACCACAAGATTGCTCTGAGATCCTGAAGAGGAAGAGATCCAAGACCCTCACCGAGTTTTTCAACCCGTAGAAACCTTCTCCTGAGGGAAATGTGATAAACGAGGAGGGCTTAGAGGCCCCCGGGTTTCAAGGATGAGGGTAGAGCCTTCCTCGTGGAGAAATGGCTGAACCGCTATGAACACGAGGTCGAGATCAACTGCTCTGAGACATGTGTCGATCCTTTCACAATAGGCGAGTTCCTCCAACTGATGGTGCGTGAGGACTTTTTTACGGAGATACAAGATGGATACACCATCTGAAGAGCTCTGCCTCAGGTTGATCCGTGAGGAAGATGTACTGCTGATCCCTGGTAGCTGCTTCGGTATGGAGGGCTTTCTGAGGATTGGTTGGGGGGGAGACATCGAGATGCTGAGGGAGGGTTTAGAGCGCTTCAGTTCATTCTTGGACTATTACAGGAGATAAGGGCTGTTGGAGTCCGTACCACCCTCCAAGGTGGTTTTTTGTCCCATGTTTCTGGGACAATAAATGCTTCTGTATAAGATGGAGCCCTGTTTAATGTCATTGATCGCAATCTCCATCAAGTCTTGGTAACCCTGAACCTTGATCCATTTTTTTCCCAAAAATGGAAGAGCAATCTGTTTTTGGGAAACATTTCCATATATTGGATAAAACAGCGTATTTTTACGAATATGAGGTATATTGTTACTAAAATCGTTAGAGAAGGCTTATATCTAAATTATATTACTTAATAGACTGAAAACGGTGGGTATTATGAGAAGGAATGACCTTGATATCTGTGCCGACATCCTCAAAGTCGCCCAGGGCGGGGCTAAGAAGACCCAGATAGTCTACAAGGCTAACCTGAACTTCAAGATAGTGAAGAGGTACCTCAACAGGCTGATTGAGAACGATATGCTTAACCCTATGGAAGAGAAGCGGCTGTACGCTACGACCTCTAGGGGGGAGGAGTTTATCGAACAGTATGGCAGTTTGATTAAGCCTTTGAGGCCGCAATAGGGGGTTGGAGGTAAGGAAATGTTTTGGTTATACATCTGTGTGATGTTCCTGGCCACTATGTCCGTAGGGGCTTCGCTAAGACTGAGAAAAACTTGATCTAGACGAATTTTCTGTGCGTCTTAGACTACCCTATTTGACCTTAGTTTTACTTCAGATTATCTCAAGTTTCTTACCGATTCCTTCAATGGCCTCTATGACGGTGTCTAGGTGTTCGGTGGTCAGTTTTGCATTCATCTGCACCCTTATCCTAGCAAGGTCCCGGGCAACCATGGGGAAGACAATGGGGACCACGAATATCCCTTTCTTGTATAACTCTTCGCTTAATTTCTTAGCCTTGCTGCTCTCCCCTACAATGACGGGGATTATGGGGGTCTGAGACTTACCGGTATCGAAACCGAGATCCTCAACTGCCCCCTTGAAGTATCTGGTGTTCCTCCAGAGGGTCTCAACATGATGGGGCTCTTTCTCAAGGACGTCTATGGCCGCTGTGGTCGCTGCAACCACCGCCGGTGGTAAGGAAGAGCTCAGCAGCCATGTCCGGCTCTTGTTCCACGCGAACTTTACCAGGCTCTCTGAGCCTGATATGTGGCCGCCTACGGTCCCGTATGCCTTGCTGAAGGTACCCATCTCCACATGGACCTGGTCTTGGTCGAGGTCATAGTGGGAGACGATGCCCCTACCTCCTTCACCCAGAACCCCTTCTCCATGGGCGTCGTCGACGTATACCATCGCCCGGTGTTCCTCTCCCAGCTTGGCTATCTCGTCAAGGGGCGCGATGTCACCGTCCATGGAGAAGACACCATCTGTGATGATCAAGATCCTCCTGTACTCAGGGTCGTGTCCCTCAGCCTTCTCCAGGACTCTGGCGAGATCGTCAGTGTCGTTGTGCTTGTAGATGGCCCGATCGGCCCTCGTCAGGCGGACACCATCGATGATGCTGCCGTGGTTGAGCTCGTCGCTCACTATGAGATCCCCTTTCCCGGCTAGCTGGGGTATCAGCCCTGAGTTGGCCATAAATCCTGTAGGGTATGTGAGGGAGGCTTCTGCGTCCTTGAACTTCGCGAGCCTCTGCTCTAGTTCCATGTGGACATCCATAGTCCCAGATATGGCTCTTACAGCTCCCGAGCCGACGCCATGGGTTCTTATGGCTTCAAGGGCCGCCTCTTTGAGATGGGGGTGGTTCGTAAGGCCGAGGTAGTTGTTGGAACATAGGACAATGACATCCCTACCATCCACATTAGAGACGGGCTCGCTGGCACCATATACCGTCTTAAGCTTCCAATCTAGGGCCTTGTCAACGAGCTCCTGATATTCCTTTTTAAGAAACCCTGTGGAGTCTCTCATTCTTTTACACCGTTGAAACTCTATTTGAGATGACCTTTAACATTTTCCCGCCATTGAGAGATTATTTAAGATAAACAGGCTATAGGAGAAACAGTGAATCTCGATGCCTGAAGAGATGAGTAAGATCCTCGTGACCGGAGCAACGGGGCAGATAGGTTCAGAGCTCGTCCCTGAGCTCAGGGATAGGTATGGAGGCGAGAACGTGGTTGTGGGGGTACACAAGAGGGCTCCATCTGACGACCTGCGGGATTCCGGGCCGTACGAGAAGGTGGATGTCACGGAAAAAATCACGATAGAAAGGGTGGTCCAAGAATATAGCGTCGATACTGTATACCACATGGCCGCCA
>JASFTK010000006.1:0-34164 GCA_050053595.1 Candidatus Bathyarchaeota archaeon | reverse complement strand
TCCACTTACTATCTGAGAACACCACCTCCTCCCATGATCCGGCGATCCAGACCCCTAAAACACACTCGTAATATGGGTTTCCCCGATCAGATCTCAGGTGGGCCACAACTTCCACAGCGTCAATAAACCCTCCTTACCTTGCCACTATGCCACACTGCAAGGGAGCTGGGAAGGTTTATCATACCCCCAATACGGCTTCTACCCGTGAAACCCCTCATAGTCGACGCTTTGGCGAGTGGCAGGGGCAGGAGGCGGGTGACTCGCGATGTCATCGGAGCCGGCCCCCGGTCCTTAGCCGGGGTCTTCGAAGGGAGAGGGGTCTATCCCTGTGTCGTGAGGGTTGAAGACGCCTTGACAGGTGGTTTCCAATTCTCAGATTTCGACTTGCTTTTAGTCAGCGGTATGACCTCAGACCTCTCCTCCGTCAGGCATGTCGTCTCTCGATGGAGAAAGACCGAGGGTGGCCCTGTGATCGTTGGGGGGCCAATAACATCGGATCTAGGAGTTATGAGGAAAATCAAGATAGACATAGCGGTCACAGGTGAGGGCGAGCTGACTCTGTTAGAGTTACTCGACTCCGGGCTATTGGGAGGTCACCTGCCAAGCAAGCAATCACTGTCGGGTATCAAGGGGATCTCATATCTCAAGGGCTCAGAGATCCAGGTGAACCCCCTAAGACCCGTCATGGAGCGGCGAGACTTCGAGAAACAGAACCCATCCACTAGGGTCATCGTTGATTATCCTCTCTACCATTCCGCCCGGGTCTACGTCGAAGTTCTCAGAGGCTGTAGCAACTACCACAGGGCACGACTTGCTTCCCCGCAAGGAGAGTGTGGGGAATGTGATCTCTGCCGTTCAGGGGGGTTGCTGGAACGATATGACTGCCCCAGAGGCATCCCACCTGGCTGTGGATATTGTTCCGTGCCAAGTTTATACGGTCCACCCAAGAGCCGTTCCGCAGAAAGGATCCTCAGTGAGATCGAGGGGCTCCTCAATAGGGGTGTGAGGCGCATCGTCTTGAGCGCCCCAGGGTTCCTAGATTACGGCAGAGATCTCCTTGTGGAACCGGAGCCCCTGACCGACCCGAGATTTCCCGAACCGAACTACATGGCTATAGATGGATTGTTGTCCGATATCTCCGCCCTCGACGCCGTCACGGAAGGGGAGGCCAGCTTCATGATTGAGAACCTCAAGGGAGAGCTGGTGACCTGGGAAGCAGCAGAGATAATAGGGCGTCACCTCGCCGGGACCCCTGTGAATGTAGGGTTCGAGACCGGCTGTGAGAACCACAGTATACAGATTGGTAGATCGGCGACACCTGAGGAAAACCTGGTCGCGGTGAAACGGCTTGATAGGGCGGGTCTCAAACCCTATGTCTACTTTGTCCACGGGCTCCCCGGACAGGATAAGGGTACAGTTGATGCGACAGTGGAGGCGATAAATGAGAGCATGGAGGCTGGAGCCTCCAGGGTGATCCTATATCGCTTCCAGCCTCTTCCTATGTCAGCGTTCCATGACCGATCGAAGGCTCCTCCCGCGGTCCGGGACAGACTCAGCAGGAGGATCTACGAAGCAGCCCATAAGGCGAATGCCTCCCGCAAGGAGGAGATGATAGGGGAGCAGATCAGGGTCGTGGTCGCCGAACCCTACGACAGGGATCGCCGGTTCTCTGTGGCATACCCAATGCTCCATGGGCCTGTAGTCTTGGTTGAGGGGGTAGAGGGGATGGATGGGGAGATCGTAGAGGTGACTGTATCCCGCGTTGTGTCGAACAGGATAATCGAGGGCACCCACTCAACATAATCCGCCAACACAGCCTGAATTTATTTTGTGTATGGTCTCGCCCTGTGAAGGTGACTGACGATCAGATCTCGGGCATGGTCTTCTTATGTGGCAGGCGAAGCGTTTATCACTGACGGTATGTTTAAAGAGAAGCCTTGAACTTGTTATTTGCATCGGAGGAATATAATGGACGAGCAAGAGAAGCCCGTTGAGGAAGAGCCGCGGGGCGGTCCTGTCTATGAGTGTGTACGTTGTGGTCGCAGGGTCGATTATCGCGAGCTTGAGAGATACATATCCTTCCGTTGCCCATTCTGCGGATACCGGATATTCCGGAAGGTCAGGGCGCCCATTGTGAAACGAGTCAAAGCTAGATAGAGGTTGATTGGGCTTGGGTACCGTATAAGCACACCATTGTGTAGTTTAAACCCCCCCAGCTCAAGCCTGTTTATCCCCGGGGTTCTATCTGAGTTTCTCGTACATCTTGTCGAAAGCCCATCGGAGGCTGCTCCGGATCTCTCTGAGCCTCCTCTCCCCGCCGTAGTTCCTTATGGCTATGCTGGTTATCTGTTCCCCCTCGGTTGAGACCTCGAATGATAGGACCTCCTCTGGGGGGATCTCCCCCTTCGAGGCCTTCCCCTCGTCGGTGGCCTTCATATTAGAGAGGACCCGCTCCACGAAGAAGGACCTGAAGGGGGGTATATCGACGGTAAAGCCAAGGCCCTTGAGGGGTTCGAAGATGATCTCCTTCTCCTCGGCTCTTAGGTGACCCAAAGTCTCCCCGTCCTTGGTCTTGATGGTTATCCGGCCATCCTCGTCGGGCTCCTCATCCTCTTGTGGGGCGCCTGTTGCCACCGGCTGGCGGAACCCCTGCCTCACGATGGTCTTATCGACCTCCTCTATTGCCCTCTTGAGGTCCTGGATCTCCATCTCGAGCCTCCCGATCCTCTTCTCCAATCTCTCCCTGATCTGGAGCATCTTCCTGGTCTCTTCCTCTCCGTTCACCATGCACCCTCCTCAGGACATCCACACGATTATCACTTTGAGGTGATAAAAGGATACGCCCTGTGTTTCAGGAGGTCTTTTCTATCAGTCAGACCCAGATTAATGTGTGAGTTTATTGATAGGTGAGGGGTTCGTCGAGAAGTACTATGAATTGAGCCGGGAGAAGGGGAGCTTCCTCTGTGTGGGCATCGACCCCGTGACCACCCGAATCCGGGAGGGGAATGTGATCCCCCCTGAGCTCATCAGGCGCCATGGCGTGGTCGAGGGGACCAAGAGGTTCTGCCTTGATCTTATTGAAGCCACTGCTCCCTTCACTCCTATCATGAAGCCCAACGCCCAGTTCATAGTCTACCCCTTCTCCTTCCAAGATCTGAGGGAGATCGTGGAGGCCATCCATGAGGGGGGGTGCCTCGCCCTGTTGGACGCCAAGATCTCAGATATAGGCTCTACGAACACGGCGGGGCTCCACTGGATCGCTGATGCAGGGTTCGACGCTGTCACCTTCAACCCCTTCCCGGGGTATGAGAATGGGACCGACGCCATCTACGGCTGGGCTGCTGAACGCGATAAAGGTATCTTCGCCCTCTGCCGGATGTCCAATCCTGGCGCCCACGATTATATGTCCCAGGATGTGGATGGAGACCCTCTCTACCTAAGGCTAGCGAGGGACGCCAAGGACCGAGGCTGCAACGGGTTCGTCGTTGGGTGTACTGCTACATCCGAATTGGCGGAGATCAGGTCCATCATCGGCGAGGACCGGCTCATCCTGTCCCCAGGGCTGGGGCCGCAAGGGGGGGATCCTACATCCGCTCTGAGGCTGGGGGCTAACAGCGATGGGGAGGGACTCATCGTCTCGTCATCTCGTTCCATCGACTATGCATACGAGGCTCTAGGATGGGGATGGGGAAGGTACGCGGAAGCCGCTGCTGCTCAGGCCAAGAAGAAAAGGGATGAGCTTAATGAGATCAGGGACCGTATAACCTAAAACCTCCCTGCCTTCATTACGCTTTAATACTATGTTGCACAACCCTTTCTGATTCGAGAGGTAAGGTATTTGAAGGAAAATCTCATCGAGGTCAGGTTCCATGGCCGCGGAGGCCAAGGGGCTTGGACCGCCTCCCTCCTCCTCGCCCAAGCGGGACTGAGGGAGCAGAAATATATACAGAGTTTCCCAGCCTTCGGTCCTGAGAGAGCTGGAGCGCCCATCACCTCTTTCACGAGGATCAACAACGAGCCCATCAACATCCACTCGAGTGTCTACGAGCCTGATATCGTGGTGGTCCTTGACCCGACGCTCCTTGGGCCCTCTGTTGTAGAGGGGATGAAACCCGAGACCAAGATCGTGGTTAACACAGACCAGCCTCCCCAAGAGATACGGGAGAGCCTCACTATAGAGGGGGGAAAGATCTACGTCCTAGACGCTACGAGTCTGGCTCTCAAGATTCTGAAGAGACCCATCACCAACACCGCGATGCTCGGCGCAGTTGTGAAGGTTACGGGGATAGTAGAACTCAACTCGCTGCTTGCGGTTGCGGAGGAGAGATTCAGCGGCCGGATAGCGGAACTCAATCTGGAACTCATAAAGACGGCATATCAAGAGGTAAGTGAAGAATGAGCGAGCAGAAACCGGGTTGGAAAGACCTCCCCAAAGGTGCCGTATCCACAAAATCCTCAGTGGACTACAATACTGGGGATTGGGGGGTTTCAAAACCAGAGATCGACCAAGAAAAGTGCACTCAGTGCACCCTATGCCACTTCTTCTGCCCTGAAGGGGCCATAACTATGGCAGCCAATGGTCACCCTGAGGTCAATTTTGACTACTGCAAGGGATGCGGTATCTGCGCAGAGGAGTGCCCTGTGAGCTGCATAGAGATGGTGAGAAAGTAATGAGCAAAGAACAGACACTAATGGGTATAAACGGCGACGAGGCGGTGGCCTACTCCCAGAAGCAGGTCGACCCTGATGTCGTCGCGGCATACCCCATCACCCCACAGACCATCATAGTCGAGAGATTCAGCGAGTATGTCGCCGACGGCGAGGTGAGCACTGAATTCGTGGCCGTAGAGTCAGAGCACAGCGCATTGAGCAGTTGTATCGGCGCCTCTGCTGCAGGGGCTAGGGCTTTCACCGCGACCGCCGCCAACGGGTTGGCACTGATGTGGGAGATGACCTACATCGCGTCATCCATGAGGCTCCCAATAGTGATGGCCATTGCCAACAGGGCCTTGAGCGGACCCATCAACATCCACAACGATCACAGCGACTCAATGGGAGCCCGAGATAGCGGCTGGATCCAGATCTACTGCGAGAACAGCCAGGAGGTCTATGATGCCTGCATAGAGGCATGGAGGATAGCGGAGCACCCTGATGTCCTCCTCCCCGTAATGGTCTGCCTCGACGGTTTCACCCTCAGCCACACAATGGAGAACGTCCAGACCCTCACTGATAACAGTGTAAAGGACTTCATAGGGGAGAGGGGGTTCATCACAGTCAAAGGGCATACAGGGGAGGCCGAGTTGAGGCTCGACCCCGAGAGCCCCCTCACCTTTGGCCCCCTCGACCTCCAGGACTACTACTTCGAACACAAGCTCCAGCAGATCGACGCCATGAAGCACGCGCTGCGAGTCATCCCCGAGGTCGACGCAGAGTACGCCAAGCTCTCAGGTAGAAACTACGACTTCCTCCACCCCTACAAGATGGAGGATGCGGAGGTCGCCCTGATAGGTCTCGGCTCCACCATGGGGACCGTGAAATACACTGTCGACCAGCTCAGGGAGGAAGGGATTAAAGTGGGCCTCATCAAGATGAGAGTCTTCAGGCCGTTCCCCATAGAGGAACTTAAGAAAACCCTCAAAGACCTCCCGGTGTTGGGGGTCTTGGACAAGGCAGCCAGCTTCGGCGCCCCCGGTGGCCCTCTGTATGAGGAGATCAAGACCATCCTCTACGATGAACCCGGGAGACCCCTCGTGGTGGATTATATCCACGGTCTTGGAGGGAGGGACACCAGCCCCCAGATGATCCGTTCGATATACGAGAGCCTCCTAGAGATCAAGGAGAAGGGTAAAGTTACGGAACCGGTTAACTATGTGGGGGTTAGACGATAGGAGGGATGATGATGAGTGATCTGACATTGAAGAACGCCTCAGTGAAGCCCGACGGACTTGCCCCAGGTCACAGACTATGCGCCGGCTGCGATGAACCCATTATCGCCCGGATGATACTGAAAGCCACAAGAGGGCCCACCATCGCCACATCGGCCACCGGGTGTCTGGAGGTCGCAACCAGCATCTTCCCATTCACCTCATGGAACATCCCCTGGATCCATAGCGCCTTCGAGAACGCCGCGGCCACAGCCAGCGGTATCGAGGCCGCATGGCAGGCTATGAAGAAGAAAGGCAAGGGCCCGCTAGCAAAATATGAGACCCTGGACGTCATAGCGTTCGCTGGAGACGGTGGCACTTATGACATCGGCTTACAAGCCCTCTCAGGAGCGATAGAGAGGGGCCATGACTTCACATATGTGTTGCTGGACAACGAGGCCTACATGAACACCGGTATCCAGAGGAGCGGGGGCACCCCATTCGCTGCCTCCACCACGACCAGCCCCGCGGGGAGCGTCATTCCAGGGAAGAAGGAGTGGAAGAAGCCTATTGACGATATCGTCATAGCCCACGGGATACCCTACGTCGCAACCGTGAGCGCCGCCTGGCCTATGGACGTTATGCGGAAGGCGAGGAAGGCCTTTGAAGTCGATGGCCCTGCATTTATACACGCCATCGTCCCGTGCTGCAGGGGTTGGAGGTACCCGCAGGAGAAGACCATAGAGATCTCTAGGCTGGCGGTCCAGACATGCCTCTTCCCCCTATACGATTGCACGCTTGAGGAGGGGAGGCCGGTTTACAAGCTCTCAGGACCGAGTGCTGCTGTCGCCCGTAGGCCAGCATCCAAGAAGCCGGTGGACGAATACCTCCAGATGCAGGGCAGGTTCCGCCACCTGTTCAGGCCAGAGAGGCGGGATGACCTCATTGACAGCATCCAGGCCTGGGTCGACCATAACTGGGAGATCCTCTTGGAGAAAACTGGGGCCTGAGCCCCCACTCTTTTAACCATCCATTCTCCCTATCTTAACCGATGCTCTTCGACGATTCAGTGACAGAGATCCTAGCTAAGCGGATCGCAGGCGAGATCGTCCTCTCCTCGAACCCAGGGGCCACCATGAGGAAATGGCGTAGCCTCCTCCAGGTAAACCAGATCGACGTCGCTCAAGAACTGGAGCTCTCCCCCTCCGTCATAAGCGACTACGAGACGGGTAGGAGACGGTCTCCCGGGAGCGCCTTCATAAGGCGTTTCGTCGCAGCCCTCCTAGAGATCGAGGAGAGAAGGGGTGGGAGGTATATCCAGCAGATGGCGAGGATCGCCTTGGACCCTGGAGAAGTCTTCCTGGATATCAGGGAATTTGTGGCTCCCGCTACGGTGAATGATATCTGCGCAGCCCTTGATTGTGACCTTTTAGTAGGAGAAGAGTCCTTGGACCAAGAGGTCTATGGTTATACGGTGATCGACAGCATCAAGGCTATCCAGACCCTCTCAGGTCTCGATTTCTACCGGATCTTCGGGACCACCAGCGAGAGAGCCCTCATCTTTGTCAAGGTGAGCCGGGGCAGGTCGCCCATGATAGCTGTGAGGATCAGCCCCTTCAAACCCAGGGTTATCGTCCTCCACGGCGCCCTCAGCGAGATCGACCCCCTCGCCGTCAACCTCGCCAGAGCAGAAGGTATCCCCCTCGCCGTTTCAAAACTCCCGGACCAAGACGAACTGGTGAGAGCCCTCCTCAGGGTCTATAACATAACCCAGGGCTAACCAATACCCCTTACATGATATCAAGGCGTCCATTTGAGGACGAGGGGACCCTGCGAGAAGACAGTCTACACTGAACCTATCTAGGAATAGCCGACAGGGCTCTCTTACCGATTTTTCCTAGGCTGGCTGTGAAGAATGTGGCCGATAATCGTGTAGGATGTTATTCCCCCTTAAATTTAAGCCACCGTGAGTTAACTACATACGTAGGGATTTGCAGTGCTGAACAAGAGACGGATGGGTGGGATGGGTTACGATGCCACAATCATCACTCTCGGGGGTTGCGGTGTTGGTAGGCTAAAGCAGGAGGAAGCCGACAAAGCGATCAATCTAGCCTTAGATCACGGTGTGAATGTCATAGATGTCGCCCCCACATACGGTGAATCTGAGTTAAGGCTGGCACCTATGCTCAAGGAGAAGAGGGACGGTTTTTTCATCGCTGAGAAGACCCGGAAGAGGACCAAGGAGGGCGCTTGGAGGGATCTCCACGACAGTCTGTGGCGGCTTGGTGTTGAGGGCTTCGATCTCTACCAGATGCACGCCCTAGGTATTATGGAGGATCTGGACCTGGCTCTGGGGGAGGATGGTGCCATCGAGGCCTTCAAGGAGGCCCAAGAGACGGGGCTCACTGAATATATCGGGATAACGGGTCACGGCGACATGAGGGTCCTCAAGGAGGCCCTGACCCTCCACGAGTTCGACTCCGTCCTCCTCCCCGTCAGCCTATGCAACATGGTCCAACCCCACCCCCAGAACGACTGCCGTCCGGTATTGGAGGAGGCTGCAGATCAAGGCGTCTCGGTAAATGCCATCAAAGCCATCGCCCGAGGAAGGTGGACGGGGAAAAGGGCGTATAGCACCTGGTACGAGCCTTTAGATAGACCCCGGGACATAGAACTCGGCGTAAGATACACGCTCTCCCAGGAAGCGGTGGTATCATACTCGCTACCCTGCGATATCAGTCTGTGGGACATGGTCCTGGAGGCCGCTGAGAGCTTCAAGCCGATGAGCGATGAAGAGCAGCGGGATGCGATCACCTATGCTAAGGACATGGGATTCACTCCCCTCTTCCCCATGGATACACCGGAACAGGGATAGTTATTTCTCCATAGGCTCCTGCGATAGTCGTAGATACTTGACCAGTATCTCAGTCACCAGTCTGATTCCCTTGTCGGTGATATTGGTTGGCGGTCCATAATACATATCTTAAATACTGTTCAACATCCATCGGGAAGGTCAATTGAGCGCTGCACTCGACGATGAGACTATGAAGTTAATACGGTTGAGGAAGATCGCTCAAGAACTCAACGAGAAAAAGGAGATCCTCAATAATATCTGGAAAAACATGCAGAGCTTCGCCCAGGGCCTGAGGAACGAACTGGATGACATGTACTGGTCTGAGAACAAGATCGCCTTCACCGACCTAGAGAGTACACCCCATTTCAATGAATTCAGGTTCAGCTACGAAGATCTCAAGAAGCTCTTCGATATAGAGTATGCCAAGCAGAACCTTGACGATTTCAGGCGCCTCAACGAAGAGAAGGTAAAACTCGAAGGGGAACTCGGAATATCCGTGGGCAGCCTTGTGCCCAGGCAATCGAGAGCTTAATAATTCTCATCGGATCCCTTATTCTACAGTACTCGTCAAAGGTTTAGACCTTCTCTTGTAAAGTAGGAATACTACACCTACGATCACTATTCCCGCCGCCAATCCCATCGCAATATAGATAGCGGTCTGCCCGTAGGTTTTTATTCTATCCTCGATGACGGTATCCGAGACAATGACATATAGATCGCTCTGTGTGAGGGTCTCCCTGGACAAGTGGCTCTCCGCGATATAGGGCTGTCTTGAGACATTGAAAGCGACCACGATGTTCTTGGAGTATTCAGGGGCTTCCCGTATCATCTCTATAGGGTCGGATTTCTTGGTGAGGGTCAAATCGATGGGAACCCACCCCCATGGGGGGATGTAGACCATGGCCCATCCATGCCAACCCACCCCCTCCTGTTTGAAGGAGAGATGGCCGTCCCAAGACGACCTTGAGCTTGAGAGGGTGTCGCTGAAGAGGACCCCGATCTGGAGGAAAGCGGGTATCCCGAGGGAGCGGAGCATCGATATGAGGAGTATCGCCTGGTCATCGCAGTCCCCTTCCAGGTCCTCAAGGGTCTCCTCAGGGTAACGGGGGACCTCGAAGTTGCAGTAATCAACGCTTGAGACCACCCAGCCCAAGAGGTAAGTTACAGTCTCAAGGACACTAGTGCTGTTAACCGAGAGCTCAGAGGCCAGGGTCACCACCTCTACGTCTCTACTGAAGGTCTCGGTCTCCGAGGTGTACTTCCGCACAATTTCCAGGGGGATGTCTTCGATGTTTCCGGCCTCCACCATGTTGAACTCGGGGCGCTCCATAACCTCAGACTCGATGAGATACTCCACCCAGAAAACCAAGGTCTCCCCCGCAGGTATCTCTTGGGGCACCTCTATGATCGCCACAGGGTTCCCGTCCTCATCGAACCGCCCCATTAGTATACTGTGGCTGGAGTCCTTGATCTTCATACTCTGCCAACGGTTCTCCAAAAAGAGGGGGAGTTCCGTGTCCTCCTCTGTGAGCGTGTAACCCTCCTCGCCACGGTTCTCGAAGGTGAACTGGGATTTGAGGAGATACCGATCCCTAGTATCGCCTGCGGCACCGGGTGTCGCTCCTAGGAACAGGACTATGCAGAGGATGGCTGCAGCTGTCTTCTCTCTCAAATTCTGGACTCAATGGATAGGTGGAGGCACGATATATGTACCTTGCTGGCTACTCGACGTGGACCCTGAACAGGTCTACGTCTCCTTTCAACATCGGCAGGAACATCCGCACCGACCTCTCCACATCCCTAGACTGGGTTATGTATCTGCCCACAATGAGAATGTCGGCCCCAGCATCTAGGGCGAACCCGGCAGTGTTGGGTCTTATCCCACCAGCGACTGCGATAAGCATCCTCCTCTCCGTGAAAGCCTCACGTATCTGTGAGATGTACCCCCAGCGAGCCTCCCCACCCCTCTGCTCAACATCGATAGCCCTGTGCAGTATCACGCCATCGGGAAGCCTCTCAAGCCCCTTAAGCGTTACCACGGGGTCCTCAACCTCCATCAGGTCGATGAAAGAGTAGATACCCATCCTACGGGCCTCGTAGATGAACTCATCTATGGTGGCTGAAGATGCGGCACCGGCGCAGCAGACAGCGTCAGCCGTCTGTTCAAATGCCATATCGACCTCGACTTTGCCGACGTCCATAGTCTTGAGGTCTGCAATGATGAAGCTGTCATGTCTTATCTCCCTGAGCTGCCGGATGACCCCTACCCCGTAACGTTTGAGGAGAGGGGTTCCAGCCTCCAACAGAATGTTATCATTCTGCGGTATCCGCCGGACAACCTCCTTGATCATCTCGATATTAGGGTTGTCAAGGGCTATCTGGAGATAGGGGGGTCTCCAGAGTCTGGGGGCTCTGAATCCCATCAAGGGGTGCCTCGCCCTGTCCTTGTCGTAGGCGATCTTTTCTAGGGGAGGGTAGGATTGGAGGGCTCTGCTCAGGGCAAGCTTGGTGGCGCTGTAATTGTAGTGCCAGATCTTTCTTTCGTCCTCGGCGTTGGGGTGGATGAAGACGCTGGCGATGATCACCCAATCGTCTACGATGGCCTGAGGGACTATCCCGTCCTCCACTGCATCTGCAACCGCCTTAGCGACCGCTGACTGGGCAGGACCGAATATCTTCCCTGCATCCCTCATGTTCTTGACCGTGACCTTGGGGACGATGACCGTGTGGGGTTTCGGAGGGAGGTTGGGCCTTATCACCGCCAGCAACGGGGTGTGACCTGCTGAGAGAGTACTCAAGGACTGGGCGAAAGAGTAGCCCACGGGCCCCTGTTTGTCCCCTATCATCAGATCGACATGGGCGACCTCGTCCCCCTCTCCTACTAGGGCTTCCCCGATCAGGAAAGCCCCGCCCTTATGGGAGGCTCGGACATTGAATCTGTCAACTGCAGACCTGACCGCTTCACTCATGGAGCCAAACCGTCCCTGTTCCACAAGGCCCTCAAGGAACTTGTACTGTTCCTGAGTAATCCTGCCGGGTGTCCTCACCAACCCTTTATCATCACTCATCTGGATCCCAAGGTTTATGGTCCCGGGTGGAGTATTTAACTGTTATCAGGAGTTGTGACATTCACGTGTCACAAGAGTGATGGTAATCATGAAAATTTGATTAATACCTCTATCTCTGTGTCACAGACTCCGCACTAATGGTGACTTTGACCTCCTGATCACCGTCTTGGAGGAGGCTGATAATCTCCTGAGGGATATCACAAGCCGCTTTGTCGGCACCGATCATGAGGGTCCGGTCGCAGATGAAACCGCTCTTCCTGACGACCATATCATCCCGATGGAGGAGAGTGAGCTCAGAGGACCCCCTGCCTTCTATCTCTAACCTAGAACCCTCAACCACCAATGTCAAAACCACCCTTGAATCATCGTTGCTGATAGCCGATTTGAGGTCAGGGGCAAGATCCTTGAGTCCTTTCTCAGCGGAGACCGCCACTATGCAATCCCCCCTATTAGTGAGATGCCTGTCCCTGGTCAACATCAAGGTGGTTTCATGGGTGGATCTTATGTTGGGGTGGCCCCATGCTTTGAAAGACTCCTCAGATGCCAACAGTTTCACATCCATGGATGTATGTGAGAAAAAAGGGTGGGTGATCAGGCAAGGAAGTTGGGGTCCTTCTCCCGTCTACGCTTGATGTTCCCCCGCAGGGCCGCTATCTGTCCCCTGTGGTTGATGATCTCCCCTAGATAGGCGAAGAGGGCGAACTCTCGCTTCCTGGTGCCCCCCCAGAGGGGTATCTCCTCGTCCAGGTCTTTGGATTGTAATCCCGTCAATCCCTCAATGGTTTGCTTCTTCCCGGCCTTGATGTCCGCCATCAGCTTTTTAACCTTATATTCCTGTTCACGGTAGTCCTCTGGCCAGCCATCGGGGATATATTCAGGATCCCCCGTGAGGATCCGGGGGATGGAGAGATTGGATATCCTGGACAGATGGTTCAGTATCCACCGGGCGTTGTTGGCCTCCTCGACAGGTCTCCAGTCTGCCTCTTTCTCGGTCAGGCTCTCGCAGGTCCTCTCAAGGCTCCCGAAGGCGAACTCCGCGAACCGTCTCAACAAGGCTATGTCTTTTTCCACAGAATCACCTGAAATTTGTATGATGAGTGGTGGTTTATAATTCTCTCGAAGCCGCGAGGCCCCAGAGGAAAGTTTTTAGGGCGACTCCTTCATCTGTTGGTGGAGCGGGCTGGTAGTTCAGTGGTATGAATGCTGCCTTGGCATGGCAGAGGTCGGGGGTTCAAATCCCTCCCAGTCCACCATTTAAATCATACGCACACGGCGTCAACATGAAGAATGTTGACTCATGCCTGATCTTCTACGGTGTGGATAAGGAATCGGATGTCGTAACTGTATATACGGGTAAACCTTACTCCGATAACGTCGAATTATAAATCCCTCTGTCTTTGAAGAAACCCATATTTTTCTCTTTTTTATCTTGTCTTGCCGATTTTGAATAGAGGGAAAAGTATCCCGATGCACATCAGCACAACCCCCAGCCAGATAATATTCATCAATGGGTAAGTGGTCACGCTGACAACAAACTCCGAGGGCGTTGTTGGCATCCCGATCATTGTGTGGATCAAGGAGTAGTAGACCTCCTCTGTCTGCTGCAGGATCAAGTAGAAGTCTGTATCTAGGCTGCGGAGAACCAGAGGCTTGGAAACAATGCCGTGTATTGTGTAGAGATAGATCCTCATGACGCCGCTCAGGCTGGTCCCTCCCCCCTTAACGGTCACAGGGATTTCCAAGCCGTTCGCTTCTGGGTTGCAACAGGCATCAGCGGAGGTGGTGTAGATGTTCCCGAAAGGCTCTATTATGTTGAAATCTCCGAACTCGATCTCTAAATCCCCAAGATCAAGGGTGGACCCTGGGGTTGTTTGTATCTGTCCGAATTGCGTGACAGAGGTAGAGCTCAACAAAATGCCCAAAACAACGAAGGCTACACCCATGTGGATGAAGCTTCTCCCAACTTGAATGATAGAGCGTCTGCTGCCCATCAGAGACTCCATGGTTCCGTATACCACCGCCCCGAGGGCGAAGAGAGTCAAGGGTATCCCCAAGTTAGCTAATATGTTTGACGTTGGTAAGCCGGTGAAAGCCCCGACAACCCCAAGGACCAAGAGACCACCAACGATGCCTGCATATTTCTTTAATTCCAGATTGTCGTAGAGATGGCAGCCGATGAGGGAGGCCACGAAGACTAGGACGAAGGGATAGCTCCATTTATTGAAGAAACTCGCGTCCATGCTCGTCGAGCCACCGCTTATGGCCCCACTGAAGATGGGGAATAGAAGACCCCACAGGCTGACGAGTGAGAGCATGATCAGGGAGATGAAACTCAAAGACAGGGATGTGGAGTAGACCGACATAGTCTCCAGGTTTAAGTCTAAGAGGGGAGTGTCAGTCTTCCTTTGCTTGTAGAGGAAATAAATTACGGAGGTTCCCATAAGAAAGAGAAGGATGAACCCAATGGGAGACTCCCCGAAGGCGTGGACAGAGACCGCCATACCTCCTCTAGTAATGGCAGCGGCGAGGATCACCAGTGAAGACGTGACCATGATCATGAACTCTCTGGATGAGGATTCCCGCTTTGATATTACCGTGGAGAGGTGGAAAAACGCGGTTAAGTTAATCCACGGGATAAGGGATGCGGTCTCCACTGGGTCCCAAGCCCAATAGCCCCCCCATCCCAGCACCTCGTAGGCCCACACTCCGCCTAGGGCTATCCCCAAGGTCAGGAAGAACCAAGCCAGCATGGAGAGGCCCCTCACCATCATGGTCTTAGATGGATCATCCCTGCCTAGGGAGTCAAAAGTAAAAGCAAAGCTGAGGAGGACCAGAACATAACCTATAAAGACGATAGGAGGGTGGATAAGCATCCAAGGGGTCTGGAGAAGGGGGTTGAGACCCCTTCCATCCATCATAGCCTCCGGGTAGACCTTGAAAGGACTATTGAGAAGAACGACAAGGATGAAGAAGAGCAGCATCACATCTAGGATCTCGAAAGCCTTGACCTCGAGCTCCCTATCTCGCATCATGAAACGTATGATAAGATATCCAAGGGCTAATAGGGAAGTGAGGAACAACCAAGAGCCTGCGCTGCTCGCCCAGGAGGCATAGAGCCTGCCCGCAAGGGAGAGACCAGACGAGCTGTACGCGTAGATCTCCTCGTATCTGAAGTTATTGTTAATAAAGGCCCATGCTAGGATCAGGTAGCTCCCACATATCAAGAGGCATGCAAATGGAGCCATAGGGAGGCCTACTTTACCCGTGCGTCTTTTCGAGTTGATGATTTGGATCAGGTCGCCAAATAGCAAGAGCGCCGATCCCAAGATGAGGATCTCAGCGATTTCCATAGCAATCCCATAGAAAGGGAGAAGACTCATTAATAAAGAATGAACCTAAGACGTAAGTTCACTATAAAAACGCAAAGTTATATTGCATCGGAGTATATGGATGGATGAATTGAAGTTCAGAGATGACCTTTATCTAACATTAGCTTTAGCTATTAACGCACTGGCCATATACTTCGGCCTGTATATAGCACCAGCCGAAGTTGAGATGGGGGCACTGGTCCGGGTGTTCTACTTCCACCTTCCCCAAGCGATCATTTGTTACCTATCTCTCGTGATATCAGTGATCACGGCGATCCTCTTCCTTGTGAAAAAGGATCCTAAATACGACGTTATTTCCGAACCTGCCGCCCTCCTCGGCCTTGTATACGGTATGACAACCCTCATAAGCGGGGCCCTCTGGGCCAACGCCGTATGGGGGGTCTACTGGAACTGGGACCCCCGAGAGACCGCCACCTTGATCCTCTGGCTAGCTTACGTCGGGTATTTCTTCCTCAGGATGTCCGTCGGGAACCCAGAGCGGAGAGCATCAGTCTCCGCCACTTTCAATGTCCTAGCTTTCACAACCGTGCCCCTCAGCTATCTGTCCTTCATTCTCTGGCCATCCCTCCATCCCAAGCTGGGGACCGAGGGAGGGTTGGGGCTCACAGGCATCATGGTGCAAGCCTTGGTGCTCAACATCCTGGGCGGACTTGTCCTATTCGTCTGGATATTCAGAAAGGCTTATGGGGTGCGGCTCAAAAAAGATGAACTTGAGAAGCTTCTCTCTGAGGAGATGCAGGATGCCAGCTGAGGTCATACTGGTCCTAGCCTTATACGGGATAGCGGTAACAGGGACTTCCCTCTGGCTCCACCAGAGAGGATCCGATCTGGACAAAAAGATAAACGAGCTGAAAAAGAAACGATGAAGATACAAGGAAAGCACATTGTGGTAGGCGTCCTTTTATTGACCAGCGCCGGCTTATTCTTCGACAGCTTATCGAACTACATGAACCCATATCTATCAGTCACACAGGTCGCTCTTAACCTTGAGAGATATTCGGGTAAACCTATTCAGGTTATGGGGATCGTAGAGGGGGGCTCCTTCATCAGAGGGGATGGGGGCACTATACAATTTACTCTGACTGATGGCCAAGAGAGTCTCCCTGTACAATTCACCGGTTCGACTCCCCAAAACTTTGATGAAGGGAAGGATATTGTAGCAGTGGGTTCTTTATCAGAGGAAGCGTCACTCGATGCTGCAAAGATTTTAGTTAAATGCCCATCCAAATACGAGGGAGAGAACCCCCCAAAGCAGAACATCCACATCTTTCTAACAGCGGTGGCTTTGGCTGTCCTCACGGTGGCCTACTTGGCTTTCACGACACTATGGAAAAGAGGGTAATTTATACCCCGAAATACAAGGGAAATAGTATGCCCTCTATCGAGCTTAGCGAAGTCTCCAAGCATTATGGTCCAACAAGGGCTCTGAAAGGGGTGACTCTGAGCTTCGAAGAAGGAGAAGCCGTGGCATTCTTAGGCCCAAATGGCGCCGGAAAGAGTACCTTATTGAAGATAATTGCCGCTCAGATCATGCCTACTTGCGGTAAGGCAAAGGTTCTCGGCTTCGACACAGCCAAGCAGCCGGGGCTCGTAAAGTGGAATGTTGGGCTCGTGGGTCATGGGAGCTTCATGTATGACGAACTCACTGTGGAGGAGAATCTGAAATTTTATGGCAGCTTCTTCAATGCATCACCCGAGGATCGCGATAGGGTAATCGAGACAACTGCCCTTGAGAGGTGGCGAGGTATAAAGGCCGGTCACCTCAGCTTCGGCCTTAGGAAACGTTCCGACATCGCTCGGGCTCTGCTGAGTGACCCCAAGGTCCTCGTGCTAGACGAACTCTTCTCGGGTCTCGACGAAGAAGCTGCGGACAGCCTGGTGAATCACCTTAAGTCTCGTCGAGGGCAGACTCTTCTAGTCTCGTCGCATTCCCTAGAGTGGGTGAGGAAATTATGTGAGAGGGGTGTCTACATCAGGGCTGGAGTCGTGGAGAAGGACGTGGGATTTTAATGGTCGATAACTCGATAATTCATTTATCCTTAAAGCTCGCTCGTAAAGATCTGGTCATAGAGTTCCGTCGGGTTCACGAGTTCATGTCTATATTGGCTTTCGCCCTCACCTCTATCCTCATTAGCAGCTTCGCATGGAGGGGTATGTTGATCCTGAGCCCTGAGGTGGTCTCTGCAACATTGTGGATAATCATCTACTTTTCAAGCATACTCACCCTCACCACTAGCTTCTCCAGGGAGGTTGATCGGGGGACCATCGAGGGTCTGAGGAGCCTGCCGTGCCCTTCCTACGCTATCCTTATTGGGAAGATGTTCTATAGCGCTGTGATTCTGTTCACCGTATTGATAGCTACAATTCTTTCGTCAACGTTCTTCTTGAACATTCCCCTTTCGATCGTCCCCTCACTCATGTTCGTATTTGTGTTGGGAGTCATCGATCTCGCTATCGTCGGGTCCATCGTTTCCGCCATTATCATGTACTCAGAGGGGAAGACTCTGCTTCTATCGTTCCTCTTCTTCCCCGTTTCTGTCCCCATCCTCATCCCGGGCACTCAAGCGGCTGGAAAGATTATAGCAGGCTTGGGCTTCCTTGAGATCGTATCTGAACTCAAGCTTCTATTAGCTTTCCTGTTGGCTATAGTAGCTGTATCGATCCTGTTGTTCAAACATGTGTTTATAGAATAAAATATCCCGCGATTATTATTATATACAGATATATAATTGCTTTTTACAACCATTTTACTGAAAATAATTGATTCATGTATAATGACTGCTAGGATCAATCCCCTTTTTGATAAATATAATGTGCACAAAGTACTTACAATATATTTACAGAATTATCGTCTTATGAATATTCTTATATACCAATTGAAATAAATGAAGTTAAGAGTTTGGTAAAATGCAATCTAGAAAAAATACTATAGCTCCGAAGATCATATTAACGTTAATTTTAATCTCAACGATACTCTTTGGATCGATCAACATTATTTTTGCACAACCAGAATACAAGGGCGCTGAGTTCTGTGGCATGTGCCACCAAAATGAGTACGACACTTGGTTAGAGACTCCCCACGCTGATGCAGCTGGTATTGAAGTCATCAACGAGACAGGTACATACTATTACGTCGCAGCCTCTGCTCATAGAATTTACACCGAGTCAGCGTTCTTGGCAAGATGCAGGAACTGCCACGTAACGGGATGGGATGAGGAGATGGAGACTTGGCCAGAGAAGGAAACAGACCCTGGCAAGTTCCTTGGTATCCAATGTGAGTACTGCCACGGCCCATACCAAGCACACAGCGCTGACAACCCGGCTATGATCCTAGACTACTCTGCTGCAGTCTGTGATGATTGCCATAACCAACCAGGGGATCATGCCTTGAGCAGGCACAGCCAAACCTATGAGGATTTACAGACCTCAGACCACGCAAGGGATTCCTGCCTCCACTGTATGACCACCCAGGGCTTCATCGGTCAGGAAGTGACAATGGAGACAGAAGGGCTTGTCTCACTTTCTTGTGCGGCGTGCCACGACTCCCACTCGATAGAGAATCATTACCAGCTTAGATACGAGGATGCTGACGAGGTCTGCGCGCAGTGCCATGTCGGCTCTCATCATCCACAGTCCGAGTTCTACCCTGATGGGCCTCACGATAAGGCAGACGTAGAGTGCGTCCAGTGCCACGGTGCTGGAGAGAGACTTTGGCACGGGTCCACCAGCGCATGGTTCAACCACACATTTTGGATCTACAATATCAACTATCCCTACGACCAAGAGGAGCCAATGGTCTGCGCCCAGTGCCACGAGATCGATTGGGCAACCGAGCAGCTTGAGGTAATCGAGACTCTGACCAACGATTTCGGGACAAACGCGACGGAAGTAGTTCATGCTGCTGAGGCCGCCATCGAGGTCGCTAACGCTACTACTGGTGTAAGCTCGACCAAGATCACTGAGGCTGCAGAGCTAGCAGGAAAAGCCTACGACATAATCCACCTTGTAGAAGCCGATGCAAGTGGAGGACTACACAACCCTGAACATACATACGCCCTTCTGGGTCACGCATCAATGCTAGCCGGCGAAGCACAAACCACAGCCTTGGAGGCTCAGGCTGATGCCCTCGGTGAAGACGTGTCGACATTCGGGGCAAGAGTCTCCACATTGGAATCCAGCATATCATCGCTTGAGTCCGATAAGGAGACCCTGAGCGGTCAGGTAGCTTCTTTAGAGTCTCAGGTCACATCGCTTGAGACTGAGGTCGAAGAAGCCAAAGCAAAGGCTGGTTCAGGCGCGACGACTAACATAGGTATTGGTGCTATCGTAGGCGTCATAATTGGTGCGGTTGCGGTATTCTTCCTGAAAAAGAATTAACCATTCATATTCTCTTTTTTTGGTATTTTTTCAGAAATTAACTAGATTGCTTGCAGGGTGCAAGAGTGCGTGCGCGGATTGACATAAATTGCTTGAAATTTTGTCTTGTCTGAAAATTATAGGGAATAATTGATCAGGATCCGGAGTGGCAAGATGCACAGTCTGTTGGAGCGAAGTGCTCAGTTTTATCTATGTGGCATGAAAGGCAGTTATCTCTCATTGGTACTAAGCTGTGAGGGGTGTGGCAGGCTGTGCAATTCGCGTGCGCTGATTCTGTGTGGAGTCCTTTAGTAGAGACATCGTGACAGACGCTGCACTCCGTGTACTGCTCTTCTTCGTGGGGGTTGTGGCAATTCATACAAGGAGTGTCGGTATGGGCGTCGGCGGGGAACGAGACCCCCATGGTCTCCTGTGACTCGTGGCAATCCAGGCAATCGCCCCTCTCCGGGATGAGTTTGTTCTCCAAAACGGTGAACTCGTGGCATACGAGGCAGTGAATGTCCATGTCTTCGACAGACTGTTCATATATCTCCCCATGGCACTCCTCACACGTCTCTTCAGGCGGTACGAAGTCATGCAGTCTGAGGCCATGGCAGTCGATACAATCTGGAGGCTGGTTACTGCCGAAAAAGTGTAGTTCATGACCTGTCGTGTTTACAACCTGTGGCCATTGGGGGTTGTTGATAGCGTGACAGCTCTTACACACCTCATTGTCGACCTCTGTTAATTTTGTGACTTTTGTGGGCTTTTCGAAGATAACTTCTCTGACATGGTTTAGGCTTTCTATTAAGTCAGTCTCGTGGCATTTATGGCAATTGAGTTCGTGCATGACACTTACCTCCCAAGTCTCATAGGCTTCATTCATCAAGTGGCATGTAGTGCAGAACTTCGGGTTGTTCTGTGTATAATTGTATCCGAAATATGACAGGATGGCTAATACAGCGATAGCTAGTGCGAAGGTTTTTTTATTTTTTCTGATGAGCTCAGTAATTTTCAACCTTCTCACCTACATGAATCCTCTGTGAATTGCATACATTACTTATATTATTTATCGTGCGCACGAGTCAGGGCCTCAAAAGACACATCAGGGAGATTCATATATAACAGAATCTGGTTTAAATCCAGATTATCTATTCACGGCTATTCCCTAACTGTTATTTCCTCTGGGGTTAGAGTATATTCCATGGTAGATGATGTGAATGAAGAGGTCGAGCGACTCTTCGAGCTGGTGAGAGACAGGTATGGGAGCCGGCTCACCCAGGAGGAACTCGAGGCGGTGAGGGAGAAGGTCAAGCGGATAGTCGAGACCGCGATGACCCTTAGGTCGGTGAAGCTCCAGAACAGCGACGAGCCCTTCTCGGTCTTCAAGCCCCACAAGAAGGAGGTGTGAGAGACGGCTCCTTACCTCGTCTTCAAATCTATAAGAGAGCTCTCCACCCTCATCCGTGAGGGCTCAATTTCCCCCGTTGAGCTCACTGAGATCTTCCTCGACCGGCTGGAGTCCCTTGGGCCCGAGTATAACGCAGTCGTGACTGTGACCCGGGAGAGGGCTAGGGAGCAGGCCTGCAGGGCTGAGAAGGAGATAGAGCAAGGTGGCTACCGTGGGCCCCTCCACGGCATCCCCTATGGTGCCAAGGACCTCCTAGCAACCTCAGGGGATATCCCCACCACCTGGGGAGCCGCCCCCTTCAGGGAGCAGACCTTCGATTACGACGCCACAGTAATCAATAGACTAGATGAGGCCGGAGCGGTCCTCGCCTCTAAACTCGCTATGGTGGAGCTGGCGGGCGGGATGGGCTACCGACAACCCAACGCCTCATTCACAGGCCCAGGGAAGAACCCTTGGGACCCCGGGACCTGGACGGGGGGCTCCTCCAGCGGCTCGGGGGCAGCGGTAGCAGCGGGGTTGGTGCCCTTCGCCATCGGCTCAGAGACGTGGGGGTCGATCCTGAGTCCCGCCAACAACTGCAGCGTCTCTGGGCTCCGCCCTACCTACGGCAGGGTAAGCCGATTTGGGGCTATGGCCCTGAGCTGGACCCTGGACAAGCTTGGTCCCCTCTGCCTCACCGCCGACGACTGTGGCCTCGTCCTTGAGGCTATAGCCGGCCCTGATCACCGCGACCGTACGACCTCTGACGCCCCCTTCAAATATGAAGGTGGACCCTTGGAGCGCGTTTTCAACTTTGCCGTGATCAAAGGGGTGACCGATGGGATGGATGAGGCCATGGAGAGGAATTTCGAGAGAGCCTTGAAGGTCATAGAGCGATTTGCGACCATAAAAAAGATCGAGTTCCCCGACCTCCCTTACGAGGCCATCACCCGGACCATCCTCAACGCCGAGGCGGCCAGCGCATTCGATGAGTTCACCGAGAGTGGTAAAGCCCATGAACTCACAGCCCCCGAGGACCGCTATGGTCCATACGCCCGGACCATGGTCTTGGCCAAGGACTATCTGAAAGCACTGAGGTTGAGAGGTATCATGGCAAGGGCGGTCGATGAGTGTATGGCGCCATACGACGCGGTGTTGGCTCCCTCAAGGAAGAGCCCTGCACCCCCAGTAGACAAGGAGTTCAGACGCACCTCGCCTGGCGCCTTCCGGGACATAATGGGAGCCGTGGGAAATGGCGCAGGACTACCCTCCATATCAGTGCCGAATGGGTTCACCGGGAGAGGGCTGCCGACCGGTATACAGTTCATGGGGAGACCTTATTCGGAGAACACCATCATAGCAGCCGCCAGAGCTTTCCAGTCAGAGACCGACTGGCACCACCAACATCCACCAGGGTTAGCCACCGACAGTTGAACGTCGGAAGCGCATCAATAATCCGTAAGTGTGATGTGACATAGGGTGTATAGTCCTAGCTAGATAAAGTTAGTTGGCGGTCGACGCGGAGCTCTCTCCTCTTCCTCATCACGTCGATGAATGTGAGAAGCGTCAGGAGGGCTGCCGCGGCGCCCACACCCGGGATCACAATCTCCGGGAGCGCCCCGGCTTTGTAGCTGAAATACAGCACTAGCCCCGATATTATAAGCCCGAGATCCAGGACTCTGCTCCATCTATATAGGTGGATGCCCTCCCCCTTGTACGGTAGGGAGGTGTAGAAATAGGTCATGACGGTGATGAGGGTCGCCGTGCTGTAGACCGTCCAGCTGTTACCACCCAGGAGCTGGTGTCTCTCTATGAGGTAGAGGGGCAGCAACAGGGATAGAAGGCCGAGGTTCTTGATGAGAGCCATATACCCCTTATCCCTCTTGGTGGCATTTGCCTGATAGACCGACACCATCGGGAAACCGTAGGGGTAGTTGAGCGCGGTCGTCCCTATGAGGGAGAGGGTGCCGATGACCGTGCCCTTGAGAGCCGCCTTGATCCCCAGCATCCTGGAGCCAACGATCTCAAGACCGTACCTCCAGACGAAGACGATGGTGGATGAGAGCAGGATCACCGGGAGGGCTGAAATGAAGGCACCCACGTTGAAGTTAGTTATAGCATAGACAGGGAGAGAGCTGCCGAGGTAGGGTAGTTCCCAGGGTAACTCCAAGGTTGTGACCAGGGTGGGGATACCTGAAGATGCAATGGCATACATGACACCTATGAGCAGCACACCCACAACGAGGGTCCTGATCTGCTTGAGGAAGGGGATCCGTTTCCCCTTACCCAACCTGATCCCCTCCTGCATCCTCCCCACCTCCAAGAAGTTTTCAGCACCCCCGACAGCAGCTGAAGCCCCGATACTACCAGCAGTTGCGATGGTGGTGGAGACGGCGAGATCCCTTGGATCGGCGTAGGACTCATGGTGTATGTGATCGTGTGAACCCGCCCCCGGCTTGACGGTGATCGATATGTAGGTGGTTCCCATTGACTCATGGTCCCCCTTAACCGTCAGTGGGATCTCTATCTCTTCCGTCTTGGTTACCATGGGGGCAGTCACTGAGACATCGAAGGAGACTGTCTGATTCTCCTCAACACTCTCATGACTGGCTGGGCTCCAGTAGACAAGGTCGCCGTATTCCTCTGGCACCTCAAGGGTGACCGTCTGGACCTCGCCGCTCCTTCCTTCTAGCGCCTCCTCGACGGCACCCGGTATCTCTGTGGAGTCCCAAACCTCAGTCACCATCCCCCCGGTCTCCACCGCCATATACTCGTAACTCTCCAACGCCAGGAAGTCATGGGTGACGGTTGAAACAAAATCCTGACAGTGGATCGCACTCACGATGATCCCTTCCCCCTCCAACTCGGAGACCACCGACTCGAAATCGAGATCGTCCTCGGTCCCCGCGACCCCGTCCCGCCCTGGATCTCCGCCGAAACCGTCAACTTCCGACCCCTCTATCGAACCGTAAAAATCTGTGTCATGGAGAGGGGAGTCCCCGAATATAATGACCATCCTCTTCGCACCATCCCTCCAGCCCAAGAACCGGGTCTCGTAGAGGGCTCGGGTGACGCTCTGTGCTCTGTCACCCCCCTCTAGATAAGGGAGCTCGCGGAGGGAGGACTCGAGGAGACCTGTCCCCTCCGTGATACCCTGCAGTAACCCCCAGGGGCTATCATTTTTCCCACCATAACTCTCAGAGTAACCGGCATAGCTGTACCTTCCAGGGTAGTCGGAGAACCATGCGACACCCAGAGCGGGGTTCCCCGCTGAGGCCTCAACGATCTTCGATATATCAGTCCCCTGCTCCTTGATGGCGTCTAGGAACCAGTGCATGCTCTCCCCGACATCGAAGACGAAGACCAAGTCGAGCTTCGAGACTTGGGATGGCTTAATGGATACTTCCATCTTGAAAGTCGTGGTCTCATTGGGTTCTAACTCCGCCTCGAAATACTGCCCGATGTCCGTGGCCCCGAATGAGAGTACCATCGAGAACAGGGAGAGCAGGAGAAAGGGGGTCATCGCAATCCATGCCAGTCTGCGGGCTGTCAGTCCCATCGTGATCGATGGATCAACTATCTTGGTCTTAAAAAATAGCATCTTTGAGGTGTTCTGGAAGACGGTGCAAGGTTTGTCTGATCATGTTTGGTAGGAACGTGTATTCTAGGGGGTCAGATGGTTACCTCTTCCGATTTCTTCCCGGACATGTAATCTATACTGATCTTGCCTATCAATGCCTGGCCCATACTATCCGGTTTCCTATCGGCTATCATTTTTTCTGCGTTCTTGTCGAGTTGCCGTGTCATGAGGGAGATTGCATGCCATCTCTCATCTATATCTTCGAGGAAGGTCACTTTCCCTTGGAACATCACCGTGATGTAGAGGTGGTCACACTCTCCCTGCTTGTAGCTCCTATCTATCAGGGCTTGACCCCATACGTTAGGGTTCTCTTTGAGATACTCGAGTTTTTTCCCCTCCTTGGCGCAGTGGAAATAGATGCAGTGGTTCTCCTCGTCGTAGCCATGGCTGAGGGAGACCAGGTAGGGCTTGTTGTCTCTGGCCATGGCGAGGGTGACATACTGTGTGGATTTCAGGATCTTTTTCATAACACCCTCATCGGTGATCTCCTTGTCCTTACGCCTTACATGGAATCTCATAGTCACCCTGATACTGCATCGTGCGGTTGATTTAAGTGTTCCAATGTATTCCTGAACCGCCATTGGGAGTTGTGATTTCCCCTTATGGAGGCAACAAAAATATAGATGAGCGGCTTAAAGTCTATGCGTGAAGAGTATGGCTTTATCCGATGAGAAGGCGAAACGGGTTACCATTGATCTTGATGAGGTCATCGTGAGGTCTGATGGCTCGAGGGCTACCATGAGGGAATTTGTCAAGGAGATGCTCTTCTATAATCCGGATTTCTATATCGAGCAGGACGAAGACGGTGAGACTTGGTATCTGAGGCGAGAGGGTGAGGTCCTCTAGACCGCTTACCCCCTCGCTATAGTCTCAGTAGTCACCAGACCGGATCCAGAGCCCTATCCAATCTTCAGTATGACTGAGACAATGTGGCCTAACAGCATCCCCATCAAAATGCCTGTCGAGACATAGTGCTTGGGAGCGTCGGATCCATACTGGTGAGCCATAGGGATGAGCTCGTCCACGGTGATGTAGGTCATTATCCCCGCCGCTGAGGCTAGACCAAGGCCGATAACATAGTCGCCACCTCCCAACCCTGAGATGAGGGTCGCACCGAATAGGGCACCGAGGGGCTCTGTCATCCCCGACGCAAGTGCCATTAGAGCTGCCTTACGCCGGCTCATCCCGGCGAGGGCGAGGGGGGTGGCGGTGGCGATCCCCTCTGGGATGTTGTGGAGGCATATCATGATGGTCATCATGATTCCTAGAGTGGGGAAATGACGATAGCTGGCGCTGACCACCAGCCCTTCGGGTAGGTTGTGGAGAGAGATTCCCAGAGCGATGACCATCCCACTCTTGAGCATCCCAGGGTTTGTGATGCCTTTCTCCCATCTCCCGGCCTCCATGTGGGGGATGGTGAGATCGACTGCCATCATCAGGAGAGCACCTGTGATGAAGGCGAAGGTCGCCTCGAGGTGGGATAGGAGTTGGAGGGCTTCCGTGAAGAGCTCAAGGAAGGAGACGATGAGCATCACCCCGCCAGCGAATCCCATCAGGAAGCCCATAAGCCAGTCCTTGACCTCTTTGAAGTAGAGCACCACCAGCCCCCCGAGACCGGAGGCCGATCCAGCGACGATGCTGAGAAAAACAGGGTAGAGGACCTGCTCCCATGCGGTTTCCATGTCAATCCAACCCGTGTGATACTAGACTCCTATGCTGAACAGTTTATCTTATGTTAAGAAATATGGGGCGTCAGGATTCTTTGAGGGGCCTCACCTTCTTCACCTCAGGGTTAACCAAGTTGGGAGGCACCCTCCCCTGGAGAACACTGACGACGTTGGTGGCTGCAGTGGTCGCCATCCGGGTCCGGGTCTCTATGCTACCGCTCGCCAGGTGAGGGGTCAGGACGATGTTGTCGAGGGTTAATAGGAGGCTGCCGGAGTCTATTGGCTCCTCCTCAAATACATCGAGAGCCGCACCTGCGATTAGTCCATCCCGAAGGGCCTCAAAGAGCGCTTCCTGGTCAACGACAGGCCCCCTGGATGTGTTTATGAGGAAAGCTGTGTCTTTCATCGACTTGAACTCCTCAGTCCCTATCATGTGATGGGTCTCAGGTGTGAGGGGGACATGGAGGCTGAGAAAATCCGCTTCAGCGATGACCTCATCCTTGGAAGCGTAGGAGATCCCGAGTTCCTCCTCGAGGTCTCGCCGTCTGTAGACATCGCTGTAGACCACTTTCATGTTGAAACCCTGTGCTCTCCGGGACATCGCTGAGCCTATCCTGCCTAAACCGATTATACCCAATGTCTTCCTGTGGACATCTGATCCGATGAACATCTTGGGCCCCCAAGCGTGGACCCATTTACCCGCCCTGATGCTACGGTCAGCCTCAGGGATACGCCTGGCTATCGCCATGAGGAGGGCGAAGGCGGCGTCTGCAGTGGTGTCCGTGAGGATCCCCGGGGTGTTTGTGACGTAGATCCCCCTCTCAGTAGCGGCCTCTAGGTCAATGTTGTTGAACCCGACTGCGTAGTTGCTGATCACGCGTAGATCTTCGCCGATGTCCATAACTTCGGCGTCGATCTTTTCAGTGAGGAGGGGCAGCAGCCCCTCAATCCCTCTCACCTTGGAGAGCAACTGGTCCCGGGGAATGGCGTTGTCCACCCCCTCGAATACCTCCACCTCAGCGTGACTTTCCAGTATCTCCATAGCCTCTGGGAAGAGTTGACGGGTCACATAGACTCTGGGTTTGGTCATAATGATCTCCTGAGGAGATATGGGCTGGATGATTATATCACCTTCTCCCCACCAACTCCCAGACTTTCATATAATAGTTGTATGCAAGGGATAACTGAGCAGTGATTCTGGAGCGATTAAGATTGTTTGACATTTTAGAAGGGGCAGTTGAAAGGGGTGAGGAGTTAGGCGCTACTTATATCGAGCTCCGTGGGGAGTCTGGGTTCATCGAGTATATCCAGATGGATGATCTGAGGGTGAACGCCCTCACCCAGAGAATTGAGAAAGGGGTTGCAGTGAGGGTGTTGGCTGACGGGGCGTGGGGCTTCGTCTCCACAGGAAATCTTGACTCCCTAAATGATGCGGTCGGGGATGCCTATAAGATGGCCTGTGCTGCTGCTCCAACCCGTCGGGAGCCCATAGAACTAGCGGAGACGAAGGCGTATCAGGACACCGAGGAGATCAAGGTGGAGAGGGATCCCAGCACCGTCCCCATCGAGGAGAAAATAAACTACATGCAGGCTACGACCAAAGTTATCCAGGGTTATGACCCGAGGATCAGAGCTGTCACTGTAAAGCTCAGGACTGCCTCCGGGAAGAAGTATCTGGCGACGTCGGAAGGCATGAGGCTTGAGTCAGATGTGAAGCTGGTCTGGGCTTATACTTGGGTGACTGGGAAGGCAGGGGATAGGTTGAGTGCGGCAAGGCATGAGGAGGCCTCCACCAGTCAGGGTTGGGAGTACTTGGGGGAGGTTGCTACCCCAGAGCAGATTGGGAAGGTGGTCGGGAGGAGGGTGGTGCTCCAGCTCGAGGGTGTCCCACCCAAGGCTGGGTCTTACCCCTGCGTCTTGGGGCACAAGGTCATCGGGGTGCTGGCGCACGAGGCTCTCGGCCATCTCGCTGAGGCTGACCTGACCGTCAACAGCGCTTTCAATGGGAAGTTAGGGGAGGTGGTTGCTAACGAGGGAGTCTCAATGATCGATGATGGCACCATCCCCGGGAACGTCGGCACAAGCAGGTACGACGATGAGGGGGTCCCTACCAGCAGGGTCGAACTCATCAAGGACTCTGTCCTCACAGAGCTCCTCACAAACAGGGAGTATGCCGCGAAACTGGGTCTCAGGCCCACAGGGAATGCCCGTGCAGAGAGCTACCTCGCTCCCCCGCTAATCCGGATGAGGAGCACATTCTTTGAGAGTGGGGACTGGGCGGAGGATGAACTTTTCGAGGGCATCGATTTCGGGTACTACTGTGTCGACATGAGGGGAGGTCAGGCCCAGATGAACGCCAGCTTCCAGGTCGGGATCCAGGAGGCTTACGAGATCGTCGACGGGGAGCTGGGGAGCCCCATCACCGATCTCAGCATCTCGGGCATCGCTGTCGACTCACTCTTCAAGATCGAGGGGATTTCCCGGGAAAGGTTCCCCTTTGGCTCAGGCCGATGCGGTAAAGGTCAGGAGGCCTTCATCTCTGCAGGGGGTCCCAAGATCCGGTTTCTGAAGGGCGGGGTCACTTTCGGGGGAGGAGCTAGTGAGTGATATGATGGACCAGAAGACGTTGCTTGAGCTGGGGAGATATATAGTCGAAACGGGTGTGAAGAGGGGCGCCTCGGCTGTCGAGGTCCTATCGCAGTCCGTCAGTGATGTCGATGTGAACATCGAGAGCGGGGAGATCAGCGGTGTCGAGAGGAGGATCTCGGATGAGGTTGCCATAAGGCTCTATGTAGGTAAGAGGATGGGCTCAGCCTTCACCAACATCCCTACTAGGAAGGCAGCCGATGAAGCGATATCCATGGCACTGACCAGCGCAAAGGTAACCACCAAAGACAGGGACTGGGTCGCACTCCCCGAACCCAAGGGTTACCCCGTCATCGAGGGCCTTTGGGACGAGGCTGTGGCGGGATGTGAACCCTCCAAAGTTGTTGAGGTTGCAGGGGATTTCATGGCCAGGGCTGTAGAGGCTGAGAAAGGTCTTATCCCCGCGTTTGGGGGTACAGGGGTCGGCACTGTCGAGTCAGCATACGTTAACAGCAGTGGGATTGCTCACTCAGAGAGAGGGGGGGTCGCCTACGCTGTACTGGGTGCCATAGCTCAGTTCGAAGGGGGAGTCACCCCCATGATATTAGCTTTCGACATCCGGAGGAGTATGGATCTGGAGCTGGACGAGGCAGTGGCGGATATTGCCTCGATGATCAGGGTCTGCAAGAAGCACGTCAAGGGGGAGACGGGGGATCACACCGTGGTGATGCACCCCTGGGCTTACAGTCAGATCCTCAACTACACCCTCCTCCAGTCCGTGAAGGGTGACAATGTCGCCCGAGGAAAATCCAAGTTGGAGGGGGAGATCGGTGAAACGATAGCCTCAGAGAAGGTCACCCTGACTGACGATGGTACAGACCTTCGGGGGATTAACACCTCGATAGCGGATGATGAGGGGATCCCCCGCCAGAGGACGCCCCTCATCGAGGACGGGGTGTTGAGATCTTTCCTGTGGGACAGCTATTGGGCCAACAAGATGGGGGAGGAGAGCACAGGGAACGCCAATAGGAATATGCGCCAGGGTTTAGTTGAGATCTCGTCCTCAAACACGGTGGTTGAACCCGGTGGAAGGGGTATCGATGAGATCATCTCTGAGATAGACTACGGTTATTTGGTCAGGAATGTCCAGGGAGCCCACAGCTCCAACCCGGAGTCAGGGGACTTCAGCGTCGTCGGGAACCCCGCCATACTCATAGAGGAAGGCGAGATGGTGGGAGCGGTCCACGGCCTCATGGTCTCCGGGAACGTCTACAGCCTCCTCAAAAACTGCGTAGAGGTTGCAGAGGAACCCCACGTACTACAGAGCTTCATCGGTCCTGAGTTGGTCTTCGACGGGGTGAAGGTTACAGCCCGAGAATGAAAGTGGGTCACCCTATCTCACCTGCCATACCTGCACATAACCCTGAGGGCCCAAATCGGGGTCCAGACTGGAGGGTCTTGTTCCTTTGTGGGGATCCGGATGGACCCTAACCCTTCTTGTGGTACCTGTACCTCTCCACGTAGAGGTCGATATCCGTTGGAGATCTCACGTCGAACCAGATGGGGGCTTTCAGACCGTCGATAAGGGTGTAGTACCTGTCCCCTTCCTGGTCATCTTCTTCGGGGATGAGGGGGGTGCTGGTGTCTGTGAACGGTGTCTCCGTGACTAAGTGGAGTATCCCTCCCTTGTTCACTACCTCCACCCTGCAGATGCCCCTATAGGTCTCATAGGCCCCCTCCAGAGACCTCATTTTCCTCTTAATCCGTATAGCGGGGGCCGCCTCTTCCGGTTCCTTACCCATGAGCAACGTGAAAACCCCATCGGCTATCGCGGAGTACTGGGGGCCTGCGCTGTTGGCCGCCATCGCGACGCCATACTTGAGGTCAGGGATGAATGCGAGGTGGGCTGTGGAGACTAGGATTGAGCCGCCGTGGGAAACCAGCTTGTGACCATGATAGTCCGGGGTGATGTTCCATCCATACCCATACCCGAACCGCCCGTGGAGATTCGGTGGGCTGTCGGTGTGGAGAGTATGCATCAGCTCGACCGATTCAGGGGAAAGGATGCGTGTACCTCCGAGGAGTCCCCCTCCCATGTTCATCTGGAGATACGTGGTGAGCTCCTTTACAGAGCTGACTATGCCCCCTGCAGCAGCGATAAAGCTGAACCCAGGGTTGTCCGTCACGTCAGGGTAGGGGAACTCTGTGGGAACGATGGATCCGTCGGGCTTCTTCCAGTGAGGTGTCATCCTGTCAGGATCGCTGAGATACTCCCCCTTCACCAGGGTGGTCCTCTCCAGACCGAGGGGCTCAAAGATGTTCTCAGTCATGTATCGGTGGAAGGGTACGCCAGAGACCTCCTGAATCACATGGCCCAACATCCTGAAGGCTGCATTGTTGTAGAAGAAGAGGTGCCCCGGCTCTCCGGCTATCTCTCCCTGAGCCCCGTTGACCAAGCGATAGAAATCATCTACGCCTCCCCACGGCACGCCCATATCGAGGCCGATCCCCCTCTGGAGGGCGACCCTGGAGGTGGCGAGGCTGGGGATACCCGAGGAATGAGTGAGGAGACTGTGGATGGTGACAGGCTTCCCAGACAACCCGATCTTGAGGGGTATATACTTGCTGGCGGGATCCGTGAGCTTCAACGCCCCATCCTCAGCGAGCTGCATGATGGCCGCAGAGACAAAGGACTTGGTGCACGAGCCTATACCGTATAGGGTGTCCGGGGTGGCAGGGAGGCTCCTAGCGGGATCCCTTGAGCCGAAACCCATGGCGTAGACGACTTCGCCACTGGCTATAACTGCGATGCTGAACCCCGGTATCTTACCCTCCCTCATCATCTCTGGGACGAAGCCCTCGACGAACTCCTCCATTTTCCTGACTCTATCCATCATCTATCCCCTTCGCCTACACACCCATAGTATCGTCTCAAGGTATTCAATTAATCCCCTGGTAACAAAGAATCTAACATATTATAACGGGAAAAAATTAGGGGTTCAGGGTTCCAGGGTCTCTTCGAGTCTTTCGATGAACTCCCTCGCTTGATCCATCCCCCTCTCCCAGAACTCTTCTTCCCGGATGTCAAACCCCAGATCCAGCCCCAGCTGCCTCGGTGACTTGCTGGAGCCCGCTACGAGCAGCGCCCTGAGTTTGGGGACGAACTCCCTTCCCTGTTCCTTGTAGAGGCGGTATAAGCCGAAGACGAAGAGCTTGGCGAAGACGTATGGGTAGTTGTAGAACCGGTAGTTGGCGAGGTAGTAGTGGACCTTCATCGTCCACTCCCACTTCATGACGTCGAGCCACTCTACGGCATCCCCGTATATCTTATCACGGGCCCGGGTCCAGAGCTCTGCGACGGTCTCCCCGTCTAAGAATTTCCCCTCTTTGATAGCGTCATACATGCCCTGCTCGAAGAAGGTCCTGGCAGAAACCTGGAACGCGGACATCCCGAAATCGTCGAGGATGTTGGCTAGGATAACCTGTTTCTCGTCCAAGGACTCTGCTTTGCCCAGCAGCTTGTCTGTGAGGATGAGCTCGGCAAAGTTGCTACCGCACTCGGCGATGCAGCTCCCGATCTCATAGTTGCTGGGCTTCTGATGCCTTGAACCTAGATAGGCGTGGACGGCGTGGCCAAGCTCGTGGGCCTGGGTGTATATATCCCCCATCCTGCCATTGAAGCTCTGGAGGATATAGGCGCTCTTCCCCGCGAACCATGAGGCGCAAAAAGCCCCTGTGGCCTTCCCCTTCCTGATCTCCCCGTCGATGTGCCTCCTGGCGTACATCTCCTTAACCCAGTCCGCGAACTGGCTGTCGAAGCTACTGTAAGCCCCCACCACCTCTTCCCGGGACTCTGTCCAGGTGTATTCTTTCTCTGGGGCCTGAGGGAGGGGGGCCACGATGTCCCAGTTCCCGAGTCTATCTAACCCCATCAGCCTTGCCTTGATCCTAAGGTACCGACGGTAGAGGTTGACATTGTTCTCGATGGTCCTCATCAGGGCGTCGATGGTCTCCTTGTCGACATCATTGGCGACGAGGCTCTGCTCCATGGGGGATGGATACCCCCTGACCTCGCACATCTCTAGGTGATCAGAGCAGATGGCCCTGATCGCACTGGACCAGATGATCTCGTCTACCCCCAGGCTCTCGTAGACCGTCTGGTTCGCGGCCTCCCTGAGTCCCCTATTGGGGCTCTCGTATAACCCGATTATCTCACCGTAGGTGAGGGTCTTCTTCTCCCCCTCGACCTCAATCTCAAAGGTTCTGGTGCTCAGCCAGTCCCCTTGGAGCATCTGCCAGGAGTCGATCCCGTTCTTGTCCTTGACTATGGTGAGTTTCTCCTCCTCCTCGGAGAGCATGTAGGGGACCCTTCTCAAGATCTTCTCCAGGTAATGCCTGTACTCAGCGAGGGGTAGTTCATCTATCAGCCCGGGCTTCTCGGCCAGAAGCCTCCCCAGCTCTAGGTCTATGAAGGCGAGGGTATGCCCCACCCGAGTCATGGCGGTCCTCACGGCATCGTTGAGGGTTTTTGCGGTCTCGTCGGTCGAGTTCTCTGCATATTTTAACCTGCAGTACTTGGTCGCACCCTCGTACTCAACGGTGAAATCGTCTCTCTCCTCAAGCAGCCTCAGGAGCCCCACTGCGTCGAGACTCTCGATCTTACTGTGATAGCGCTTCCTGAGTTCCTCTGCGGCATCGACACCCTCCTTTAGCTTCGCCTTTACGGTACCAGGATCCGTGTTCTCCACTAACTGAGATAGATCCCAGACCATCTCGTTTCCTTGTTCTCCCATAAGAGTTACCTGAACACTCATGGGGGTGGATAGTTTAATCTGTTGCTGAGAAAGCCCCAGAATCGGCGATGTTCTCCGTCTCCCCCCAGATGGGGTCGTCCCAGCGTAGCAGTCAGTTTTCACGAGGTCATACAACCCGGCCTCCCTGATCTCGCCCCCGCTAAGTCTCGTACCCCGTTCACACCTCTCCCGGGCCATCCACTCGGGGAGGTACTGGAACATCAGATTGACCCGGTTCTATGTGAAGGTCTCTAGGAGGACATACCCTCGCCTGTTGTAGGTTCGTAGACTGGGTGAGTCCAGGTAACAGTGGCTGGACATGAGGGTGTGCTTCGATAAGACCTCGGATGTCCATTCGGTGTTCATTCTGGGTCTCTTTTGCTCGCTCAAGTGGAACCCTTTTTTCTTGATCTCTGAGATCGAAAGATTTGTGATTGTATAAAATCTATATGCAGAGTCCCCAGGATAGATGTGAGAGTTTATGGGTGAGAATTCCAAGGCTCCTTCTATGACTGGGACCTTTCTGGCACTGGTCTTTATTGGATTCTTCGCTCGTC
>JASFTK010000005.1:0-36212 GCA_050053595.1 Candidatus Bathyarchaeota archaeon | reverse complement strand
CCACTTACCCGCCATCCCCGGGTTCATCTACGAGATACTCAGCCACCCCGATCTGGACAAGTTCGACCTCACCAGCCTCACCAGTATCGTAACTGGTGGCGCCGCCATCGAGCTCCATTCAGTTGAGAGGTTCGAGGAAGCTACCGGAGCCAAGATCTACCATGGATACGGCCTGACCGAGGCGGGGCCCAGCACCCACTGCACCCCCGTCGAGGGGGCCCCCAACCGTCGGACCGTGGGTCTCCCCTTCCCTGACACTGAGACCCGGATCGTCGACCTCCAGCTCGGGGAGATAGAGATGAACACGGGGGCAAGGGGGGAATTACTGGTCCGGGGGCCGCAGGTGATGAAGGGGTACTGGGGTGACCCTGAGGGGACCGCCCAGGTCCTTGAAGGGGGCTGGCTACGCACCGGAGATATCGTTGAGAGGGACGGGGAAGGATTCCTCTATATAATTGGGAGGAAGAGGGACCGGATCGTCGCTGCTGGGCACACCGTCTGGCCCTCCGAGGTCGAGGAGTGTCTGGAGGACCACCCAGCCGTCGAGACCGCCGTGGCCGTCGGGGTCCCAGATCCCCTGAGGTGCGCAACCGATATCGAAGCCCTGGTGACCCTATCAACGGGCGCTGCAGAGGGAGAGGCTGAGGGGGTCCTCCTAGAACACTGTAGGCGGAATCTCAAATACTTCCAGGTTCCCGGCAGAATCAACGTGGTCGACTCCCTTCCCTTGACAGCGCTAGGGAAGATCGACCGGGTCGCCGTCGAAGCCCTGGTCGAGGAGATATCCCGGGAGCGGTGGACCCAGGAGGTCTAGTCCGGGAAGCGGAGCAACGCCCCTGAAGGCTCGTCCTGGAGCAACCTCAGAACGAAAGACCCCAGCTTCTCCACCTCAGCGTATCTCTCAACCTGCCTTGAGCCATAGGAGATCAGATTGAGCCTCCTCAGGATCCTGGCGTTGAGCTTCAGGGTTGAGAGGGGCACCGAATGCTCAACGGAGAGACGCCTTAGCAGAGAGGTTATAGATCGCCTCTGCCCGGGGATGCTCGTCAAAATCAGAAGCTGATTGTCGTTCAGGGTTCTCAGGATGAGTCTGCGGAGGTCTTCGACTCCGCCGCTGGATATTGGAGTTGATGCACATCCTTCACCTGCCCAATCTAATCCACGATACCTTTTTTAAAGTTGATGGACAGGGAAAGCTACCCACCCCGTGAAACCCCGGCATCTGCAGCTTTTATACACAAAGAGACATAAACGTCTATTAAATGTCTAAAGAGACAGCGTTATCCTGGATAGACGAGAACGAGAAGAGGATCATCGAGCTGAGCGACAAGGCCTGGGAGTATGCCGAGGTAGGCCTCCTGGAGTACAAGACCTCGAAGCTCTTCGCCGATGAGATCGAAAAACATGGATTCACAGTGGATAGAGGCATCGCCGGGATGCCCACCGCATTCGTCGCAGACTGGGGGAGCGGTAAACCAGTCATCGGGGTGATGGGGGAACTCGACGCCCTCGCCGGCGTCTCCCAGAAAGCGGTGCCATACAAGGAACCCGTTGTCGAGGGAGGGCCTGGCCACGGCTGCGGCCACAATGTACACGGCACTTCAGGCCTAGCCGGCGCCATCGCGCTCAAGACCGCGATGGAAGCGGACAACATCCCGGGGACCGTCAAGTTCTACGGTTGCCCTGCTGAGGAGACTTTGGTAGGGAAGGTCTGGCTCGTCAGAGAAGGCTACTTCGACGGCGTCGACGTCTGCCTGAGCCACCATCCAAGTTCTGTGAACTCCGCCGGTACGGGTAGCAGCAATGCTATGAACAGTGTCAAGTTCCACTTCCACGGCAAGACTGCCCACGCCGCAGGGGACCCTGAGAATGGGATCAGCGCCCTGGACGCCATTGAATTGATGAGCAACGGGGTAAACTTCATGCGGGAGCACGTCATCGAGAAGGCGAGGATCCACTATGTCACCGAGGTCGGCGGGAACCAGCCTAATGTGGTCCCAGACTACGCCAGGAGTTGGTTCTACGTCAGGGCTCCTGAAAGGGAGCAGGTGGAGTACATCTACGACTGGGTCCTTGAGATCGCCGAGGGGGCCGACAAGATGGCCCGGACGACCCACGAGGTGGAGTTCCTCACGGGCTGTTATAATATGCTCCCCAACAAGGGGCTTGCAGACCTCATCGTCGGGAACATGAGGGAGATCGGCGCACCGGTGCATACAGAAGAGGAGATCGAGTTCGCGAAGAAGCTGAACGAGTCCATCCCCCCTGAGTCCAAGAAGGAGGGGCTCCGCAAGTCTGAGCGCCCTGGCTGGGAGAAGATGTTGGACCAGCTCTTCGATGAGAGGGTCCTCGACGACTTCAGGGCGGGGAAGGTGGGCGCAGGGTCCACTGATGTCTCAGACGTGAGCTGGGTCACCCCCACCAACGAGTTCCGCACCACCTGCTGCATACTGGGGACCCCGGGTCACAGCTGGCAGTTCACCGCCCAGTCAGGTATGAGCATCGGCCACAAGAGCCTCATCTTCGCGAGCAAGGTCCTCGCCGCAAGTGGCCTCGACCTGATCACCAGACCGGAGCTGCTCAAGGCTGTTAGGGATGAATGGAAAGAACGCCTCGCTGAGAGGAGCTACAAACCCCCCATCCCCGAGGACCTGGATCCACCCTTGGACCAGCTCAAGAAAGACTGAGCCCTCCATACCCATTTTTTATCTATAAACAACCAGAACACCCTGCCTGATTGTCAGTTGTGTTTCCGCACCTTTTTCTATATGCGAGGCCCTATCAGAGTTAAAGCCCTTCTCCGCGGGGCGCGATGAGGTAAACGGTCTGAGCGAGCTCGAGGGTGTGGCCCGGAAGTCTGCAAGGGGGAGTTTCTATCTCTTTGTAGGGAGCCTAGTGTCAGAGCTCATCAATGCCGCGGGAGCTGTCTTGGTAGCCCGCCTGCTGACTCCTGAGGAGTACGGGGTCTACCATCTCTCTTTTATACTCCCTGGTATATTCGTCATGTTCTCGGGTCTGGGCACCCGGTCAGCCCTCACCCGGTTCCTCGCCAGGTATCAGGCGGAGGACAAGCGGGGGGAGATGAGGGGGATGGTGAGGATCGGTCTCCTCTTCAACGGCGGGCTCTCGATCCTACTCAGCGCCGTATTGTATCTATCGTCGGATGTTCTCGCCTCTGTAGCCCTCGTCCGCCCGGGCCTTGGGGGTAATGTCAGGATCGCCTCTATAATCACATTCCTCCTTGCTCTGCATAGTACCGTCAGTGCCATCTTCTTCGGCCTCGAGAGGATGGAATACATGGCGGCCATCGTCGTGCTCAACTCTGTTGTCAGAACTATAATTGGGCCATTCCTCGTGATACGGGGCTTTGGAGCAGTGGGCGCTCTGATGGGTTACTCCATAAGCTATGTGGTCTCAGGTATTGCCTCAGTGGTATTGATACTGAGGGAGCTCTCGGTTGGGGGGAGCTCACCTAATGAGGGTGAGGCATCCCTGGGGAAGATGCTGAGATTTGGTTTCCCCCTTTACCTCGGGGGGCTGGTCAACGGTATAGGTCTCCGATATCAAGGTCTCCTCCAGGCTTGGTTCGCGACCGACCTCGCCATAGGGAACCTGAGCATCGCTACCAAGTTCAAGTCTCTTGTAGGGCTCTTCACCGTACCTATAGCCTCGACTATCTACCCCGCGTTCTCCAAGTACAGCTACCGGGAGAGACCGAGAGAGATGACTTCCATGTTCAAGACCTCCATCAGGTACGCCACCATCCTCGTCATCCCTATGGCAGCCTTGGTCATGATACTAGCAAAGCCGGCGGTGGTCACCCTCTTCGGAGTGGAATACACGGCGGCCCCCTTCTTCCTCGTCTTGGCAATGCTTGAATTCCTCAGGGTAGGTCTAGGCTCCCTCTCGGTTCTATCCTTCCTTAACAGCCAGGGAGACACTAGGACCACTCTCCGCTTGAACCTGATGAGCGTGGGGCTCATGGTGGTCATCTGCACCCCCCTTACATGGCGGCTGGGTGTCCCAGGGTTACTCACGGGCATAGCCCTATCCCAGATCCTGAGCAGCGGATACAACCTGCTAATGATCAGGGGGCACTACGGCCTCTCCATCGATCTCGACCACATGCTGAGGGTGGCCCTATTCTCGGGTGTTGCAGCGGCTGTCACTTACCTTGTCATGTCGAGGATCGCCTTCCCCCACAGCCTGCTGCACCTCTCAGCTGGATCCCTGATATTCCTTGCAGCTTGCATGTTCCTGGCGCCGTTAGCCGGAGCGCTGAATTTGGGGGATCTGGAGACCGTCAGGAAGATCCTGCGGAGGGGGTTCGTCGTGTACCCTTTGATAGCGCCTTTCTTGGATCTGGAGGAGAGGATCGTGACCGCTTATACTGGAGAGACCGATAAGAGTCCTCCATGAAGGTTGTTGTCAGAACTCGGCTCTCGCCTTGTACCTGAACTGCGCCTCGTAGAGCTCCCGGACCCTCCTGAGGGTGTCGGCCTCTCCAGGGCTCTTGTCCTCCCTGATCCGGGTGATCCTCGCAAACCTGAGGGCGAATCCTGATCTATAGTGGGGGCTCCTCTGGATCTCATTGAAGGCTACCTCGACCACAAGCTCGGGGCGGACATGGACGGTCCCACGGGTCTCCCGGACTTTTAAAGCCTGGAGCTTCTCGGTCATCCACCGGAACTCCTCATCGTTAAGACCTTTGAAGGACTTACCCAGAACCCTGTACTCACCGCCATCCCTCGCCGCGAGGTGGTAGTTGCTGAGCCACCCGGTTCTCCGTCCATAACCCCAGTCCGCTGCAACCACCACGAGGTCCAAGGTCTCAGCGGGTTTGATCTTGAACCACCTCTTCCCCCGGCTCCCCGGGGTATAGACACTGTCAAGACGTTTCGCCATGAGACCCTCGTGACCAGATCTGATGGCTCCGTCCAGGAAATTTTGAGCCTCCACGGGGTCTGCTGTCACGATCCTCTCCACTATGAGTTCTGGGGGGCAGATCTTCTCCAGGAGGGAGCGCCTCTTTTGGTAGGGTTCGTCGATCAACAATACGCCATCATGGTATAACACATCGAACAGGTGGAGTTCAAGGGGTATCTTCTCCATCATCCCCTCAACCTCGTGGACCCGCCTGAACCGGCGCATCAGGTCCTGAAAGGGGAGAGGCCTCCCTCTTTCCCCTATGGCTAACGCCTCTCCTTCGAGGACGACCTCATCCGTGCTAACCTGTTCGCGGATGAACCCTACAATGTCGGGGAGGCTCTCCGTGACGTCTGAGAGGCTACGGCTGAAGATCCGGACCTCCTCGCCCCGCCCGTGGATCTGTATCCTGGCTCCGTCGAGTTTATGTTCGAAGGCGGTCTCCCCGCCGTGCTCCCTTATGACCTCGGATATGTCGTAGGACATCGAGGCCAACATGGGTTTCAGGGGGGTGAACAGGTTCATCTTGACCTCCTTGAGCCCTTCCCTGCCTGAGGTGAGGGCTATCTCAGCTACCTTCCCGAGGTCCCCTGTCAGCATAAGCGCCCGCCGTGCCAGTGAGGTCTCCACATCCGCCGCCTCAGCGATGCCTTCAAGCATCACCCCCTCGTTGACCCCGATCCGCATCTCCCCGAAGATGATCCGGACCAGGACATCAGCTTCAGAGGAGTCAGCGTCGTTTATCATCCCCTCAAGGAGCGCTGTCTTGGTCCTCCTAGAGCCCGTGCCCTCCGCGTCCGCTATCTCCCCGAGGGTCTCATGCACTCTCTTAATAGTGAGGGGCTCCGAGAACAGGGTGGTCTGCTTCCCACCTTCCAGAGCCCGCTTCACGGTCCTCCAGCCGACCTCAAGAGCCCGGGGGTCGAACTCGGGGAAGATAGAGCCCACCACCAGGAGGACAGCGGGGGCGATCTCTTCTGGATTGAGGGTGCTCAAGAACCCAGCGATGAGCTCTGACTTCTCGTTCCTCTTGGTCGTTGCCTCCAATGCCGTGCAGAGATCCGCTAACTCTGAGAAGGGGGTCTGGGCCATCAGCGTCCTCCCCCGAACCAGTCGCTGAGGCTCCTCTGCCTCCGGGCTCGCTTCACCCTCTCGACCACAGTCTCAACCCGCCTCCTTGAGAACGCCCTCTCCCCACAGAGGAAGGCATAGAGCCCCCGCTCGTCCAGGTCGTCTATGGCCACGGAGTACTCATCGGTGACATCGGGCTCCAAGAAGATACGCCTTATCTCGGGGTAATCCTTGGGGAGCCGTGCAGCCAACTCCCCGGGCACCCCTTCAAGGCTCCCATGCTCCTTGATGAGTCTCAGGGCGGTCTTGGGGCCGATGCCCTTGATGCCGTCGTTGAAATCTGTACCGATGAGGATCGAGAGGTCGATGAGTTGCTCCCTCGTGATCCCTCGGATGCCCAAGAAGACCTCAAGGTCGATGATCTCAGGCTCAAGCTTCCTAGCTCTCCCCTGGCTGGGGAGCCACTCCTGACCCTGGATGGTGAGATACCTCAAGAGCCTGGGAGTACCGAAGAGCAGGGAGTCGTAGTCCCGGCTGCTTGCAGCCCAGACATCACCCGCTCGGGCCATGTGGGCGGCCTGAGCTTCCCCTTCTCCGGGGGCCTGGACCCATGGGACCCCCAGGAGATCCAGTAATTTCTTGGAGTCTTCGATCATCCCCCCTGTGAGCCTCCCCGTCTGGACAGCCTTGGAGAAAGCGGTGGCGTGGTCTCCGGCTTCCATGGCTTCGTGATACTCTTCCTCGGCCTGGGCTCTCCGCTGCCGTCGCCGCTCCACTTCACCCCTCTTGAGCTTCGGGGGTTCCCCGTCGAATACGAAGACGGGGCGCATCCTGTAGTCTGAGATGAGGCGGGTGGTCCTGAATACGAGCCCGACGAGGTGGGAGGTGACCCTGCCCTGGCGGTCGCTGAGGGGGCTCCCGTCCCTGGTCCTGATGAGGGCAAGGAACTGGTGGAGGACGTTGAAGGCGTCCACTGCCATAGACCTGTCGGTCAAGGCTTCAAGGGTGGTGACCCGCTTCACGATGATGGGGGTGAGGTTGACTCCCAACTGGACCGATCAGGGATATTTCAGCATGGAATAAATCGATTTGCATCAAATTCTGGATAAAAAAAGGGGGGTTATTGTATCTCCACAGCTTGGAACCGGGTTACCCGATGGCTCCCGTGGCCAGATGACCTGTTGTTGTCGATGGTCCTGTCCCATGCTGAGAGGCGGATGAGATAGCAGCAGGGGATGAACTTGGCTTCCGTCCAGGGTTCCCAGTCAACGTATCCTGTCTCCCCGGTATCTGAAGGGTTGCCGCCATAGGATCTGCTGTAGATGGGTATCGTGAGTGAGTTGGCGCCCATCGCGACGATATCGAAGTATGCAAAGTTCTCGTCGAAGACCTCGTATGTGATCCTCAGCTTCCCCTGGTCCTCCGTGATGCCGCCCAGAATATCTCTTCGAGTTTATCGACATCTAGTTCCATTTTTTTTTACATCCAGTAAAAACTGTACTAAGCAACCGGATGTGTTCCAACTATAATTTTAACCCCACTGTCACTGGTGGCAGGACCTTGAACTGACTCGTATTATAAATAAACAGATTTGACCGTGATTCTGGCTCGCTAGACGGGGACGCCGCCGTTCATGAATGTGTTGTAGGCTATCGCCGAAACATAGAGAGCGATGGCGGAGGGCACCAGATAACGATAGACCCTGCGTAGATCTGACTTGTAGTAGCTGTTGGTGAGTATCAGGCAGAGGTGCATGGGCGAAGCCAAGTAGCCTGCGATCAGCCCGGCGTAGATGATACCCACAACGTAGACGCTGTAGCTCCCACAGAGGGGCAGGATTAGGGGTAGGACTATACCGATGCCCATCGTGGGGGTCCCCGATATCGACCCCACCAGAAGGGGGATGGCTATCAGGATCGCCATAAGGGGGATGCCGAGACCTGTGATGGCCCGGAACAAGGCGTCCACCGACCCGGATGAGATCACCACGGACCTGAAGAAGAGCATAGAGACGACCGCGGCGATGAGGTCCACCCTCACACCGGAGCGGACCATACGCAGGGCTCTACCAGCCGGCACCCCCCTCAACGCGAAGACCATCACGACCCCCGGGGCAAGGGCCAACCAGACAGGTACGCCGACCCCGCTCAGCACCACAGCCGTGATGATGGGCGCGAGGCCCTTGACCACAGCCGATCCTCCACCTTTTTCGGGTCGCCCCGGGTTCTCATCACTGATAAAGGTGTTCCCGACGATGAAACCGATGGCCACGGTGACCAGGAAGAGGGGGAGCTGGGCCTTGATGTACACCATGAGGGGGAACCCCGCGAGACTCGCGGCGAGGATGGTGACCGGGGAGAGGGGGGAGGCCCAGTACCAGAGATGGCGGAACCAGACATTTAGGTAGGTCTTCTGCTCCGGCTTAAGCCCTGCCCTATCCGCCTCAGGCTCGTTGAAGGGGGCGGACATCAGGGCACCGCCAGGCATCGTGAGGAGCCCGAACATCGCCGGGATGACAGCGAGGAGCACCCGTGCCGGGAGCAGCCCCCTCAGACCATCGATGAGCTCCTCCATGAGGCTGGTCTCCTTGAGGCTGTAGCCAAGGACCGCGATGAGGGCGACAGCCGCGGCCAGGTTGAAGGTGTTGGGATCTGTGAACGTCCTAACGATAGCCTCGACGAGTGTCTCCAGGGGTGAGCTGGAGGTGAGAGCGAGGACGGTCGATCCCGCCAAGATGGAGATGGAGAAATCAATGTCCCTCAGCCTCAGGGAGACTATGATGGCGAAAGCGACAACCACGCCGAGGACAGCCAGCATCAAGGGACCCCGCGACTCTCTCCACTAAGGAACCCCCGTTATAAATAGGTTGCACGGATAGGGGGACCGCCATCCGACTCAAATTATTTCAAGGAGTTGAGAGCATAGAGGCGTATCCGGAGGGATCCGGGGGGAGCCAACCACGAAGAGACTGGAAGAGAGATGGGACTACCGGTACACGGTACTGCTCCTCTGCTGGTCCGGCTGGATCGCCATCTATCTCTGCAGATCTGTGCTCGCACCGATCCTGCCCGTTATATCGACAGAGCTGTGCCTATCCCATGCCCAGAGCGGGATGCTGGAGACCGCCTATCTCATCGGCTACGTGGTGATCAAGATCCCCGCTGGGACCATCGCTAACCGCATCGGGATAAAAAGGACCCTCACCATCGGGATGGTGGGCTACGCACTGGCGACAGCCCTCAACTTCTTCGCGCAGGGATTCCTCCACCTCTTCATCCTTCGCCTCCTCGTGGGCCTCTTCCAGGGTGTCCATCTCCCCCTTGCGAACACCCTGCTCTCTGAGAGGTTTGGGGATAGCCAGGGGAGGGCTATCGGGTTCCACGAGTCGGGACCCAACGTCGGTAACTCCATCGCATACCCTCTCACCGTGGCCATCGTCTCCTCCTTGGGCTGGAGATACGCCTTCTTGTTCCTCTCCCTCCCCGCCTTCCTCCTGGCTGGCGTCGCCACCCTCATCCTGAGGGAGGAGACCCCCGAGAACAGACCTGGGGGAGGACCCTATACGGGGGGTGATGTCCGGCTGAGCCCCTATCTCCGTCTTTTAATCCCCCTAGCTCTCGCTCACTCGGTCTACAACTTCTGCCTGAGGACCCTGCTGACCTTCGCCCCCTCGTTCCTGGTCGAGTTCAGGGGGATGAGCCTCACCGCTGCGGGATTGGTGGCGATGTTGATGCCTGCCGCGGGTTTCTTCGCGAAGGTCTCCAGTGGTTTCCTCGCTGAGAGGTGGGGGAGGAGGAACACGATCAGCTCTGGGATCCTATTGAGCGGGTTGTTCATCTTCGCCCTCACAAGGGTCGCCGGGGAGGTACCCCTCTCCCTGAACTTCGTCGTCTTGGGGCTGGCGCTATACTCCTTCTCCCCCGTCATATACGCCTCTGTAACCTCAGGGCTCCCGAGCAGGATCAAGTCCATAGGCCTGGGTGCGGTCACCATGACAGGGAACATCTCCGGGGCCCTCTCGACTCCCCTTATCGGATACCTCATCGACACCCTTGGGTACCCTACGACTTTCTCAACCATAGCCGGCACCATCATTGTAGCTTCAGCTGTGATCTACACGCTGATGCGGGACCGGCCTACTGCTTAGAGAGAGGTCGACATAAATAGAAGAAAAGACCTTCAGGCTGCATTTACCCTCTGAGGGGTCAGCCTAAGATCTTGTCCAGATGTCCCTCGATCATCTGCTTTGGGAGGGCGCCGATAGTCTTGTCCACAAGCTTCCCGTCCTTGAAGTAGAGGAGAGTGGGGATGCTCATGATGCCGTACTTCATCGGGGTGGCCGTGTTCTGGTCCACATTGAGCTTCCCGAAGGCGACTTCCCCCCTCTCCTTGGAGAGCTCCTCTATGATGGGGCTCAGCATCCTGCAGGGACCACACCAGATAGCCCAGCAGTCGACGACGGCGACCTCGTTGCCGCTGATGAAATTCTCGAAGGTCTCATCCGTGACTTCCTTGACCATTTGAATCAGGGTTTTCTGGTTAGGGGGAGAATATAAAGGTATTTAAAGATGTTCAACATCATTGAACATACATGTCACTGAAGGATCTCCAGTCCCTCATCACCACCCCCGAACTCAGCGCCAACGAGATCATGAAGTGCGCGCTCGGAGTCAGGACCACTGAGATCGAGGCCTACTGCGCCATCGTCACCAGCGAACCCTCAACTGTCCAAGAGGTCGCGGAGAGGCTAGGGAAGAGCAGGTCGACTGCCCAGCGCCTCCTACAGAACCTTGTGGAGAAGGGGCTCGCCAGGAGGGAGGAACGCCTAATAGGCCTCGGCGGCTACCAGTACCTCTACACCCCCGTCCCCCCCGAGGAGATGAAGACAGCGGTAAGGTCAGCCCTCGACAGGTGGTACGAACGGATGCTGGATGAACTGGAGAACCTCCCCCAGAAGCTGGAGGAGATGGGGAGGAGCTGCACCGAGAGGTATGGTCAGCAGCGGACCAGGTAGCGCTCTATCTCCCAAGGGGTGATCTTGGGTCTGCTCTCAGCCCAGCTCTCACCGGTGTACTCTGAGTAATCGTCGAACTCCCGCCTCTTCAGCCCCACCAGATACTTGGAGATGTAACCTCCAATGGCGTCCTGTATGAGGGGGTCCTCCTGAAAGGCGTCCACCGCCTCCCCGAGGTGTTCTGGGAGCATCTCGACCCCCATCCCTTCAAGCTCTGCCTCGTCAAAGTGATAGATGTTCTCGTGGACAGGGTCAGGGGGTTCAATCTTCTGTTTGATACCATCCATCCCCGCCTTGAGCATCACCACAGCGTCCAAGTAAGGGTTGCTTGAGGGGTCAGGGTGCCTGTACTCGATACGGGTGGTCTTATCAAACCCCTCAGGGTACTGGGGGACCCTGACCAGAGCCGAGCGGTTCCCAAAGCCCCAGGCGATATAGACCGGGGCCTCATAGTGGGGCACCAACCTCTTGTAGCTGTTGACCAATGGGGCCACAACCAAGCTAATCCCCCTTGCGTGGCGGAGGATCCCCCCTATATACCGACGGGCCACCTCCGATAACCCCTCTGGCATCCCTTGATCGCTGAATATGTTCTCTCCCGTCTCCAGATCCAAGATACTCTGATGGACATGGCAGCCGCTCCCGTTCACCCCCCAGAAAGGCTTGGGCATGAAGGTCGCAAGCTTCCCATGCTTCTGGGCGACGGTCTTCACAGCGAGTTTGTACAGGAGGACATTGTCCGCGGTCTTGAGGGCGTCTGCATACCTGAAGTTGATCTCCTGCTGGCCCTCAGCAACCTCGTGGTGGACCTTGTCAAGCTGGAACCCCGCCGCCTCGAGACACATCAAGGTCTCCATCTTGATATCCTCGGTGGGGTCCAGGGGTGGGAGGTCGAAGTAACCACCCGCGCCGAATGGGATGTGAGTTCCCTCTTTGTTCTCGACGTAGAAATACTCCAACTCTGGACCGGTGTTGAAGCCATAGCCCTCCTCCTCAAGCTCAAGGACGGTGGTCTTGAGGAGACCCCGGGGGTCACCCTCGAACCGGGAACCATCGGGGTTGGAGATGTAGCAGAACATCACAGCCATCCCCGGGGTCTCCCACATGGGGATGAGGAAGGTCGAGGGGTCAGGGTGCGCCACCAGGTCACTCTCGTTCACCTCCCTGAACCCTGAGATCGATGATCCATCGAAGCCTATACCGTAAGTGAGGGCGAACTCCATCTCATACTCGGGGACCAGCATTGCCCGGGGGTTGCCGTCGAGGTCAACGACGATGAGCCTGACATACCTGATGTCGTGCTTCTTCAGCAAGGCGTTGATGGGTTCAAAAGCCTCTTCACAGGTCAGCTTGAAATCAGCCATTATAGCACACTGCAATACACCACACATATATTAAGTTTATGAAGAAAATAATATACATTTGACCAAAGTCATGGATAATACCTTCACAAATGTATCGTCTTTCCCCCCTCAATACCCGATGACTTCACATTGGTTCAACAGCCCAGATCTGAACTCCTAAAAGCTACGGGGGGAAGTTTCCGAACATGAACTGATCAACGGGTGCAGCCTCATATATGGTGTGTATATCGAAAAATTATTATACATATGTATGGTGATTTATCTCCATAGTTTCCAAACGTATAGGTGGTAAAATGTTCGCGCTCGACGATATCGACAGGAGGCTATTGGGTGAGCTGCTGCTGGACTCAAAGAGGTCTTACAGAGAACTGGCGAGGGCTATTGGGGTCTCAGCGGCGACGGTTATAAACCATGTCCAGAGGCTTGAGTCAGCCGGGGTTATCAAGGACTACTCGGTCCGCGTTGACCACGAGAGGTTGGGGTATGAGCTCACCGTGGTAACTGAGATCATCGTCTCCAAGGGGAAGCTCCTAGAGACCGACGCGGAGATCGCCAAGATACCCAACGTATGTGCTGTCTACGACATCACTGGCCAGACCGACGGTATGGTCGTCGCCAAATTCAAGAGTCGTAGCGATCTCAGCGAGTTCACCAAGACCCTGCTATCTATGCCCTATGTTGAGAGGACTATCACTCACGTCGTCCTCACGACGGTGAAAGAAGACTTCAGGATGTCCGACGATCTATAGAGGACTCGTTTATCTCCCTCTATCCCTTCTTTTTCAGAGGTCTTCCAGGTACCGCACCGGTGTGCTCCCCCTCATCGACCACTAGGACACCGTTCACCACGACGTATGGGATGCCCGCTGCGAACTGGTGGGGTTCGATGAAGGTCGCCTTGTCCTCCACCTTCTTGGGGTCGAAGAGGGTGACGTCGGCCTTGTACCCTGCTCTGAGGAGTCCCCTGTCGTTGAGGCCGAGGCGTTGAGCGGGGGCGGAGGTCATCTTCCTCACAGCTTCCTGGAGTGTGAGGACCTTCTCTTCCCTGACATAGTGACCTAGGACCCTGGGGAAGGTGCCGTAGTATCGGGGGTGGGGTTTCCCCCTGCCCAGGATGCCCCGTGGGGCGACAGCCCTTCCGTCTGAGCCCACCATACCGTGGGGGCTTTTCATGATCCTCTTGACGTCTTCCTCGGATATCCCGAAGGAGACCACGGCGACTTGGGCGTCCTCAGCGAGGAGGAGGTCAAAGACCGCCTCGTACTCGTCCTTGCCCTCCAGTTCGGCGATCTCGGAGATCCGTTTCCCCTCGTACTCGGTATGGTTCTTGGCTGAAGCCACCATGATGGCGTCCCAATCCCGGTGGATACCGCCCTCTCCCTCCGCTATCTTCTTCCGGGTCTCAGGGTCTTTAAGGCGGTCTAGGAGACTGTCAGCACCCCCCTCCTGAGCCCAGTGAGGCATATAGGCGGCGAGGCTGGTACTTGAGGCGATATAGGGATACTGGTCGAAAGTGACATCGACCCCGGTCTCCCTCCCCTCCTTGACGAGCCTCAGGGAGTCCACGGCCTTACCCCAGTAGGGTTTTCCCGAGGCCTTGAAGTGGGCTATCTGGACGGGGACCCCGGCCTCCCGGCCTATCCTCACCGCCTCCCCCACCGCCTCGAGGAGGGTCTCTCCCTCCCCCCTGATGTGGCTGAAGTAGATCCCTCCGTATGGCTCTAGGACGCTGGCGAGTTCGATTATCTCCTCTGTCTTGGCGAAGGTGCTGGGGGTGTAGATGAGACCCGTGGACATACCCCAGGCTCCCTCCTCCATCGAGGCGGCCACGAGGCCCTTCATCCGTCTGAGTTCGGCCTTGGTGGGCTCCCGGTCCTCGTATCCCATCACATTCTGCCTCACTGTGCCTTGGCCCACCAGAGCGACGACGTTGAAGGAAGCACCAGAATCTTCGATGAGGCTCAGGTATTCAGCCATAGTCCCCCAATTGAACTCGAAATCATCGCCGACGCTTGCCCTCATGTACCTCTCCCTGTATGTTTTGACATCTTCGTTCATAGGGGCGGCTGAGCTACCGCAGTTACCAACGACCTCAGTGGTCACCCCCTGCCGGACCTTGCTCTCCACCCTGGGATCAACGAGGACGGTATAGTCGGAGTGGCTGTGAATGTCAATGAACCCGGGGGCCACCATCAACCCCTCCGCGTCCAACACCCTCTCCGCCCCGGAGCCCGCAATACGTCCCACCGCCTCGATCCGGTCCCCGACGATCCCCACTTCACCCTTGAACCAGGGGTTACCGGTCCCGTCAATGATCTTCCCGTTCTCGATCAAAACATCATAACCCATCTACATCCCCTCCTATCCAATTCGGCAGTAGATCTTAAATCGTTTATCCGATGCCGCTCAGCCCTGACGTGTACTGAGGAACCTGCGGAGATAGAGGGCTAGACCGGCCAAACCCGTTATGAAGCAGAAGTTGTAGGCGTTGATCCCTGCCAGAGTCTTTCCAAGGAGGGGGTTGACAGCCAGCGGCCAGAAGGGAGCGATGTCCGAGTAGAGCGTGGAGTCCAATAGGATGTGGAGGTAGACCCCGGTGAACGCTGAGAATATTACAGTTCCTCGCCCCAGGTTCCTCTCCATTGCCAAGGAGTCGGCGAGGGGTTCCATCAGCCCGACAGTCTTCAGCATCGCCACCCCTGTGAGGAGGGCAACAATGGACCCTCCTAGGAATGAATGTAGGAAGCCGTGGACAGGGAGGCGAAATCCAGCCACCCTGTTGAACCCGAGGACCAGCACCATGAAGGGCTCGATATCGACTACAACGCTAGCCACAAGGAGGGTGAGGGTGTCAAGATGCCGGGTGAAGACCAGCCCCAAGAGGAGTGCAGGACCCAGATGGAGGGGGGTGAAAGGCATCAAGGTAAGAATAGGGGAGAGCTGAGATTAACGTTACTGTCGATGGACGTTTAAATTGATCTCGCTCTAGGACTGCAAGTGAGTGAAGGGTAATGAATAAAGTCTTTGAAAGAAAATGATGAGCGCCGGAAGCTAACCCTCTGGATCTATCACCCTGATGAAGGTCTGCTTTTTGCGGCTCACCAGGCTCGCCGGCTTCTTGTAGACCTCCACCAAGCCCTTGTTCTTGAGGCTGGGTACAGCGCCCGCCATCTTGGAAGGGATGTCCTTGGCCATGATCTCTCCGGCCCTGGAGATCAGCTCGTAGACTGTTCTCTCAACATCAGACAAGCTCTCAGTCAAATCGATCCTCAAGCTCTTAAATGCGGCTTGACATTTATAATAACACAGTTGGGTCAACCGTCCACGATGACCGGGAAGACCACGACCTTGTCCCCGGCTTTCAGATCTGCTGAGGGCCAGAGACGTTCCCCGTTCACCAGGACCCCCAAGACCTTCCTGTCATAGGCGTAGAGGGCATCCTCACCGAGGGTCGAGATGAACGCCCTCAGGGTGGTGGGCTCCTCGACGAAAATCACCTTAAGGCTTGGGTACATCCGAGACCAGTAGGGAGTGGTGGGAGTTATTTCTTGTCCTAACGCCTCTCAGGTTCAAATCCGTTCAACTCGAGGATGTTCCCCCGGAATATAGCGTCAACGTCCTCCTCCGTTATCAGGGGGGATGGTCCTTCAGCGAGGGACCTGACAGCTTTGTACTGCTGCTCTAGGATGTTGATCCTGAAGCCCCTGGGGAAGAAGGTGGAGTCGGTGCCGAAGATCACCTTCTCAGGACCCCCGGCTCTGACGGCCTTCTCGAATATCTTGCGTATGTCAAGGTCGTAGGGGAGGTAGCGCATCCAAGAGTTGGAACCGCTGGAGTCCATGTAGATGTTGTCGGCCTGGTACTGGAGCAGCAGGAGCTCCCTGAAGAATCCAGCTCCGAAGTGGACCACGACGAAGTTGAGGTCTGGGAAGTCGCGGGAGGGGACCTGGATATCCAGGGGGTTCCCGTGCCGCAGGTCGGCTTGGCCCCCGATGGTGATCCCGAAGTGGAGGAAGACGGGGAGCCGGTGCCTCAAGGCCTCCTCGTAGACTGTGTAGCAGACCTCGTCGTATGTGTGGAAATCTTTCCAGGAGGAGGGGTAGAGTTTGATGCCTTGGAGACCGTCCTGCGCAGCCTTCCTAACCCTCTCAGCGGCGTCGCGGTCACTGGGGTTGATGTTGGCGTACCCCATGAACCGCCCTGGGAACCGCTCTTTCGCCTCAAGGAACTCGTTATAGGCTTCCTTGCCAACCATGAAGCCGATGGCTGTGATGCCGTACCGGTCCATCTCATCCACCCATCTCTGAGCGACATCCCAGCTCTCGTCGGGGAGCTCTATAGAGGTCATGTCCGTCCGGCTGCGTGTCCTCTTCTCAAAGCCCTCACGCGTCCTCCCTCTGAGGCTCCATGCCTTCAGGGTGTTCACGGTGAAGAAATGGGCGTGAGCGTCCACCACCTCGATGCCGACTCTGGATACCATCATCAATGCCTTCCATATACCCCGGATTTCCCTTGATGTAGTGAAGCCCTGACTGATATCTTTAATGATCCAGAGGTTAAGAGGACCAGCATCCATGAACCGTTTATTAATACTTTGTTAGTGGGAGAATTCAGTTACAACTATTTCATATACTCTAACGGGAAGTATCAGACTAGATGCGCTTTGACCCATGAAATGAAGACCGATATGACGATCCTTTACGTTGATAACGAGCCCCGTGAGGCTGAGATGGTCAAGCATGTCTTAGAGGGAACCAGCTCAGGTGTGAAGGTCGAGTCTGTGAACCTCCCCAACGATGTGAAGGTCAAACTCATTGATGGGAGATACGACGTCGTACTCGTTGAATACAAGTTGCCTGGTATGAATGGGATCGACTTGGGGGCTAAGGTCAAGGGGATCAAGGATGTCGCAGTGGTCCTCTACACCGGGTATGGGAGCGAGAAGGTCGCCACGGAGGCCCTCATCAGGGGAATCGACGACTATGTTCAGAAGAGTATTGACCCAGAACACTATGAAGCCCTCATATCCCGACTGAGGGAGGTGGTGAAAAGGAAGAGGGCGGAGAAACACCGTGATATCTCCCTCAAGATCATCAGGACACTCGACTGGGAAGCAGATCTACGGGAGATGCTTGGCGAGATCATCAGGATTATCCAGAGCAGCCTCAACATCAAGGCCGCAGGCATCCGTCTCAAGCAGGGGGACGACTATCCCTATTATGTCTTCGAGGGGTTCCCTGACAACTATATCCTCCAAGAGAACGTACTCTGCGTTTACGACTTGGAGGGGCAGCTTATGAGGGACGATGCAGGGGATCCAGCGCTGGACTGCATCTGTGGCAACATCCTTCGAGAGAGGACTGACCCCTCAGAGCCGTTCTTCACCGAGAAAGGTAGCTTCTGGACCAACTCGATGTCGCAGCTCTTGGACAATAACACGGTTATGGATAATCTCACCAGCACTCGGGACGCATGTTATATGGAAGGGTACGAGTCGGTTGCCCTCTTCCCCCTCAGGGGTGGGGACTCGACCTTGGGACTCCTCCAGCTCAACGATCCCAGACCCGGATGCTTCGAACCAGATGATGTCGACTTCCTTGAGAGGTTAACCCGAACAATAGGTATGGTCCTGGGTGCAGTTTACAGGAGGACCGAAGCCCTAAGCTCCTCAGAACGGTACAGGGGGATCTTCAGGCGGATCCCAACCCCCACCCTCATCATAGACCCCGAAGATATGACGATCTTGGAGGCCAACGAGGCCGCTATGGACTCTTTGGGGATCCCCCTTGATCGGTTGGAGGGCCTCACATGCCACGAAGCCCTTACAGATCGGATAAACCCCTGTGAGGAGTACGAGGAAGCGTGTCCCATCATCCAGATGTTAGAGATGAGGAGAGGCAGCCCCTCCGTCGTGAACCCTCGGAAAGACGAGAGAGGGGACATCGTTTATGTCGAGGAGACAGTGAAACCCATGATGGGACCCAAGGGGCTCATCGAGGCCACCGTACTCAATTACAGGCAGCTTGCGGGTCTGGAACCGTAATCTTACGGGGTTGATCTTTGGCCTTGGATGGCCGTTATCCGAACAGGAAGCCCCCTAAATATTCCACCATGGGCTTCCCCAGGGCTCCTTCGATGGGCTTGTACATCTCGGGGTACCGGTTACCGTCCCCGATGGGGATGAGGTCGCGGTCCGTGTTGGTGAGGTATATCTCGTCGCCCTTCTCAACCGCCGCTGAGGTCACGGGGCTCCCCTCTCCGTTGAAGGTGCATATCAGATTGGGGAAAGTCCCCAGCCGTACCCCGTCTTGCTCCAGTGTCATATACTCATTCACGAATGTGACTTCAAAGGTCCCGCTGTCTCCCTCCACTATCAGGGCGCCGACGTCGAAGCCCCCTTTCGCCTTGAGAGTGATCTCTGCGACACTCCCGTGACAGACGAGATCCCCGCCGATCTCTCTTAGGACTGCCTTGACCCTCTTCTCCGGGTCGTCTTTGGGGGTCTTGTTGAAGGCTCTACCCAGCTCGATGGCTTTGGTTATAGCTCCAAGAGCTCCGTGCTTGACGGCATAATCAACGGTGACGGGGTCCCGGGTCATCGCGACGAGGGACTTTGTGTCTTGGGCTATCATCCTGGCGACATTGCTGGTCCTCTGGAGAGTCCCTCGGGCGATGGCTTCCACCTCCTTGCAGGCAACGGCCTTGACTGAGACATACCCCTCGACCCTGTGGAGCCCCATGCCCCCCATCATCGCCGTGGGATGAGCCCTACCATCAGCGGGGGCATCCACGACAGGCAATCCCAGGGCGGCCGCCTGGATCCAGCCCGCGAAGCTGTTGGACCCACCGTTCTCGGCGGCGATGAACCCACCGAACTCGACCCCGTTCTCCCATAGCAGTTCAGCCGAGCGGATGAAGTGTCGGGGTGTCGTCTCCCCTCTCTGGGTGGGGGCTCCCAGGCCAGCGCTGACCGCTACAAGCATGTCCTTTGGGGCTTCTGAGGGTTCCAGGAGATTGACCTCCCCGATCTCGATGGCTAGACGGCCGGTCTTCAGCCCCCCTTCAGGCCAGCCCCCGCCCCCTCCTCCGAGGATGGTTCCGCCCATGGCGAGGTCCTTGACGTCCTCATCGGTCATCAATCGTGCCAAATGGATCACCGGTTAAAGATCGCTCTGAGACGTTATAACAGCAGTGGGGGGTCAGTACCAGGGGAACCCGCCCATCCTCTCAAGCTCCAGCCAGCTCTCCCAGTCTTTAGTGACCTCAGCTTGGAGGGTCTTGATCTGACCGTCGGAGATGTGGCTGAACCTGCGCTGGAGCTCCAGATACTCCCCTATGGGCTTCAGCTCCCGGGGTTTGACGTTCAGCTTGAGCTCCCCGTCCTCCACCTCGATCAACGGCCAAGCCCCCGTCTGCACCGCGAGACGCCCAACCTCGACGGTCTTCTCAGGGGGGAAGTACCACCCCGTAGCGCATGGCTGCTGGATGTGGATGAAGGCGAGACCTTCGCCGGATCTGGTGATCTCCGCCGCCTTCCGGACTTTCCTCTCCAGGTCCGGGAGGTATGCGAGGGAGGCGGTAGCGATGTACGGTATGCGGTGGGCTGCCATTATCAGTACCATGTTCTTCCGGCGCTGGGGTTTGCCCTTCCAGACCTCGCCGACGGGGGTCGAGGTGGTGTGAGCGAACATCGGCGTCGAGCTGCTCCTCTGGATCCCCGTATTCATGTAGGCCTCGTTGTCGTAGCAGATCCACATCATGCTCTCCCCCCGCTCCGCAGCCCCGGAGAGAGCCTGGAGACCTATATCGACGGTGCCCCCGTCCCCTGAGAAGCCCGTGAGGTAGACCTTGTCCGCCTTCCCCTTCTTCCTGAGAGCGCGGTATATGCCTGTCTCATAAGCGGGTCCAGCGGCGTAGTTGGCTAGGATCCACGGGACCCTGACGACACTGGTGTAGTTGACCCCGGAGCAGCTTGGAGGGTTCACTATGATGGTGTCCGGCCCCAGTATGCTGAGCACGTGCCTTATGATGATGCTGGCCCCACAACCGGCGCAGCCACCGCTCCCCGGGTAGATGGGCTCACCCCACTCCATATCAACAGGCCCACCCCCACCGGCCAAGGAGTGCTCGACGAACTCGATCTCCTTTTCCAGGGTGCCCCTTGAGGCGGTCTTGAGAACCTTCCGACCCATATCGTAGAGGTCTTCTATGGGTATATCCTCTCCCCCCATCCCCGTGACGAAGCCCACAACCGGGGGGCGGTCCTCCAAGGAGTAGAGTGCGGACTTGAGGTCTGCGAAGGCGCCGCCTCCCCCCGTCCCGTGGAGCACCATCCTGTCCACAACGCCGATGGCGTCGACCCTGCTCGCGATATCCCGGAACTCTTGGACGGGGAAAGGTCTCATGAACCTGAGCTTGACGAGGCCGATCTTCTCCCCTTTGTCCCTGAGCCTGTCCACAGCCCTCCTGGCGGCGGTGGTCATGGAGCCCATGGTGACCAGCACTGCGTCAGCCCCATCGCACCGGTACTCCTCGACGAGGCCTCCGTACTCTCTACCGAATATATCCCCGAACTCCCTGTCGACATCGGTGATCACCCCCTTGGATTCCTCGAGGACCTCCTCATGGAGCCTACGATAGGTGGTGTGGAGGACCGAAGGGATGCCCGAGCTGGGCCAGCTGTCGCTGATGGTGGGATCAACGGGGTGCGGGGCCTTGTAGGCCGGTAGGAAGGCGTCCACCGCCTCCTGCTCGGGGAGGCTCACCCGTTCCTGGCTGTAGCTGAGGTAGAAGCCGTCCAAGCTGAGCATCGACGGGAGGAGGACCCGGCGGTCCTCGCAGACCTTGTACAGTTGGAGGACCATGTCGAGGCACTCCTGGTTGCTCTCAGCGAACATTGCCAGCCATCCCAGGTTGAGCTCCGGCATGATGTCAGAGTAGTCAGGGCCGAGGCTCCAATACCAACCCAAGGTCCTGTTCGCCACCCCCATCACGATCGGGGTCCTGTAGGAGGTGGCCTGGGCCACCACTTCGTGCATGTAGGCGAGTCCTTGGCTGCAGGTCGCGGTGAAGGTCCGGGCTCCTGACAGTGAGGCCCCGACCGCCATACCCATGCAGCTGTGTTCCCCTTCGGAGTGGATATACTCCGCGTCCAGCTCCCCGTCGGCGATGAATTGACCGAGATATTCTACTATGGTGGTCTGAGGGGTGATGGGGAAGATGGGTATCACCTCGACCCTGGCGAGCCTCACGCCGTGGGCCAAGGCTTTGTTCCCCGGCATGACATCTAATTCGGGCATCCTATTTCTCCTCCTTGACCATCTCGATGGAGCCCGTGGGGCACTCGTTTGCGCAGACCCCGCAGCCCTTGCAGAACCTCATATCCACCTCGGGCTTCCCCTCCTCGTTCCCCGCGATGGCAGCCTCGGGGCAATACATCTCACAGAGCATGCACCCTGTGCAGCTGTCGTAATCGAACACGGGCATGCTCACCCTCCAGTTTCCCACGTAACTGCCGCCCTTCTTAGGCTCCCTGACAATGATCATCCCCTTAATATCCGACTTCTCAGTCTGGCTCAACAAACCCATCCTTATCCCTCCTCATAGGCCAAGGTTTCAACGGAGTCTCGCCCCTCCCTGGCCGCCTCGATGTTAAGCTCAGCCACCCGCCCGCTGAACCTCTTATTGATAGCCTTCTCGACTGAGCTCAATTTTAGTAGCCCCGTGGTCTCGGTGAAAGCCCCTAGCATCGCAGTGTTGGGGATAGGCCGTCCGACGACCCTCTCGGCTATGCCGGACGCGTCGAGCACCCCGAGCTTCGACAGCCTCTCCTTGAACAGTGCCCCCGCCTCGTCAGCCGACCGTTTGGTGTTGAACAGGATGACGCCCCCGTCCTTGAGACCCCCCGTCACATCCATGGTCTCAGGCATCATTGGGTCCATGATGAACAGGTAGCCCGGGTGATAGATCATGGAGCGGGTTGCCTCAGACTCCTCCCCAATCTGGGCGAAAGCCAGGACAGGTGCCCCCCTTCTGGCTGAACCGTAGAAGGGGAAAGCCCTGCAGAACTTCCCCTCATATAGAGCTGCAATCGCTATGAGCTCCCCGGCTGCGACGACGCCCTGGCCGCCCATCCCGTGGAGTCGGATCTCATCTACCATCTAACATACCTCAAGAAAAAATGTTCTAGCCGAGCGACCATCGAGGTCGTCCCGTGAGTCCCCTTGGACATCCATCCTCGGCTCTTTGAATTTTCGTTTATGAGGATAAAAGGCTTCTGTAAAGTAAAATCTGAAGTAAATACTATATGTAGAGCCTCCCGGCTCAGCTGTGCCCTAAATTAGATATACGCGTTGCGAGGGAATAGTCCTGTGGCAGTTATGGTAGATGGCGAAAAGTTCTACTCGGAGCTGGGTAAATCCTACGAGCCGGGGATCATCACCCAGGTGGTCCTCAAGGCATTCGAGATGGCGAAACAGGGTAAGAAGCTGATATCTCTGACGGGTGGAATGTACGACCCCCCCTCGCTCCCCCATGGAGAAGTGAAAAAGGTCCTGTCCGACGCCTCCGTCGAGGATTGGAGGGACATGCTCCAGTACGGGGGCACCGCTGGAGCCATCGGCCTCAGGAAGGAGCTCTCGGAGTTCATGGCCGCCCATGGGATCACAGCCGACCCCAACGGAGAGATCATCATCACCACGGGGTCTCAGCAGGCTCTTGACCTTGTCTCCAGGGTGTTCCTCGATCCCGGCGATGTCATCGTTGTGGGTGCCCCCACGTACCTCTCGGCTCTGGGGGCGTTCAGGCAGTTCAACCCTGAGTTCAGATCGGTGGCCATCGACGGGGACGGGATGGACATCGACGCCCTTGAGGCTGAGCTGAGGGAGGTCGAGTCTGAGGGGAAGTGGGCCAAGTTCGTCTATCTGGTCCCGTCCTTCCAGAACCCGACCAGCACCATGCTCACAATGGAGAGGAGAGAGAGGATTGTTGAGCTCGCCGAGGAGTACGACTTCCTCATATTCGAGGACAACCCCTATGGCTATATCAGCTTCGAGGGGGATATGCCCACCCCTATCAGGGGGCTAGACGAGACGGGGAGGGTGATGTACACCAGCACCTTCAGCAAGATCGTCTCCCCTGGGATGAGGATAGGATGGCTGGTCGCCCCCAAACCGTTCATTACGAAGATGTCCGAGGCCAAGAGCAACTCAAGCATCTGTAACGATGGGATAACCCAGTACATCGCCCAGAAGCTGTTCGAGAACGGGGATGTCGCGCGGCAGATCCCGAAGGTCACCGAGGTTTACAGGCGGAAGAGGGACCTGATGTTGGAGACTATGGAGACCAGCTTCCCTGGAGAGGCGGAGTGGAACAACCCCAAGGGCGGGCTCTTCCTTTGGGTCAAGATGCCTGAGCACGTCAACACCACTGAGATACTGATGGAGTCGGTGGAGAACGGCGTCGCCTACATACCTGGCTCCAACTTCTTCGATGAGCCGGTGCACAACTACATCAGGCTCAACTACAGCTACCCTTCCGAGCCTGACATCGTCGAAGGCATCAGTACCCTCGGGAAGCTCCTCAAGTCGAAGATATAGCCCTGATTACCCCTAATCGCGCGCTGATTATAGGGGTATCAGTACTCGACGGGGACCTGCTGCATCATCTGGAAGAGCCTCAGGAAAGCCTTGCTGTACCGGATGATGGCGCTCATATTCCCCTTGAACATCAGCTGCCTTGTCATGATCGCATTGGCGCCCTCTATCTCCTCCTTGTTGACCTGACTCCAGATCTCATAGGGGCCCTCCAAAGTAAAGTCGGTCTTCTCCCCCTCCTCAAGCTCCCGCACCTCATCCACCTTGCCATCGTTGAACTTGACATATATGGCGGGTCGATCCGCGCCCTCCGTGACGTTGAAGGTGAAGCTCGCGACGAAACCCCTCGCCTTTATACCGAACTCTTCGTCTTTGTTAGCGATCTCCTCGACCTTCTTCCAATACTCCAAGCCTAGGAATGTGACCAATACTGATCCTCCGATCTTCGATCAACTAACGAGGGGAGTTTTTAAATAGATTGCGATGGCGGCGACCGAGTGCGTTGGAGTAGCAGTCCCAAGGAGTTGAGCGCAGATGGGGGACCAAAGCGGTGCAATATAACTGCACCCAAATTTATATAGAGATGCGTGGACTGTGTGATGAATCGTCTCAGAGGTCATTAGAATATGGAAGCCAAAGAAGCCCTTGACAAGATCCTGATGCCGAAGAGCGTGGCGGTCATCGGGGCCTCCACGGATCCTTTCAAGTGGGGGAATATGCTCCTATCAGCTGTCAAGAAGAGCGGTTTCGAGGGGAAGATCTACCCCGTGAATCCCAGGGCCGAGGAGATATTGGGGCTCAAATGTTACACCAATATCCGGGATATCCCCGAGGAGGTCGACTCAGCCCTCGTCGTGGTCCCCGCCCGGTTCGTCCCCACAGTCTTCGAGGACATGGTCGAGAAGGGGGTCAAGGGGGCGGTGGTCATCACCAGCGGCTTCGGGGAGACAGGGGAGGAGGGGAGGAGGGCCGTCCAGCAGATCCGGGAGACCTCAGCGGGGAAGCTCAGGTTCATAGGACCAAACTGTATGGGAGTCACCAGCAGTCCCGCGAAACTCAGCGCCCTCATGATCCCCTTCCTCCACGAGACCGGGGAGGTCGCGTTCGTCAGCCAGAGCGGGGGATACGGCCTCCAGCTGTACCTCAGGGCCTCGGCCCTCGGCGTCGGAGTCGGTAAGTTCATCAGCAGTGGGAATGAGTCCGACCTCAAGGGCTGGGAGTATCTCAGATACTTCGGCGAGGACCCTGATACTGGGCTGATCTGCATGTACATCGAGGGGCTCAAAGACGGCCGCAGATGGTACGAGGAGGCGAAGAAGATCACCCCCCACAAGCCCATCGTGGTCATCAAAGTGGGTATCACTGAGGCGGGCTCCAAGGCCGCTGCAAGCCACACGGGCAGCATCGCAGGGAGCGACCGGGTTTACGACGCCGCCTTCAAACAAGCTGGGGTGGTGAGGGCAGGAGACGCCGCGGAGATGTTTGACTATGTGAAGGGCCTACTCTACTGCGATCTCCCAAAGGGTCCCAATATCGGTATCGTCAGCAACAGCGGTGGGGTGGCCGTGGAGACCGCGGACAGGCTGATACAGAACGGGCTCAAGGTCCCGCCCCTCTCGGAGGACGCTCAGAAGGAGGTCCTGGAGATCATACCCGCCTTCGGGAACCCAAAGAACCCCGTGGACCTGACGGCGAGCCTCGATATGAACAGCTTCCTCAACGTCCCCGATATTGTCTTGAAGCAGCCAGAGATCCACGGCATGATCACCATCGGCCTAGGCACCGCCATACTGAAGACCATGTTCCCCGACGTCCCACCTGAAGACCTCGAGGGCATCTACAAGTGGCTCAACGGCCAGCTCATCAGCGCCTACAAGAAACATGGGAAGCCTGTCATAGTCATAGACCCCGCCGCCGACGTCGAGGGCGAGTCGGCCAAGATCATGGAGGCTTCTAGGGTGCCTGTCTACACCACCCCTGAGAGGGCTGCAGATGTCATGGGGGTCCTCTACAAGAGGAAGCTCTACCTAGACAAGATAAGGGGTTAGCCCCCCCAAATTTTTTCAAGCCCGTCTGAGGATAGGCCTCGTAAGGCAGGTGGGACCCCCCTCAGATTTGAGGCTGATCTCCACACCCCTGTAGGTGAGAACCCTGCACCCTGCCTCTTCCAGAGCCCCCTCCGTGACGGGGTTCCCCTCGAGCATCAGGCAGACACGGGGTGCCAGAGCCAGGATGTTGGTCCCCATGGTCATAAACTCCTCCTCCGGAACCTCGATGAGGGTGACCCCCCGATCTCGAAGCAGCTTCCAGAAGGGGACAGGTAGCAGTGGCGTGTATGCAACGGCGAGGTCATGGTCCACGAGGCTGATGAGGCTCATAAGGTGGAGGCAGGCGTCAGCCCCCCCGAAATAGGGGAGAGATACGGGTACAATCTCCACCCCTGAACCCTGCAACGCCTCCGTCAACTGCCGGAGCCCTTCAGCGTTGGTCCTGAACCCCTGCCCCACAGCCAAAGTGTCCCTGTCTAGCCAGAGGCAGTCACCCCCCTCAGCCGTCGCCCCGCCATGGACCCTGTAATGTACGGGGACACCCAGCCCCGATAGAATCGCTGCCAATGGTTCCTCCTCACCCCGGCGGAGGAGCTTCCCCATACTCATAACGATGGATCCCCTGTCGGTGACGATGGCCGGGTCGTAAGTGAATATGGCGTCAGCCCGCCCCGGCTGGGGCTCATCGTGATAATGCACTGTGACCCCCTCGTACTCCAGGATATCGACGAAAGCGTCGTGCTCCCTCTGAGCCTCCCGCAGATCGGGCTTCGAGGCGTAATGCCATCTCTCAGGGTCCTCAACGGCGAAAGCCTCACCGGGTCTCTTCACTAGGACCCTCCGCAGAGGCTCCACCATGCTCTGGCTCCCGAACCCCTCAGCCACTGATCCCCCTCCCTAACCCTTGGACTGCCGGGCGTAGTTGATCTGGAGATCTGAGACCATCGATCTGAGGTTCACCAGCTCCTGCTCCGGGAGGGAGGGGGCCAGCTTGTCGACCATGAAGGAGACGCAGTCTATAGCCTTGGCTGCTTTGCTCATATCCTTCTCCGCTTCCTCCTTACCCGGCGTCATCCTGATCCCCATGTATTGCCAAGCCTTCGCTGAGAAGATACCCATGAAAAGACCTAGCAGCTGGTCCAGCTCAAGGGCCGTGAGATCCAACTGCTGGGGCTCACCCTCTTCCCGCTCTTCCTCTGACACGCATTGCACACCTCTAACCCATTCATAATCCTTTCAGGATAAAAATATGAGACCCACTCCCACGGAAAAAAATAGCCCCACGTACCGTGTCCATCTCTCGAATAGTCGTATCAACCGTTCGACTGGGAGATTATCTGATTAGAAATTCAGGCGGTTGGTGTCGGTTATTTTCCATTGTATGTGTGGTAAACCCTCTCGAACGCCATAGTGGCCAGGCCTCTGAGAGAGTCTTCCTTTTTCTTCTCATATCCCAGGGCTTTGAAGACCCCAGTGATGTAGCTCACCAGGAGCTCCGTGGCCTCCTTGGATAGGACGAACGATGTGAGCCTCACGCTGACTCTCAGACCGTCCTGTTTGACACTTACCTCGTCCAGATTCCACGATATCTTGAGTGCATCCTCCAGTATGGCGAGGGCGTTCTCCCCGAAGAGGGTTCTCATATATTCCCCATACCATCGTCCTGCCCCCCTCCACTCCGAGAGGGTGGCTTCCTTGTCGTCTTGGAAAAGATCCCGTACCAGGGCGTTGAGCTTCCGTCGGGGTATCAGGACAGCCCCTGATGCGAGCTGCACCTCAAGGAGTCTGTGGGTCTCGATGGTCTCCTGGATGGGGGTGCCGCTCTCCTCAGCTCTCAAGACCTGCTCCAGGTTTCTCGCAGTAAAGTCGGTGATGCTGAGACCCTTCCTGTTGGCGGCTTCCTGGAGTCTCTCCACGAGAGGCTCGGGGAGGGCGACAAGTTTAGTGTCTTTACCGTATGACCTGATCAAAGCATTCACCCTGTCTTCTCAAAGGTGAGTCGGATTATGCCCTCACTGTTCATGGTCTCGACCTGCTCCCAGCCCAGGGTCTCCATGACTCCCTGGATGAAAAGGCTGTACATCTCTGTGTAGCCCTCAGTGTAGAGTTCACCGACGCAGGATACAGAGAGTTTCCCATCCCTCATCTTCTCGATACTGGATACCGGGTTGCCCAGGGTCAAGAGGCTCATGGCCTCCCTGAAATCGTCTATGGGGTCGCCATCCCGGTCGGTGAAGTATCGGCCGTACCATCTACCGGTCTCCAACCAGAGCTCTTCGAGCTCTTTACCGGCTTTGTCGTTGGCGAGGTCAACAACATCGTACAGGAGGCGCTCAACGGTGAGGGTGAATCCCATCTCCCGGGCTTTCTCAAGCTTCTCGCGGTTGTCGATGATATCGCTGAGTATAAGGCCCATAGCGTCAGCTCTGAGGGCTTGCTCCAGGATCTCATTGACCGTCCTGTAGACGGTAGAGTCCTTCCTCTTTGCTACCTCGACTATCCTGTTAGCGAGGGCCTCGTCAGCTGCAAGCATCTTCCTTCTTGTGGACAACCCTTTTCGAACACCTCAAGAGCGGATCTGGAACCTTCCTGCTGACTTTTAGGGGGGTTGTCTTGAAAAGCCTTATCGATGTCATCAATACTATGATACCCTCCTGTCAGCGAACGGGGGTTAATCTCTCTGAACGCCTATAAAACTATACTTTAGAACACCTAAAAAGTTGAGTGGTTACATTTATCCAAGGATAAACGCTGTCACTCCCGCCTCCTCAGATAGATGGCAAGTCCGCCTCCTCCGATCCCCACGAGTCCCACCAAACCGTAGAGGTAGGGGGGCCTAAGGAATGGTGCGATCTTCACCGCTATCATTGAAGGGAGCCTGGCGATCTTGGTTGTGAGACGGGGGTTTATGACCCTCAGTTCCGTCCCCCCGCTCTCGGAGTCCTTGTAGAGAAAGCCGTCGCCGACGACCTTGGCCTTGACGGTGTATATCCCTTTGGAGGGGGGTTGGTATGAGTGGGAGTAGCTACCGTCAGTTTGGGATTCAGTGTATATTCTCTCAGGTTCCTCTCCTGTGAGGATGAGGATCTCCACATTCATCCCTGCTCTTCCTGGGGTGATCGCCCCCTTGATGTCCAAGCTCCCTCCAGCCTCGATGGGATTCTTGTCCAGGTTGCATGTGATGGTAGTAGTCCTGCTGGTGACGCTGAGGTTCAGGGTCTCCGTCTCGGTCGGATGGTACGCCTCACTGCCGTTGTAGGCAGCCTTTAACTGCCATATGCCCGTGGAGTCCGGTATGAAGGTGTGGTTGAACGACCCCCCCTCATCGGTGGTGAGGGATTCGTTGGTGACCTCCTCCCCTTTGGTGATGTAAAGGTCTACCTCCTCGCCCTCTGGGTGGAGCCTCCCCCGGATAACCGCTGTCTCTCCGGATTTGATATCCGACTCGTTCAGATCGAGGTCGAGGGTGGATCCCCCCATAACATAGTAGCTACCCTCAAGTGTCCCGCTGTTCCCCATCTCATCCTCATACTCGAATACATACTCGACGGTTGTCCCAGGGCTTACACCGGGTAAGGTTACACTTTGGTAGCCGTCAAGTGTTGGGTTGAGGGTCAAATTGGTCCAGGCATCCCCGGTGGTGTACCGCATGGTGAGATCGGTGATCTCAGTCTGGTCTGTTACCCTGATCTCTAGCTCCGTAGATCTATCAGCCTCGACTATATCCGGGGGATCCATGATGGTGATGTTTGGCGGGTCGAAGTCGGTCTGGACTATGAAGTCGAGCTTGCCGACGCCGTACTCTGCGATTAGGACCAGGTGGTAGAGGAGTTCCCCCTCCGTGGGAGCCCAGTAGTCGACGGTCATGTCTTCTCCGTTGTACTCGCAGCTGTCCATGGCATCAACATGCCTGAACCCCTTCTGGTCAAGATTGAAGCCTCCGTAGAAACCCTGGAGTTCCCCCTGGAGCCCAGGCTCCCACGCCACCGGCGCACCCCTGACCAGCGCCCCCATACCCTCAGATGGATTCCCCATAACGTAGAGCCGGGCCTCATACATGTCGAGGGGGTCTGGGACGTCAACGTTGACCTTGATGTGAGGGGATGAGGTGACGAACTCGTATGTCCAGAAGGTGGTCCTCTGGGGCTCCTCGCCGATCTTCCCCTCCATCCACCTCTCATGCCACTGGTTGGCCTCTATCCTCTCGACGACCATCAAGGTCCCCCTCTCAGAGGCATGACTCTCAAGGTCATCGTTCCTGACGGTGATGTAATATAGACCAGATTCACTGGGGGTGAAGTACCTACCCCAGGGATCGTTCCCCACCTGCTCGATGAGCCCGGCAGCCTCGGTGTGGGTCGAGAGGAGATCCGAGGTGCCCCCCTCTATCTCGTAGAGGTAGAGGTCATAATCCGTGGCGTGCTCCTCAGGGTCAGCCCAATCCCCTGAGAGATAGATATGGTATCTATGGCCTCTCTCCAGTCTGTAGGAGTAGGTGTGGGCCGCCCCCACAGGGATGAGGTCTTCCTCAATGATGACATGCCGGACCGGCTCCCTCACCACGGTGATCTCTCCGAAAAGGTCCTCGTCGCCAGGGGCACAACTCACCTGTGAGAGTGGAGCGGCCCCCAGAGAAAACATGAGAAATGAGACGACGAGAGCGGAGATGACCCAGAATAGGGGCCTCCCGTCTAGTGGTGCTGCTGGTTTCTCAGTATGGATCTCCATTCTCGAGCGGAGATTAGTTTTTCCAGTACTGATATAGAGATTATGAACCCTTGATCTTGGTCCCCGATCTATGAGACCAGGGGTTGAGACTCATGGGGTTCACCACGGGTTGCTCTTCAGTTTGAGGGCCCAGGCCAGGACATTGGTGAGGTAATGGATGGGGAGGGTTGCGACGAGGATCCCGATGGCGTGGTCCCAAGTGGGTGCCTTGTCGGTCAGGCTTACTAGGGTGACGGCGAATATTATGAAGCCCATCTGGTCGGCTACGGGGAATAGGGAGCCCGGCTCCAAGTTCATCCGCCTCTTGATGAAGGAGACGATGAGGTCTCCCCCTATAGCCCCGATGGAGAGGAGAGCGCCCCTGAGAGGGGTCTGTTGGGCGAGGCCGATGAGGAAACCCGCAGCCAGCCCTGAACAGGTGCCCCTGACAGTCTTGTGGTCTCCGAGGAGGGGTTTCCCATCTATCCAGTTTCTCCCCCCGTCGAGGGGGCCGCCTCCACCCAAGATAACCGGCGTTGCGTTGGCGATGTAAGCGGGGAGGTAGACATAGATGGTCTCCATCAGCCAGGCTATGATGGTTTTCACCATTGGGTGTCGGCCTCCGTAATGCCCTCCGCTGAAAGCTTGAACCGGCAAGCTTGATGGTCGTCCCCCGGTTTCTCCAGTACGGCCTGGCGGACCCCTTGGATAGATGTGGTCTCCAGTTTGAGGACTGTATCTGACCAATACCGGAGGAGTCTCTGGGCGACCGGCTCCACATCAGGGGGGTCCCGATCCAGTATGCTGTGGACCTGTCCCGTGACGAGTATGGCGGAGTCCTTTTCCTTCGCGGTCTCCGATAGGAAGCCGAGTTGACGGTTGAGTTCCTTGTTAGCCTTGAAAGTCCTCTCGGGGTTCCCTGCCACCAGACGGTAAGGCCCCGTGATGGAGTCGATGACGACCGGGATCTCACCGTTGGGCAGCAGGTCCATGAGCCCCTCTATGAACCTGCTCTGCTCTGTAAAAGAATCAGGCCTCCAGATCAGGAGGCGCTCCAAGAGGACATTGTCCCCCGCTATCTGTGTTAGACGCAAGGTCGAAAGTTTCCTATCCGAATCGACAAAATAACCCTTGTTCCAGGGATCAGATCTGAGACGTCTGGCCAAGGCTGAGAGGGCTATGGTCGTCTTACCCGTAGAGGCCTCCCCGTAGACGAGGGAGACATCCCCGAAGCGGAAGCCCCCCCCTAGGATATCGTCCAAGGGAACGTTCCCTGTGGGGAGATGGCGGTCCATCTCAAATCTTGTTGACTAATACCTATAACCATATAAGAATCGCCATCAGACAGTCACAGCTCTCTGCCAGACCTCGGCGCCCCGGTTGAATATCATGGCGTCGACGTTCTCCCGGGTCACAGCCGTGGTCGCCCCCGCTGCTGTGACGCAGGCTGCTCCTGCCGCTGAGCCCTCAAGCAGGAGCGGTCTGGCTTGATCCAACGACCACCCCTCAGGCTTCCGAGGACTTCTTAGGAAGGCGTCGATGATCCCAGCGCAGAAGGCGTCCCCTGCCCCGGTCGGGTCGATGGTCTTGACCTCGAAAGCGGGCAGTCTGAGCTTTTCTCTGCTCCATGCAGCTATCAACCCTCTCCCGCCCATAGTGACCAATGCCAACCTTATCCCTCCCTCCACCAGGGCTCCGCTTGCTACTGCCGGGTTCTTTTCTCCTGTGAGGGCTTCTGCCTCGGTGCAGTTGCAGTGGAGTATATCTATAGAGGGATACACACCCTTCAACCCGTCCCAGCCCCCCTTGTAGGGCCTCACCACATCGACGACTGTGAGCGTCCCCCTTTCCTTAGCTGCATCCAGGAGGGTCCCCAGATCCCGGTCCACCTTTCTCAGGCCGCCTACCGTCCCCTGGTAGAAGATATCGGGGTTGGTCTCTTCAAGGGCGTCGAGGACATGACGGGGTCCCAGCAGTGTGTTGGCCGACAGCTCAGCGATGAACCGGCGGTCTTGGCCCTTGACCACTAAGACGAGATTCTTTGCGGTATGGGTTCCAGCGATGCGCTCTGAGTAGACCCCAACCCCCCTCTCCTTTAACTCATCCTCTAGGAACCCTCCAAAGATGTCGTCTCCGATGGAGCCTACCACCGCGACTCCGGATCTCCCCAGCTGGGCCAGGCTTATGGCTACGTTCGCAGCGTGACCCCCGGCGTGGAGGCTTATCCCCCTGGGGGCGTAGACGAGGTCTCCGGGCTCGCCGATCCTGGGGAGGTCAGCGGCGATGAGGTCACAGAGGAGGCTGCCTGAGCAGAGGACTCTGGACATTCTGGTCTCTTATGATGGGGAGGGTAGGGCATTCAAGGCTTTTGATCCGCCTTGGTCATCCAGGGATGCGCCATGGATCGGAGGGGACTTGAAAGAATTATAGGGTAGGGTCGGAAATTACCTCATGTATTAGGCCAGGATGTGTCTATGTTGAAGCCATCTGTCTTGGTTATCGATGTTATCCACGATTTTGTCCACGGGAAATTCGGGAGTGAGAGAGCCCGGGGCATACTAAGTCCCCTCAAGGCGCTTCTCGAGGACGCCCGGCGGGTGGGGGTGCCGGTGATTTACGTGACCGATTCCCATCTCCCCGGTGTGGATGGGGAGTTTGAGGTCTGGGGGGAGCACGCCGTGGGAGGTTCGGAAGGGGCTGAGATCGTGGGGGAGGTTGGGCCCATGGAGGGGGATCACAGGGTTCTGAAGCGGAGGTACAGCTGCTTCTTTGCAACGGGACTGGACGCCCTCCTCAGGGAGCTTGGCGTGGACACCCTGATCCTGACCGGCCTCGTCACCAACATCTGCATCCAGCACACCGCTGCCGACGCCTTCTTCAGGGGGTACCGGGTCTACGTGCCCCGGGACTGTGTTGAGTCCGCGACGGATGGAGCCCAGGAGGCAAGCCTCAGCTATATGGAGGAGATGTATGGGGCACAGATCACCTCGTCTGAGGGACTCATTGAGGGGTTCCTAAAGGGGGATGAGGGTTGAGAAAATTCCACGTCGCATCCGGAGACGAGATAAAGGGGGGCAGGACCACCGATGTCTACTTCACGAGGACCAGACAGATACTGGAGGCGAAAGGGAAGGACGGTGTGACTGTCACAGCCGAGGTCACCGCCTCCACCATCCCCGACGGCGCCCCGTGGGGGGTCCTCTGCGGGGTGGAGGAGACAGCCCGACTCTTCGAGGGGGTGCCCGTGGATGTCTACTCGATGCCCGAGGGGAGTCTCTTTCACCCGGTGGACCGTAGGGGGGTCAGGGAGCCGGTGATGGTGGTGGAGGGCGCTTACCATGACTTCTGTCACCTTGAGACCCCGCTCCTGGGCTTCCTCTGCCAGGAGTCTGGGGTCGCGACAAGGGCAGCAGCTGTGAAGCTAGCAGCAGGGGATAAGCTAACGGTTGCTTTCGGTGCCAGGAGAGCCCACCCGGCACTGGCTCCTGCCCTTGACCGGGCTGCTTTCATCGGGGGTCTTGACGGCGTCTCTACCCTCCTGGGGGCTGAGACCATCGGGGAAGATCCCATGGGGACCATGCCCCACTCGCTGATGATCGTCTTCGGGGACCAGGTGGAGGCTTGGAAGGCTTTCGACGAGGTGATGGAGCCTGAGGTCCCCAGGGTGGCGTTGGTGGACACTTACTGGGATGAGAAGGTCGAAGCGGTGAGGGCGGCGGAGGCCCTGGAGGGGGGGCTCTCAGCTGTGAGGTTGGACACACCGGGCTCAAGGAGAGGGGATTTCCCTGCCATCATAAGGGAGGTACGCTGGGAGCTAAACCTCCGGGGATACGGAGATGTCGGGATCTTCGTCTCAGGAGGCTTGGACGCTGAGGAGGTGAGGAGGCTGGGGGAGGCCGGTGCTGACGGCTTCGGCGTCGGTACCTGGGTGAGCTGTGCCCCCGCGGTGGACTTTGCTTTTGACATTGTCGAGGTGGAGGGGAAACCCGCGGCCAAGCGGGGGAAGATGGGGGGCAGGAAGCAGGTCTGGAGATGTCCGGGATGCCTTGAGGATCTGGTCCTAAGGGAAGACACTCCAGCCCCCGTCTGTCCGGTGTGCAGCGGGGAGATGGAGGCTATGCTGGTGCCCTTGGTGGTGGATGGAGAGATCGTGGCCGACCTCCAGGAGCCCCGGCGAATAAGGGAGTACGCAGTGGAACAGCTAGAGAGGTTGGGAAAGGACTAGCGGGCGCCCAACAAATTGACGTGATACTTGGTTCCCGGGGGAGCAGCGGCTTTCCCCGCAGATAATTTTGCAGGGTGAGGCCTCCAGGGGGTCCCCGTGTAGGAGTTTGTGGATGGTCTGGGATGGAAGTCGATGTGGGAGAATCGGTATCTAGCTCATAGAGGGGGCTGCTGGTTCTTTTTCCTCACGTTCAACGGATCATATATATGCTCAACCCGGTTGAGCAGTTTCCCTAGGATGTATACAGGTAACCATCCTTACAGCAAATCAGTTGAATGAGTCTCCACTCAGCCTTCTTCGTATCATAAGGCGATCAGCCCCCCATGCAATCGGTCTCAATGATGGTGTTTTTACACGTTCCACGGCGTAGACGGTGAGGGCGACGGACCAGAACCGGTTGTCGTGGGTCATCTTTGAATGGGAGGGTCTTTTCGAGTTTATTTCCATGGATGTTGTGTGAACTCATTCTAGGTGCTTGAATAGTGTGACGAAAAATCCACGGTATGAGTGATGTTCTATTGGTTGAACACATGTTTATAAGTAAGTGTTCAATGGTATGACCAGAAGGGTATGTCGTCTCTAGTTATCCAGAATCCATGGTGGATGGGTTCAGAGAGAATAGAGTCCGATCGGCACATCGTTGATTTTAACGATTCTACAATCAAGTGGGATCCTAGAATACGGCGTTTTTTTGACCTTGATTCGAGGGCCATTTATACCCTGAGGGGCCCTCGTCAGGTCGGTAAGACAACCTTAGTTAAACTGATGATAGGGCGTTTACTTCGGGGGGGCGTTTCTCCGAGGAGGATATTTTATTACACCTGTGATCTGGTTGAGGGGCCATCTAAACTTGTTTCGATAATTGAGGAATATCTTGGTTACAGTGATCGATTTTCTGATACGACGAGATTCATTTTTCTTGATGAGATATCGGCTGTGAGAGACTGGCAAAAAGGGATTAAATATCTCTCTGACTTGGGCAGTTTATCCAACTCGACGGTACTTATGACGGGCTCGCATAATCTGGACATCCGAAGTGCTGCGGAACGGTTGCCCGGGAGAAGGGGGCGTACTGAGCAATCTGTGGACAAGATATTGTTGCCCATGAAGTTTGCGGAGTATATCGAGTCAAGGGATGAAGAATTAGGTAACATGCTGAGAGACTTGGACTTGCTCAGATTTGATAGAAGAAAAAGGATAATAGAAGATTTAGAAAAAGGCATAGTTCCTCAGATAGTTAAAGACATTAACATTCATTTTGAC
>JASFTK010000004.1:0-37414 GCA_050053595.1 Candidatus Bathyarchaeota archaeon | reverse complement strand
CAAGGCCTATCAGAGAGGCATAGGCGAGTATGCAGTGAGGCTCGCCAACATCGCCCAGGAGGTCTCGGAGGCCACCGACATATGTGTGGCGGTCTCACCACAGACCGTCGACCTCCGACCCGTCCTAGATACCGCCGAGATACCCGTCTTCGCCCAACACATTGACCCCATCAAATACGGTAAACATACAGGCCACTCCCTCCCGGAAGCGATAGTAAACGCAGGGTGCGCCGGCACTCTGATCAACCACTCCGAGAGGCGGTTGCCCCTGAAAACCATCGAGGAGACCGTGAGACGGGCGAGGGCAGCGGGACTATTACAGGTGGTATGCGTCGACACGGTAGAGACAGGGCGCTCTGTCGCCCCTCATGGGCCTGATATTATCGCTATAGAGCCACCTGAGCTCATAGGCACGGGCATACCCGTCTCCCAGTCAAAGCCGGAGGTTGTATCGGGAGCGGTCGAGGCCGTCCACAGTGTAAATCCCGGCGTGAAGGTCCTCTGTGGGGCGGGGATAACAAGCGGTGAAGACGTCGCAGCAGCCCTCCGACTTGGTTCAGAGGGTGTATTGGTCGCCAGTGGCGTGGTGAAAGCCGATAACCCTCAGTCGAAGTTGCTGGAACTCGCTGAGGCTATGAGGCCTTAACTCGGGTTTTTCAGTGAGTCAACTACGGATTCTATGAGGGCGCTATGTTCCTCGATGAGCTCCTCGACCCTATCTTGGCTCTTAGCCTCGGCGTAGATCCTGTATATAGGCTCAGTGCCGCTGGGCCTGAAGAGGATCCAACTCCTGTCGTCATAGACGAGCTTGATCCCGTCTATGGTATCCACCTTGGGCGCCTCCACTCGCCCCCGTAGGGCTTCGAGGACTTCGGGCTTCAGCTCCTCAGGGCAGGCGATCTTGGTCTTCATCTGAGAGTACTGGGGAAGTTCGCTGATGAGCTCCGAGAGGGGTTTACCTGTCTTCGCCATCACCTCCATCACGAGGGCCATAGCCATGGAACCATCCCTCACTTGGAGATGCGGGCCGTACATGATGCCACCGTTCTCCTCCCCACCAAACATGATTCCCTTATCAACCATAGTCCGGGATATAACGACGCTCCCCACCCGTGTCCAGACTATGCTCCCGCCAGCAGCCTCCACGACCTCATGTAATGCTTGGGATGAATTCACCGCCGAAGCCACCCTCGCCCCGAGGTTCTGGTTCACGAACTCTCTTGCCAACAGCGCGAAGATACGATCTCCCCAGTGAACCTCACCCCTCTCGTCCACAAATATGGATCTATCCCCGTCACCGTCGAAGGCCACCCCTAGATCGGCGCCCGAAGACCGGACCAGTCTCTGGAGCCCTCCTAAGTTGTCGGGTTTTGGCTCTGAGACCCTGTTGGGGAACCTGCCGTCCACTTCTACGTTGATGGTGAAGACTCCGCTGCCCAGCTCAGAGGCGATCATGGGCGCTGAGAGGGCTGTGACCCCGTTCCCGGGGTCCAGTGCGACGCCTAAGCGGGCTCCACGGATCACTTTCAGATCCACATGGGAGAGGACCGCCTCTTTATACGGGGTCAGAGCCTCAAACCTCCCGATCGACCCGACCCCATCCCAGGGCGAAGGCTCAGGGCCTTCACCGAAGAATATTCCCTCTATCTCAGTCTCCTGTACCCGGGAGGCCTCGACGCCATCCCCCGCGATGACCTTTAAACCGTTGAACTCTGGTGGGTTGTGGGAGGCTGTGATCATCACCCCTCCAGAGAATCCCCCGCTCTTCACGGCGTATTGGAGGGCGGGTGTCGGTAACATCCCAGCGTCCCGGATCTTGCAGCCCACGGAAATGAGACCGCTCACTGCGGCGTCTCTGAACATAGGGCTCGTGGTCCGACCGTCTCTACCAATGGCGATCTCCCCACCAAAATAGGAACCGACAGCCGCAGCCAGCTTGAGGACCATCTCGACGGTTAGTTCTTTGTTAGCGACCCCTCGGACCCCGTTGGTCCCAAAGAGCCGCGCCATCACATCACCTGTCGTGGTTGGAGGATGCTCTCGCTCACGGTCTTGGAGGGGCAGATGGAGACCCCCTCAGTGATAGTGACACCGTCGCTGATTGTGGCATAGTCCCCGATGAGGCTTCCCGACTCGACTTTCACCCACCGTTCGATAGAGGCATTCTCCCCGATGATCGCGTTCCTGACAGAGGAGTAATCCCCTATAGTAGCCCCAGCGAAGATGATGGAGTTCTCGATCCTACATCCCTCCCCTATGTGGACGTGATCAGAGACAGAGGTGTTGGGCCCTACAATGGAGTGAGCGCCTACCACAACCCCGTCGCCGAGGTAGGAAGGGCTGATTATTTCAGCCGTCTTGTTGACATCGGTGCCCTCACCGTTGGCCCCGTCTTCCAGCCTCTCAAGTATCTGCTGATTCGCCTCGAGATAGGCCTCGGGAACCCCGATATCGATCCACAGACCATGGGCTTCGTATCCGTAGAGCTTCCCCTCTTTGGCTAGGATAGGAAAGATCTCTTGCTCTGTTGAGACTTTCCGTCCCTCTGGGATATAGTTTAGAACCTCTTTGTCAAGGACGTAGACACCTGCGTTGATGAGATTGCTGGGGGCTGTCCCCCTCTCAGGTTTCTCCACGAACCGGATAACCCTTCCTTCGTTGTCCTGTTCAACGGCGCCATAGCGGCTGGGATCGGGCACCCTGATGAGGGTGATGGTGGCTGTTGCCCCGTTGTTTTTATGGTATTCGACGAGGCGTCTGTAGTCGATATCGGAGATGATGTCCCCGTTGAGGACCAGGAAGGGCTCCCCATCCACAAGGTGCTCCCTGGCTTTCAGAATGGGTCCACCGGTCCCCAGAGGCCTCGCCTCACGGGAGTATATGATCCCGAGGTCAAACTTCGTTGGGCCGAAATATCGGACCAAGGCCTCCGCCATGTAGTTCACGGCTAAGACCACTGTGTCTACCCCTCCCTTGGAGAGGTTGTTGAGGGTCCAATCCAACATGGCTTGGTTGCCCAGGGGGAAAAGCATCTTGGGGCGGGTGCAGCTCAGAGGCCGGAGCCTTGTGCCGAACCCCCCTGCTAGAACTAGAGCTTTCAAATAGATCGCCTGTATTGTTGATAGCGTTTTGGTTAAGAAATGTTGCGATGTCTTTCGTTATTTCTCCAGATACTTGAGCAGCTTGTAGAGGCCCTCACTCTCAAAATGCTCGTATCTCTCCAGGGATCCCAGGTCGTACCAGAAGGCCTCGCTGAGGTAGCCCTTGACGGGCGAGCCGTCCTCGATGAGGTGCGGGACCATGTCCCCCATAAGGTCGAAGGTGTCAGCGCCGAGCTCGTCCCGCATATCTTCCATCCTCTCAAGAACCTGCCCGCTCAACACCAAGATGCCCACGCTCACAGGCTCCTCGATCTCCGGCTTCTCGTGGAACTTGGTGATGAACCCCTCCTTGATGTCCGCGGTCCCTACCCTCACCCTGAAACCCTTCGCTAGGGCTATAGTGGCTACAGCCTCCGATTCTATATGCTGATCTACCATCTCCCTCAGGTTAAAGTCCGAGAGGATGTCCCCATAGTAGACCACCAGGATGTCATCTTTGGTAAGTACCTCTTGGTTGTAGGCGTTCAAAATGGCATTGGCGCTCCCCTTGTACTGGGGTTTGTCGAGGACGTACCGGAGCTTGACACCGAAACGGCTCCCATCATTGAAATAGTTCCTTATCTGCTGGTGTTTGTACCCAACCAGGAGGACCACATCTCTGAACCCATGATAGCTGAAAAGGCGGACAATGTAGTCCAGTACGGGTTTCTGCTCCTCGCCAACCGGGATCATGCACTTCTGGAAATAGAAGGTCAAAGGCCGGAATCTGGTTCCCTGACCCCCAGCGAGGACCACCCCTCTTACATTGGGCTTTCCCAGAGTCAGCCCTCCCACGCTGCCGTCATGAGCCCTCCGAGTAGGGCAACCAAGAGACCGATAGGGGTGAAGATGCCGGGGTCAGCGTAACCTAGGTTGGCCTGGTTGGAGTAGTATGCTATCACAATGCCTAGAGCGAGGAGGATGACGCCGAGTATATTCACTGCCAGTTTTGAAAATGTGAGCCTCTTTTCGTCGGACATGGATTGCTCACACTTATTCTCCCATGGGCTAATAAATTAAGATGTCTCACACAGCCTCGATCTTGTCGGGGAGGTATTTATCGACTATATAGGTTAGCCCCTTGGCGCTGAAAGCTTCAAGCTCGGCTTTCCTCTCCATCTCTAGATATATCTCGATCTCCTTAAGCCAGAGTTCGTCGTCGTATCTAGGATCCTCTTTAAGCTCATGGAGCCTTTTAAGGTCAGTCTCAGAGAGAGGCTCGGTGGGGATCTTGTACTTCCTAACATCAGACCCCCAGACCCCGATCCAATGGGCATCCGGGGTGGTGAGCCCCCTCAGATGAGCGGCGACCGCCGACCCCGAGATGATAACCATAGCGATATGGAGCCCCCACGGGTCACCGTCAGTGAGGATATAGATGGGGAGCTCCTTGTCTTGGTTGAGGCGGCGGATCACCATCCGGGCGGACCTGCTGGGTATGCCTTCGGTCTGCATCAGGAGAGCGTTGAAATTTTCGTGGACATTCTCCTCGACGAACCTCGCGAACATCGCATCCTTCTCTATGACAATCACTTTGTCAGCGGTTGTGTCTAGGAACTTGGAGCTGGTGAGGCTCCGACCGATGGGCGCGCCATCGGGGTTGTCGGTGAGGTTCTTGACCCTCCCCTCGTAAGCTGGGGGGAAGGTGTACTCGATGTTGAGGTCGCCGTAGATTGCTCCCCGATCCTTGGGGTAGATGTTGAATGACTCCCGAGGCCTGTTGAGGGCAACCTCTAGGTCAGTTATGGTATAATCTGAGTCGGACTGGTCCTTGAACTGGATGTCTCTCTGGCCCCTCGCGGAGTAGTAGACCTCTCTGAGGGTGCTGGTCTTCTTGAGGCGGACAAGCTCCCGGGCAAACCAGGCGGTCCAGAGGAACTGGGTGAAAGGACGGATGTTCCGTACATTCCTGCTGTGGCGACGGACAGTCTTGTCCCCCAAAACGAACTGGCGGACATCTTCGTCGTAGTAGACGTTGTCGCTGGACCTACTCTGCATCATGATCCAGGGGAACTCTTGGTTCTGGATCTGATCGTAGATCAGAGCTCCCAGCTGGTTCAGGTTTGCCTCGTTGGCGTTCTTCTGCCTCTCGGATTCCTCAATTGTTTCCTCCGTCAATAGTGGTCAACTCCTCTAACTCCTTCTCGACCTCTGGTATGTCCTTGCTAACCGTTGCTAGCAGGGGTTTGATGTTGGGGGGGTCCTCCCGATCTGAGAGCTTAGTTGCTATCTCAGCTATCTTGGGAAGGTACTTTGCGAAGACATTAACACGGCGTTTGTCCCTTGCGATTCTGATGCGTCGGGATATGAACAGCCTCATGGCCCTGGCTGCCTCCCTGACGGTGTTGGTGACCTCCCGCTCCACCTCGGGTTGGTCGGCCATATACTCTTTGCCCACGGTCTTGTAGGGGATCTTGGTGGAGCAGACGTGGACGACTATAACCATGGGAGTCTCCGAGGAGACCTTGTAGGTGTCCCAGTGGATTATCTTGTTTATTGTCTTCCAGACGACACCACTGGATTCGTCGAATAGGAGGGGGATCCTGTTGGCGAATCTGATGATGGTGATCCCCTTGAACTGTTTCTGGATGGTCTTACCGGTGGCGATGGCCGCCTCAACGATGAAGGGGAACCCGAGGTAGGTGGAGGGTTTCCTTGTCACCACTTTGAGAAAGTCCTGATCGGTGAGGCCCAGCTCTTTCCTGATCCCATTCTCAAGGAGGTCCTCCCCAATGGGGGAGAGGCAGCTTGCATCGGGCCGTTTGAAGTCCCCGTACTCCCGGGCGGCCCTGACTAGTTTGACTATATCCCCTGGCCTCAGGGTTCTTGGCTTTGCCTTGAGGCTGATACCAGCGGCATTGAGGAACTTCTCAGCGGTGGTCGTACCAACACCCTGGAAGTGTTCTATCATGAAGTCGTACATCGTCTTGGTCTTGGTGATGGCGACGAGCCTCCGGAAGTTCTCGACATCGATGCCATGGGGGTGAGGCTTCACCGACTCAGGGAGAGGGGGCATCTTCTCGGTACCCCGTTTGAAACGGAACAGGCGTCCAGCCGGGTCGATAAAAGTGATGTCAGCGTAAGGGCTGACCATCGCCGTCTGTTTAAGATAGTCGAGGAGTCTTGACTTGATCCTACTGTAATCCCCCTCAAGCTGGAGTTCGACGATGGTGCCCCGCCAGTTCTTATCATTCTCGATGACTTTATGGCTGAGGATGATGGGCTCGTTGTGCTCTATATCGATCATCATCGTGTATTCATGGATGTCGCTGCCTGTGCTTGAAGTAATGCTCACTGGCTTATGGGTTGTGATCTGCCCATACAGGATGGTGATAGTCCCCCCGAGGCCGAAGGTACCTCTAGCCTGTTTCAGGGTGTACTTGGAGCCATAGAACACCTGGCAGAAGGCATGAGGGATCTGGTCAGATGGTAGGCCTGTACCATTGTCCTCGACCCTCATGGTGTAGGTGCTGGTGCCACCATCCGAGACAGTCTCCTCACTGAGCCTGAGGAATATATCCGGGGGGACCCTCTGGACCTCACAAGCGTCAAGAGCGTTCTCCAGCAGCTCCCTGAAACCAGCGTATATCGCCCTGCTCGGATTACTGAATCCCGCAATCTCCCTGTTCCTGTAGAAAAAATCCGAGGGGCTGATCGACTGATAAACTGTCTCGGTTATTTTTCCCTCAACTCCGCCTTCTGATCTGGGCTCTCATACCAGAGTTCACCCCTATCTTTTTTCATTTTCCGTCGCCAGGCATAGAGGAAGTTCCACACCGACTTGTGGAAAGCGCCCTGGATGAGCCTCATGATCGCCTCTCTCGCCGCCTCAAGGTTCTGGGAGGTCCCGATATAGGCGACAGTGTCCCCGTAGACGCTGATACGGGTCTCCGTGAGCTCTTCTATGAGCTCCCTTGAGCGGCCTCCCCTGCCGATGATCCTGCCTTTTACCCGTGCCACGGCGTTCTTTGATTCACCGACGAACTCGGGGAGATTTATGATGTGGAGATCGTACCCGTCCTCGGTCAAGATAACCGATCGTCTGGGACTGAACCCTCTCCCTATGGCCTTTACAACGTTCTGGACTGTGAAGATTGTGGTGGGGTCCTTGTTCTCTGGGTTTATGGCGATCTCGACCGAGCCAGTGTCGCTGTCGATCTCTAGGGCGACTCCGAGGCGGTTCTCTATCCTCCTCTTGGTCTTACCCTTGGGTCCGATGAGGACCCCGATCCTCTCCTTGGGGATCTTAAGATAGCTCCTTTGATTCACCTTTTACCCACATCTCTATCTTATCGGTGTTGACGACTTCCACTCCTAACCGGGTGAAATAAGTGTTTATGTTGGCGATATCCCTCTTGAGGAGAGGCTCGGCGAGGGGGTGTTCCTTGAGGAGGGCTTGGGAGATATCGAATATGACCGGTCTCCCCTCCCACATCATTATGTTGTACTCGCTCAGATCCCCGTGGACCAGATCAACCTTGGTGTACAGGAGCCGTATCTCATTCAGGAGCTCTAGGTAGAACTCCTCAGGGTCTAAGGGATCGATCTCCTTGAGGAGGGGTGCAGGGAATCCATTCTCTCCTATGAAGGTCATCACCAGGATGTTCCTGTTGAACGCAATAGGCCTTGGGCTGTTGACCCCAGCCTCCTCGGCGAGCTGGAGGTTGTTAAACTCCTTCTGGGTCCAGGCGTACACTATTCCCTTGGGGCTCCTCTTCACCTTCTTGAACCTCCGGTCCCCCTCAATGTATTTGAGCATCCCCCGCCTGAAATCAGCGGTAGATGTGTAGTAGATCTTGATGGCAATCTCCTGTTCCTCACTCCCACTGCCCCAGTAGATCCTAGCTTCCTTCCCGGATTTGATAACGCCCTCGATGTCTAGTATAATGCCTTGGCGTATGAGCTTGTAGACCCCCTCACGTGTGGGGCGATCGAAGACCTCCTCGATTACCTTGAAGTCTTCCTGCCTCTTGTCGAGCATGCGGTCCCGCTCCTCGTAACGCCTCTCCACGGCCTCCGCAGCCTTCTCTATGCGCTCACGATTTGACACAGTTCCCACAAACCCCTTCAGGTTTCGAGAGCGTCCATTCCAACGGACATCCTTGAATCAGAGCCAGCCAGACCACCTGGCTCCCCTTTTCCAGTAAAAGGGTACAGGACAATAAAAATGATTTCCATGCCGTTTTCGCTCTAAAACGATTTTTTCCTCAATATCTTCAGCTTTATCGCTAAAATTCCCGTTATTTCCACTCTTCGTTGAAGGGAGGAGTCCTCAGAAGACTTTCAGAGCTCCACAGGCACCCGGTGATCTAGAAACACCCCTTCCAAAGTCACCTTGGAAGAATAAGCATAGACCTCCACCCCTTGGCGGTGGGCTGATCTCAGCTTATCTGCGAACGCGGGGTCGGTCCCCTCGTTAGGCCTGAATAATTCAGCGTCGGATCTCTGGATCAGGAAGAAGACGGCCGCTCGTCCGAGGCTTAGACCCTCCACCAGAGTGTCAAGATGTCGGCGGCCTCTGATGGTTGGGGCGTCTGGGAAGAGGGCAACCCCATCCCTTACCAGGGTGCAGGACTTTACTTCAAGGAATAATAATTCGGATCCACTGGATAGGAGGAAGTCGAGCCGAGACTCGCCGAAGGTGTACTCGGGTTTTTCTACTTGGAGGCCGCTGAACTCTGGGATGGTAGCCCTCTCGATGGATTCATTCACCACTCTGTTGGGTGTGAAGGAGTCAACGCTGATAAGGGTGCCTCCTAAGTCTACGAGGACGAGGTTGTATGCGGTCTTCCGGGTCTCCGAACGCTTCTCCAGGAGGTAGACCTCGGCCCCTGGATAGAGGAGTTCCTCCATCCTCCCAGGGTTCGGGATGAAGCACTGGGACTCCTTGCCCCCAACCATGATCTCCCCTAGGAACCGGTTGGGTCTCCCCAAGAAGACGGCTGAGACCAGTGGCCCGGGGAATCTCAAGGCGCTTGCACCTAGGAGAGGGTACCGAGGACCTCTTCTAGGGTCCAGGGGCTGGAGGCTGCTACCAGCTTCAAGGTACTCTCCCGAGAGAGTCCTATATCGCTCCCCGTTGCACCGTCGATCCGGATGGCACCCCCCGCTTCCTCAAGGATGAGGATGCCCGCTGCAACATCGGTTACCCTCAGTTTCCCCCTCACGTCGATGTGGGCGTCTATATTCCCTGAGGCTAGGTGGCACAGAGAGAGCGCTGCTGAGCCCATCTGGCGGATATGCCCCGCGCTGGTTATCAGACGTTCCACACCCTCAACGGGGGTGCCCTTGCTGATATCCAGAGAGACAATCGCGTTGGAGAGATGCCTGGATCTAGAGGGGGCTATACGTTTACCGCTTCTCCAAGCCCCCCTGTTCCGCTCAGCCTTGTAGACATCCCCGGTGTAGAGGTCCTTGACGAGGCCGATCACCAGACCCGAGAGCCGGGGGATGTCGGACAGGGCAAGGCTCGTGCAGGCAAAGGGTATACCCCGGGCCATGTTGGTGGTCCCATCAAGGGGGTCGACTATCAGGAATGGGCCTTTACTCCCCAGGGTGTAGTCCCCCTCCTCACTGATCACCCTGACTGGGATCCCCGACTCCGTCAGGGTCTGTCTGATGGCTTTCTGAGCCTCATCGTCAAGCTTTTGCTTCAACGCCGGGGTCTCCAGAGACCCCCTGTTTAGCAGGGCTTTTCTGACACTGATACGTACGTTCTCCGCGGCTTCGAGCATCACTGAGAGCCATCTGGCACTTATCGTGGATGAAGCCATTCTCCCTGGATCCATGCTCTGAAGGGTGTTAACTATTTTACGGAGGGACCCTGACCGCTAGAAGGTGACCATGGTCTTGTACTTACTGTAACGTTCCTCGATGTCTTCCATGGTCAACGATATGAACCTCTCGACCCCAAACCTCTCAACGGCAAAGGACCCCATGACGTTGCCGTAGACCACCGCCTCCTTCATGATGCTAGGGTCGACTTTACCTGAGCGGGCGATGTGGCCCATGAAACCGCCGGCAAAGCAGTCCCCGGCGCCGGTGGGGTCACTTATCTCTCTGAGGGGGTATCCACAGGTAGGGAAAATATAATCCTCCGTGAACAGGATGGAGCCATGTTCCCCCTTCTTTACTATGATGAACTGGGCGCCCCTGTCTAGGAGCTTTCTTGCGCCACCCACGATGTTTGGCGTCTCGCAGATCTGTCTGACCTCTTCGTCGTTGAGAAACACACCGTCAACCCTTGAGATCACCTCCAAGAGTTCCTCCCTACTGTTCTCGATCCAGAACTCTATTGTGTCGACGATGGTCAGCTCGGGGTCACCCATCTGGTCCAAGACGTTGAGCTGCTGCAGGGGACCCACATTCCCCAAGTAGAGGTACTTGGCCTCACGGTACTCCTCTGGGACCTCGGGGCTCCACAGACCGAATACATTTAACTCGGTCTTGTTGGCGGTCCTGACCCCAAGGTCGTAGCCAAAACTTGAGTCATACCTGAAGGTCCTGCCTTCTTCGACGACGAGGCCGGTGAGGTCGACCCGCTCCCTCAGGAACTCTAGGTATTTCTCGGGGAAGTCGCTCCCCACCACCCCAACCAGCCCTGTCTCTGCGAAGAGACCTGCGGCGATGCTGAAGTAGGTCCCAGAACCCCCTAGGATCTCCGTCGCGGTCCTGAAGGGGGTCCTCGTGGTATCGAGGCTTATGGAGCCGACATTGACTATCAAACTGACCCCAGATGAAGGGGTTGGTGGTCTTCCTTTAAGAATTTGGCCTACGCTCAGGGCTCATAAGGTCCCTAACTCCGACTGTAGAGGAACCTGCCGAACTGGGACTCGATGACCAGGCTATTACCGCCGTCGGCTCTCTCGCAGTGACCGACGACATGAACCCCGATCCCGAAATCCTCTGCTGTCCCGATAACCTCCTCGGCTGCCTCGGGGTCGACGATGAACTCGTACCCTATCCCCATGTTGAAGTCCTCGTACATCTCCCCCCACTTGATGCCCCCCTCACCTTGTATGAGATGGAAGATCGGGTCAGGCTCAGGCAGTCTATCTTTTACATACCTGATCCCTCTCCCCAACCCTAGGCATTTGGTCTGACCCCCGCCTGTGTTGTGGACCATACCATGGATCGAGCCCCCCACCTTCTTTATCACCTCTGCCACGAGGGGGGCGTAGATCCTGGTCGGGGAGGTCAGAGCCTCACCCACTGTCATCCCTAGATTCCCAGGACTGTCATCCAGTCCGAATCGACCAACAAACCTCCCCCCTCCCGGATGGGCGAGCTCAGGGTATCTTTCGAGGTAATCCCGGCGTATGAGGCGGTTACGAGCGAGGGTTAAGCCGTTGCACATAATGCCGCTGTTCTCCCCCCCCTCTAGTCCCTCTTTCCCCCCGCTCCTGAGGCCGACGATCAGATCCCCGACCTCGATCTCGTAGCCAGTGATAACCCGATTGAGGTCGACCCTCCCGAAGATTGCTCCGCAGACATCTAGAGTCCTCATCTGGTCAGGGAGATCAGCGGTCTCACCCCCGCCGAAGAGGATCTGCAGACCCCCCTCTGCGAGCATCCTGAAGGTCTCCTTGAAACCCCGTGAGAGGGCGGCGAGCATCTCTACCCTGTCAATGAGCATAGTGTTGTAGGCTATGTAGTCGATGAAAGACAGAGGCTCAGCTGCGACACAGAGGATATCATCAATGTTCATCGCGACAACGTCTTGGGCCAGTCCTTCGAACCATGAGGGGTCTCCAGACTCTCTGTAGCCTAAGTAGCTGAGTATGGGCTTGCTCCCAGCTGAGTCGGTATGGGAGACTAGGCCTGAGTTGGGGTTTGAGGGGTCGCGGGTCACAACGCAGAAAGCCCCTGGGAATAGGTCGTCTACCGCTCCTTTGAAGGCTTGGATCCCTTCCTTCCTGACATCGACACCGAGGTCCCTGTATTCGGACATGTCAGAGCGAATTAGAGGGATTGAAGCCTTAAGGTTATGGACGGGGGACCTCTGAAAGGTGTTTTACAAGTAAATCCTGGAGCCTGATGTACTCGCTGTCGTTGAGCCAACCCCCCTCCCTCAACTTTGACAGACCGAGCATCATCTGGCCGATCGCTGCACTATTGCAGAACAGGTTGATCTTCTCAAACTCATCCCGGTAGGCCTCGCGAATTGGGGTCTTCCTCCGCAGTGCCCCTATAACCTTAGACAGGAACCTTTCTGTTGTGTCACTCTGGGGCCTGATGAGGGTGTTTAGCTTACTCTCGAGGTTATCGGCCAGCATCCTCCTGAACCTTGAGAGGAGCCCTGGGGTGCCGACCACCTCGACGGGGGGATAGTAATCGAAACGTCTCCCCTGGAACTGGTAGATATAGAAGGGGATGTTTATCTCGGCGTCTTTCGTCTCTAAGTTGACCTTGTATTTTCCCAGGGTACGGTATCTGTTTCTCTTCTTAGTTATGAGGGCGTCGATCTGCCTGCCAATACCGTCAGCCTTGGATCTGATCTCCTTATCGAGGGCTTCATGCTCCTTGGTCTTCTCCCGGGTTGCCCTCCGCTCCTCCTTTATCTTATCCTTTTCAAGGTCTATGTCAGTCTTGTATTTGTCCCTCAGGGCCTTGACCTCCCCCCTCATCTGTTTGTCGAGGTTGCTGACCGCGTCGTCTAGCTCCAAGAACTTTATCTCCAGTTCCTTCAGAGCATCCCTCTCGTCTTTGAGCTTCTTTTTAGTCTCTCCCTTTTTCTCCATCCTCTCGATCCTCTTACGGGACCGTGTCACTTTCCTCCGACGCTTAGTCCTCTCATCCCTGAGGGGGCGGGTCTCCTTCCTGTGTTTCTTCTTGATGCGCGCGATGTCCCGGTCCAACTTTTTTTTGAGCCGGGTCCTCTTCTTCTTGAGGGAAGCCTTGTATTGGGCTTGGATCTTTTTACTGCTGTCCTTGACGTTCTGGACCTCTTCCTTGATGACCTTCCGAGCGATGTCAAGGGTATCTCTCAACCCCCTCTTTGCCCTATGTAGGGCTTTTTGGTCTTGAGAGACTGCCTCCCTGAGGTCCTTGAAGGAGTCGACCACCCCCTTGATCTCCTTTCTGTCCAGGACCGATTCAAAGAGCTCAGGCTTATTTTTTGGACCTAATTCCACGGTCTTCTTGACAAGGCGCTCCAATTCATCGACTCTTCCCGGCTTGATGAGATACCCCATGTCGAGGGTCTCGTACTTAGGATAGTCCTTGAAATGGTCAGAGAGCCTCTTCAGCTCTTCGAGGTAGACCCGGGGGGCCTCGCAGACCTTCTCAAGCCTCTCTACAAACCCCTTTACATCCGGGATAAAGTTGTGCCTGAGCCTTGTCCGGTGGAGGCCCAGGAGATCGATGATGATGGAGCTCCCCTCGAACCTCCTCAGCATGAGGGGGTACCTCGCTTTGACCATAGCTTCGAGGGGCTTCCCCCTCCTCCGGGCATCGGCGAGGCCTAGTACGGTGGCCATCTCCAGCTCCTTGGTGAACTGTTGACCGCTCCTACCGTCGTCCACGGCGTAGGGGATGATCAGCCTTTTCAAGGCCATTTTAACTCCTTGTCTTAAATCGCGTTCTATGGTATTAAAATATCAGTTATCCAACGCTATCAGAAGACGCCCCATCTCCCTTCAAGCTCACTTTTCACCCGACCGATCACCCTCCTTGTCTCCCTCAGAGCTCCCTCAGAAGCAGGTGGAAGCGGCTGCGGGTCAACGCTTGGGTTATCCCTACCCAGAACGCCGAAAAGCAATGAGACCCACCCCTCGGCGACTGTTGAGGGGTTGTATCCACTGCAGCAGAGGTCTACCACACCGCACCCAGCCGTCCTTGACCCTTCTGCTACCGCTGCTCCGATCCCCCAGAGCCCCTGGAAGGTGAGTTTAAGACTGCCCAGGCCGTCGAGGTAGTGGGGGTCAGTCCCACCGTTCCTGATGATGATCTGGGGTTTGTACTCCTCAGCCAGGGGTATGAAGACCTCATCGAGGAACAGGGCCATACACCCGTCGCCAGCCCCTGGGGGGAGCGGGACATTCACCGTGTAGCCCTCCCCGGCCCCCTCACCCGTCTGATGGATGAAGCCTGTGCTAGGATAGATGGTCCGGGGGTCCTGGTGGACCGATACGAATAGGACCTTGGGGTCCCCGTAAAAGATATCCATGGTCCCGTTCCCGGCGTGGACATCTGAGTCGAGGATCATAACCCTGTCGAGGCCGAGGCGTTCCAGTAGGTTCAATGTGCAGATGGCGACATCGTTGTAGACACAGAACCCTCCACCATAACCTCTACCTGCGTGATGGAGCCCCCCACCGACCCCCTCAGCCACTGCGACCTCCCCACTGACCACCATCTCCCCCGCCCTGACGGAAGCCCCCACTATGAGACGGGCCGCCCTTTCGATGGCAGGTGTCAGTGGGGTGTCGGGTGTCAACGGGGTGTTCCTCTCGCTATACCGCTCTACGTCCCTCAGATAACGCTCTGAATGGGCGAGGCTCAGCAATCCGTTTTCAGCCGGTCCCGGTTTCACCCGACATATCCCCGTATCATTGAAGATGCCGTGTCTTTCGAGGAGCGCCATGAAGCGGGAGAACCTCTCCCCCCTGAACGGGTGGCCGGGTCCAAAATCGTATCCCTTGACATCCGGGTGGTATACTATCGCTGAAGACCCCATCCTATGTTCCTCCTAGATCTGAGTCTCGACAAGATAAGGGGGTTTCCCTGTCCCGCTTAAGGGCTGAGGATGGCTCCGAGGACCGTCTGGTTCACCCTGTAAATCCTGACCCCATGGACTGTCTCTTGGAGCGTAAGGAGCCGGGGGAGCCCTGCATCCATCACCCTCCAGACAGGCTCTGCGTCCCAACCACAGTGGAGCCAGAGGGTCACATTGTGATCGTCGAACCATCTAGCGTACTCGGTTGGCTCTGTCACCCCGTAATAGTGTGGGGAGTAGTGATTCCCGAGTAGGGAGGACGCCCTGACACCCCACTTGGAGACTAGCCTATAGTTCACGGTGGGGTTGTCGCAGACTATGGTGCCCCCTCGATAATGGTCAATAGCTTCATCGGCAACTGTAAAGGCGACGAGAGTCCCCGTCTGGAAGCGACCATAAGCTGGGATCAGGGATCCATAGGGTACAAGCATCAATGCGACAATGATCCCTTCTAAGGGCAACTTTTTCTGTAGGCTTCCCGGGAGCCTGAGCAAGGCACGATACAGGAGGGAGGCTAGGAGTATTGAACCTGAGGCAACGATGGGCAGGGACATACGGAGCATGTAGAGGAAGTGCTTGGATTGGTCCGGGTAATAGGTGAGAAAGATAGGGCCGAAAACCACCACCGATATGAGGAAGAACAGGGAGAGCTGGTAGTTCCTCCACCTGCTGCGGAACATGTGGATGAAGGAGCCTGAGAGGGTGAAAGCTGAACCCAGTAGGACTTGCCCTGTGGGCTTAGTGGGCCATGCCCGTAATTTCTCTCCCGCCCATGAGACCATGAGCTGGTGTATGGGTAGCCCCCTTCCCTGTTCAGTCCAACCCCCGAACACGTTGAAAAGGCTCCAGTAGAGGGGGTAGATGGGATTTGAGGTCCAATTCCTGAAGAGGAGGCAGAAGACCCCCATCATCGTCAACCAGCTGAGGGAGAAGGCCTGAGCCCGCTCCGAGCAACGTTCAATTAACGCCACTCCCACGACGAAGAATATTGAGACCAACCAGAACTCCGTCCGGGATTGGGCTGCTAACGCTAGGAGACCCCCCGACCAACCGGGCTTCGAGTTGAATAACGCCAGAGAGAGGAGGGCGAAGAAGAGGGCCATGGATTCCTGCAATGCAACGATGTCGAAGACCCCTGCAATGGGATAGAGTGCGTATGCGAGGCTCGCGAGGAAGCCTACTCGCCAGTAGATGTTGTCCCGCCCCACAATGTAGATCAGGTATGAGTTAGCACTTCCTAGGATGAGGTTTAAGATCCTGTAGGGGAGTATGGAGGGTGTTGAGAGGACGCCCATAATGATGGCGTTGACGATGTGAGGGACGACGCCCCAGTAACACTCGCACCCGTTGAGGTCCCATAGTCTCCCCTGGCGGAGGCCTATCTTGAGGGTGAGGTAGGATATCTGCCAGTGGTGGAATGAGTCGGGGTTCCAGTCGACGGGGATCACTGTCCAGATGGCTAGGCGCGGTATGAGGCCGATGGTGAAGAGGAGGAGGAAGGTGTACTTTGGGTTCGATAAGACGGGGTAGAGGTGTTCCTTGACCCCCATGGCGAACTGTCAATATGAACTGAACATTAAATAAGGCTGGCGGTATAGCACAGAGCATCCCCCCTCTACACAAACACTCATGACAAGCATGATCTCCGCCCACCTACCCTATCTGGTCCAATAATCTTATTCCCTCCGCCCCAAGATCAAGATCGCTGAAGGGAAACCCATGGTCGGTCGAATGGTAGACTTAACTCACGTGATTGAGCCCACCTCTCAGGACGCAGAACGTAAATTCGTTGTCAATATCCACGATGCCCTAGAAGAGGTTCCAGGTATGGTGCGTCCTGAAGGGGAATGGTACGTCATGTCAGATGTTGAACTGATGGATCACGTCGGCACACACATCGAAGCACCCCTCCACTGTCTCAGAGACGGTATGGACCTCTCACAGATACCCCTTGAGACGCTCATCGGGGATGCTGTGATCCTTGACCTCAGAGATGTATATTCTGATTCAGGGATCACTCTAGAACAGACCAGAGAGGCTGTAAACACTGCTGGGGGGATAAAAGAGGATGATATTGTGTTCTGTATGATGGGAAAGACCCCTTATTTCTCGACTGAAGCCATCAGATGGTTAGTGGACACTGGTATGAAGTTGATGGGGGTCGACCCTGCAGGAGTGGAGATACCCCACACTGTGAGCCACCTAAACGAAAACCATCTGGCATTGTTCAGAGCGGACATACCGTTGATCGAGCATCTGGCAAACTTGGACAAGCTACACAAGTCAAGGGTGAAGGTCTACGCTCTACCCATCCCTGTGGTAGGCTTGGATGCTTTTCCACTTAGAGTAATAGCCATCGAAGAATAAGCCAAAATAAAACCACAGTTATGCACAAAAATGCTGTGGAGTTTGGGATAGGGGTCTTGGATGAAAGTTGGTGGGTTAATAACATCTCTTTGCTGAGCTATACGCTTTTTGCACTAGTTGAGTGAAAATAAAGGAAAGTTGGGGGTCGTTAAAAAATATTGATAGCTCGGATATATGCTAAGAAGTCATAATTTTGAGAACCTGTTCAGTTTCCTCAGGGAAGTCCTTCATGAGGCTGGATACCACTGTCTCGGCCAGATATTTCTTGAACTCACTCTCGTCAAGCCTGGGCTTGTAAACCCTGTGGTAACCGCCCTTACCTGTCTCCTCCGTGTAGTCCAATACACCTTCGTCAACCATGGCGTTGAGGAAGTTAATAATGGACGCTCTGCTTATACTCTTCCCTCCCAAGTTCTCGTTGACATTGCTCCAGACCTCTCTGGAGATAGCTCCTCCTTTCTTAGTCCAGACGTACTTCAGGGCTTCTTCCTGATAGTCTCTGAAAACCTTCGCTAAACCAATGTTACTCGGGTTAAATATCAGTGTCATTTCCAAGTCACCAATATGCCTCCTCTTATTTATTCTTGGATATAAAGATTTTGCAAATAATGCATTTTATTTTACTTTTTTATTTTTTTAATAATAATTACTTTCCTCTTTGATAAACATGTATTGTATCATTATGCCCTTTTTAATATAAAGATGTGAGTTTTTTACTAAAAGAAACATATTAAATGCTAATTTTAATAATGAACCCGACCAATCAGACTTGGTGGAATAGATACGCCTTCCTAAACTCTGGGAAGGAGAGTCATCCACTTGAGGGGGAGGCTGAAGAGGTTGAGGGAAGAGAGGGGAGAGGTCAGGTCCAGGCTCTCACTCTGAAAGACGGGCTCATCCAACAATGATTGTCAAGAATCAGAAACCGGTCGCTATGACTGTTGGGGGTTCTCGTCGGATAACTTGGCCCCACAATAGAGGCAGACAACTGTCCCTGGGACGACGTGATCGCATGATTTACAAACGGACAGTGCTGGGTGATGCGGTTCTTTGTGATGTTCCAAAGTCGTTTCAACGACGGTTTTCTGTGCCATAGGGTATCAGCTAAGTTAGCTATCGGACGCCTTTAAGTCGAACGTATCTCTTGGGGTGGGGGGGATGGATGAAAGTGTGTGGGGGAGAGCCACTGGCGATGTTTATTACAAAAAACGTGCAATATACTCCTAATTCTTATATAAATCTTAATTGAAATCTGTAATATGAGCCCTGAAAAGATCTTCACCCCCCGAGGGGGAGAGCGGATGCGTATTGCCTGCTTCGTCTCGGGCTCAGGGACTAACGCGCGCAGGATCATTGAGCGCTCTCTTGAGCCCGACTGCCGATACGAGGTCGTACTGATCTTCACAGATGTCAGGGACGACCGGTTCAAGAGGGATGGGGGGAAGCGCTGCCGTGCCTGGGACATATGCGAAGAGTACAGTTTGGCTTACAGGTGTGAGGATATCAGGGATTTTTACCGGAGCAAGGGGCGGAAGAGCAGGAGAGACCTCTCATTACGACCCGAATTTGACGCGAGGGTAGTCGAGAAAATCGCCCCCTACAAGATCGATCTCATCGCCTTAGCGGGGTACATGAGCATCACCACCCACCCTCTCCTGGAGGCCTACGACGGGAGGATGGTGAATGTCCACCCTGCTGACCTCTCCATCATGGAGGGAGGCAAGAGGAAGTACGTCGGGATTCACGTCGTCAAGGACGCCATACTGGCTGGGGAGGAGGGGCTTCGCTCCAGCACCCACATTGTGAGGGAGAAGGTCGACCAGGGAGAGATCCTGATCATCTCGGAGACCCTCCCAGTCGAGCTACCCCCAGGGGTAGATCTAAAGGATCTCAGGGAGGACAAAGAACTCCTAGAGAGGGTGGTCGAAGATCACCAGGACAGGCTCAAGGAGAGGGGGGACTGGATCATATACCCTCTCACCCTCCAGATGATCGCGGAGGGGCGGTTCTCCCTCGACGGTAGAGAGAATGTCTACTTCGATGGGGAGAGGCTCCACAATGGCCTCAGGCTGGACGATGTTGGGCGGGTCCTGAACCCTGGTTGATCTGTGTTTCTCTTATCTTGTGTTGAAGAACTCCCGCTGATATGAGTCCTCGTCGAGGATCCCAAGTCTCTCCATGGTGAGCCTGAGGGTGGCGGTGTTCTCCCTGCTCAGCTGTTGGAGGGGCTTCCTTGGGCGTCCTACCGGTGCCCCCACCATGTTCAGGGCGGCTTTGAGGGGGACCGGGTTGATCTCGGAGTACATCATCCTCATCAGGGGTAAGTACCTGAAGAATAGTTCCCTGCACCTCTCCACATCCTCATGGCTCTCCCATGGCTTTGAGATGACGGCCATCTCCCTCGGTGCAATGGAGCCCGTGACATTGGAGGTCCCCTTCCCACCCGAGGCGAGGACCGGGAAGACCAGAGCGTAGTGGGGGCAGTCGCAGCAGAGGACGTTGAATCGACCCCTTGTCAGCTCGACGACCCTGAGGACCCCGTAAGGGTTAGATCCCGCCTCCTTGAGGGCGACGATGTTCTCCAACCTCGCCAGCCTTGCAAGGGTCTCCGCCTCGACGTTCACACCGGTCCTCGACGGGTTGTTGTAGATCACCAGGGGGAGGTCGACAGCCTCTGCAACCTCCTTGAAGTAATTATAGAGAGCTGTCTGGCTCGGCCGTATGTATCCTGGCTGGACCACCAGCCCACCGTCTGCCCCAGTTCCAAGGGCGTAGCGGGCGTTCTCGATGGTCCTCTTGGTGGTGGGGGCTGAAACCCCGACCAGTGCGGGGATCCTACCCCTCGCGGCGTCCAAGGCTTCATCAATGATCCCTGTCCTCTCCCCATCCGATAGCAGGGTTGCCTCGCTGGTGGAGCCTAAGAGGAGTATCCCGTCGCTCCCGTTCTCCACATTGAAATCCACAAGCCTCCTCAGGACCCTGTAGTCTACCTCGTCCTCCTCTGTGAAGGGGGTCACCAGTGCTGGCCAGGACCCCATGACGTTGAGCTTTGCCATACCGGTCCTAATGCATCCCCAATGGGTTTAGGGTTTTCCCCCTCTGAGCCATCCGGGTTCCCTGAACTCGGGGTTCGGATAGCAGTAGAACCCCTTCCCCGTCTTGATGCCCAACTCCCCCTTCTCTATCTTCTCCAAGAGGAGCCTGGGAGGTGCGTCCCTCTCGTCACCCGACTCTTGGTAATAGACCATCTCTATGTCCCTGACGACGTCGAGGCCGACCCTATCCATCATCCCGAATGGGCCGATCTCCTTGTCGTAGAGGATCATCCAGATCCTATCCACATCTTGGAAGGTGGTGACGCCGTCGTCCACCAGATGGAGGCACTCCCTCTTGATGGCCCTCCAGACCCGGTTGAAGATGAACCCCGTGCTCTCCTTAAGGACGGTAAGAGGGGTCAACCCTATGTCCTCCATGAAACGTCTGACCTTTTCCAAAGTCTCATCGGAGGTGTCAGTTCCCCGCATCAACTCCACGACGGACCTCTCCCAGGGGATGTTGTAGAAGTGGGCGTTGAGTACCCTGTCGAGCCGCTGGGTGGCGTCCTCGATCTTGGAGATGCGGATTGAGGAGCTGTTCGTCGCCAGTATCGTGCGGTCATCGCAGACCTCGTCCAGCGTGGTGAACACCTCCCTCTTGACCTCTAGGCGTTCCGGGACTGCCTCTATCACCAGATCCACACCGGAAGTCGCCTCTACCACATCCCCAATCGTGTGTATCCTGTTGAATGTAACCCTCTTCTCTTCAATGGATATTAGTCGCTCCTCGACACGCCTCTCCAGTTCTTGGGCTATGGACTCAGAGGCCTTTGTCAGGGCTTCCTTTGAGATGTCGTAGAGCTTCACAGGGAAGCCGTGGGATGCACACTGGAGGGTTATCTGCCACCCCATGAATCCTGCGCCGAATACGCAGACCGTCTCGATAGGTTCCATGGGGATGAGTGTGTCTATTTTACGTATATGTGTTGAGAGGGAGTTAGTCAGGAGCCCTTGAAGCCTGGGTATCAGCTTTTCTGGGAGATGGGGGCGACGATTGTATCGTTCAGCCTTTTGATGTCTTCCACCCTGACCTCCAACAGACTGTCCCTGGAGCCACCGCCGCAGTACAGGGTTTCGAACTCCATCAGCTCAGTGTCGATCACAGCCTTCATCGGGGTTTTGTGGCCTAGGGAGGGGGTCCCGCCAGGGGGGTAGCCGCTTATCCCCTCGGCTTCATCGAAGGGGATGAGCCTCACGTTCTTGACGTCCAGGGCTCTAGCGGCGGCTTTGAGGTCTACTCGCCTATCGCCAGGGACGATGAGGATGACGTGCTCCCCCCCGTCCGTCTTGGAGACAAGGTTCTTGGTTATCCTGTGGAGGTCGATGCCCGTGGCTTCAGAGGCGTCAGCGGTATGGACCGTCTCCTCTTTCTTGATGAAACGGTGCCATATCCCCTGCTCTTCGAGGTAGGCCTTGAGGTCCGTGGGTCTAGCCTCCCCTCTTAATGGGGGCGGTCATGCAGTGGGGGCCTCCGCCACCTATACTGAGTTGGCTACCAGCGATCCCGATGACATCGAACCCCTGGTCCTCTAGTATCCCCATGATCCTCTCATTCCACTCGTATGAGACACACTTGCCCCCTCCGAGGCCGATGATGTTGGTCCCGAACATGCGGACCTCTTTGTCGTCAGCGTAGATCAGCTCGAAGCCCCTCTCCTTGAGGTAGTCCTCGAGGAACTGGAGCTCTACGCCGTCCTTGGTGTGGATGTAGCTGGGGTAGAGGCCGAGGGAGCCCCTGTGGAAGAGGGCGAGGTCTGGGGATATAACCATGAGGGCGCCATCGAGATGGACCCTGAAGCTGGGCAGTGGGACTGCAACCATCTCCCTGACCGCCTCCCCCAGGAGCACCTCCTTGGCCATGTCGAATCCCGCCTCATTTGAGCGGGTGCCAAAGCCCATCATCACAGTCTCCTCATTGAGCCACACAAAATCACCACCCTCGATTAGGGCCGGCGGGGTGACGCGCAGCGCTACCGGTATACCCAGCATCTCCATCCCCTTCCCAGCGAGGAGAGGCTCGGGGTACCGCGGCTGGTAAGTCATCCTGAGGATCATCGCGCCCAGGTTGTTGATACTGATGACGTCCCGGGTGTAGACTAGGTTGGGGAGTCTCTCGGCTATCCCCCTCTCATCCCCATCAAGGAGTTCCCCTAGGAGGACAACATCGACCCCCTCCCCCCTCAGGGCGTCTGTGAAGGCGTCGTGCTCCCTCTGGAACTCTCTCCAGTATACCACGTCCCTGAAGAGGTAAGCGTCCTTGTTCCTTGGGGTCATGTGTTTAAGCTCCTCTGTGGGCCGGTGCATCAGCACCTTCTCCAGCCTGCCGTACTCGGTCTGAGCGCCGAAATCCATCCAGATCCCTTGGTTATAGATGCCTTGACGATAAATCGTTTTCCCAGTCTCTGGTATAGAGCTTAGGAAGGGATCTGTTCTCTCCGATGAGGGTGATCTCCTGCAGACTTTGTTTATGTCGCTGGGGTTACATTGGGTAAGATCTCTGGGAGGGTCTCCTCCAGGACAGTTATACACCCTCCTACAATTTCTGTTTATCTTTCCTCCTTTAATGATTAAAATTTAGGCTTGATCTCCAGACACGTGGAGTTGGATTGCCTTCTCCAACTGGTCTGATATCTCAATATGGATATCATGGACCTGCGCCATGGGTTTTTTGTTCTCTCTCACAGAGCCCCCGAACCAGAACATTGACTCGATCCAGGCGCCCCTGTTCTCCCCCAGGTATCCTCTGAACCAGAGTTTACAGTCCGCCCTGTATCTGTTTTCATCGGTGGCGGGATTGAAGTCTGGGGGGGATAGAGATCTTGTGTTTGGTTCTTTCATACCACTCACATCTTACTCAAATGTGTGTATTAATAGAAAAAGGGGTCAATAATATAAAGTTATCGTTATATTGACTAAACATTTTTATACTATTTAAATAGACCTTGAAACGCTAAGATGAAGGCCATTAAAGTTGTTGATGACCCCGAATCCTTCCAGCTACTAGCTGATGACACGAGGCGCAGGATCGTCTTCCTCCTGAGGGCCAAGGAGATGACCGTGAGCAAGATCGCAGATGCCCTCGAGGTCACACCCCAGACCATCTACCATCACATAAAGAAGCTCCAGAACGCCGACCTTGTCCAGGTCTCCAAGGAGGAGCGGGTGGGCCACCTCATCGAGAGCTATTATAGAGCGACCGCTGAGGCCTTTATATGCAGTGTAGGGGCTACCCCGGAGGGCCGGGAGTTCTACGAGAAGCAGATGGAGGGGACCCTGGGCGCCCTGGTCAGGATAGGTTTCGATCTGGAGTACGATGAGGGGGATGTCCAGAACCTCATTGAGCTGCAGGACAGGCTGAACAAGTGCTGCAGCGATAAAGGTTTCAAGGAGGATATCGACTCCCTGAAGGAGATCGACAGCGTCACCCTGTCGGTGATCAAGGATTATGGCAAGCTGCTGCTGATGACTGATGAGGAGTTCGAGGAGCAGCATAGACTCCAGAAGGAGTTCAGGGAGTCCCTGAGGTCCCTTATGAAGGGTTAGAAAGAACGGGGTTGGGCGCTCCGCTCAGTTCAGCGGTTTGTGAGCTTCGACTTCGGCGCTGTAGGCGATGCCCTGGTAGCCCCGCTTGGAGATGGTCGTGACCTTCTCGAAGCCGGCGTCCCTGATCTTCTTGAGGTAGAGTTCCTCGTCTAGGGCTCCTGAGATGCAAGCTGCCCAGGCATCGGGGTCCTCTTTGATGTTTTCCGGTAGGGGGCCGTCTGTGACGATGTCTGAGACCATCATCCTGCCGCCGGGTCTGAGGACGCGGTAGGCCTCTCCGAATACCTTGTCCTTGTCTGGGGCGAGGTTGATGACGCAGTTGCTGATGATGACATCCACGGATTCGTCCTCCACGGGGAGCTCCTCGATGTCCCCTTTCCTGAACTCGACGTTGTCTATGCCGAGCTCCTCTGCATTCCTCATGGCTAGGTCGATCATCTCTTGGGTCATGTCGACCCCGATGGCCCTACCCTCTGGGCTTACCTTCTTGGCCGCGAGGAAGACGTCGATCCCCCCGCCTGAGCCCAGGTCTAGGACCACCTCTCCCTCCTTTAGGCCGGCGAGGGCTGTCGGGTTGCCGCAGCCTGCGCTGGCCAGGGTGGCTGAGGTGGGGAGGTCGCTGAGCTCCTCGAGGGTGTAACCGATCTCCTGGGCGGACTGGGCTGCGGATGTGGGGCTGCAGCAGCAGGTCGTTGCCGGGGTGCAGCATGGGGGTTGAGTCTGTTTCTCGGCTCTCTTGGCGACCTGGGAGTACCTCTCTCTCACGTGTTCCTTTATGGCTTCGCTCTTCTCTACCATCTTGACCACGATACTATTGGGTATCCGATAGTAGCTGTGGAACAATTTAAATGTATCGGTCTTCCAATATGAGTGAAGATGGGAGAATGCTGTGAACCCCCGCCCAACTGCTGTGACATGCGGGGGCTCCTCTCCTTCTCGATCCTCTGGCTCCTCACCAAGAGGGACATGTATGGTCAGGAGCTTGCGGACGAGCTTGGCAGGATGAGGGGGACGAGGCCGACCCCGGGCACTCTCTATCCCGCTCTCGCGGAGCTTGAGAGGACGGGGATGGTGGAGGCCAGCCGGGAGGGGAGGAAGAAGGTCTATCACCTCACCGTTGAGGGGAGGGAGAGCGCTGAGGAGGCTTGCGGTTACTTCTGCAGTGCTTATGGTGAGATCTTCCAGGAGTACAGTCCCGGGCTCGCCGAGAAGGCACAGGCCTGAGCCTCTGTGGATGTCTGTCTCAAAGTTTATCTGGTCTCCTGGGGATGTCTGGTCGGTCGTCGGTTTTGGGCAGGGTGGTGCGTTGCCCCTCTTGTGGTTTCTCCGCGAAGGTTAGGTCTAGGCCTGGGAGGACTGGGCTCCGGTGCCCGCAATGTGGTGAGGAGTTCAATGTCTGGCAGTGATTTGATGGGGGTCAGTTGGTCCTCCTCAGTATCCGGCCTGGGGTGGCTCCTGTGTACTCCCCTTCTTTGACGGTGGCGACGCCGTTGATGTAGATGTGCTCTATCCCTTCGGGGTATCTCCTGGGTTCGATGGGGTCGCCTGTGATTTTGAGGGTGTCGAGGTTGAAGAGGGTGATGTCTGCGTAGCTGCCCGGGGTCAGGGTTCCCCGTCCTCTGAGTCTGTGGTTCCTGGCTGCGGCGGTGGACATCTTGTCGATGGCCTGTTCGAGGGTGAGCAGTCTGTTCTCTCGTACCATCTGGATGAGGAATCCTGGGAAGGCTGCGAAGGCGTTGATGCCGGGGATGCCGTAGGGTGGGGTCTCCTGTCGGCGTGTGTGGTCTACGAGGCTCTGGTCGAGGCTGAGGGCGCCTGCGGGGTTCTTGAAGAAGAGGACTCTGTAGGGTCTCCAGGGGAAGTTGCCGCTCTCTGCGACGCCGACGGCTACGCCCCGGGTGTCGGGGTCCTCGCAGATGAGGTCGAAGTATGTCTCCTGTTGGGGTTTGTCGTATTCCTTGGCGATGGTGGCGATGGTCTTGTTCTCGTAGTTGGGGTTCTGGTGTCTGACGACCCAGATGTTCTCCGCCCACTGGGGGTTGGTGTTGGGGTTGTAAGCGAGGCGGATGAACCATCTGCCTTCTTTGATAGCGTCTGTTATTTCCTTCCTGTAGTCTGGGACTCTGAGCCACTTGGCGAATGCTTCTCGGCTTCCTTGTTCTCTCAGCCATGGGGTGAGGAGGCTGCTGAGATAGGGCATCACGCCGAAGCCTCCTAGGATGAACCATGGCATTGCGTCGTAGGTGAGGGGGAGTCCTTCTTCTCTGGCGTCGTCGATGAATTTGAGGGTGGCTCTGATGTTGATCTCTTCCATCATGTCGTTGCCTTCGGGGATCAGTCTCCAGCCGGGGGTGAGGTGGGCGAGGTTGGTGGGGACGCCAGTTTCTCTGCAGGTCTGTATAGATTCCAGTATGCCTTCGACTTTGTTGCTCCTGGTGTCCCCGAGTTTGACGTCTCTCCGTCTCCCTGTCCTCCTCCAGTGGGGGCAGTAGACGGCGTCCTTGTAGTCTCTGAGGGTCTCGACGCAGCTGTTGATCTCTTCCATGGTGGCCCAGACGCTGGGGTCGTAGTCGAGGCCTGTGCTCAGGCCGATGCAGCCTTGGTCCATGGCTTGGTGGATGAGGGTTTTCATCTCTCTGAGTTCTTCGTCGGTGGTGTGGCGTTTGTAGTCGTTCCCCATCACTTTGTACCGTATGGTGCCTTGGCCTACCAGGGGTGCCGTGTTGAGGCTGATGCCTGTGGTTTCGACTCTCTGGAACCATTCTCCCATGGTGTGCCAGTCGACGGTCCAGCCGTACTTCTCCTCCATCAGTCCGTTGACCTTCTCCTTGGGGTAGAGTTTGTCTTCTGGGTAGTATTTGTGGGGGTCTATCTCTTGGATGTGGTCTCTTGCAGGGCCTGGGAGGGGGATCATGTCGCCTAGGGGTGCTGGTGAGCCCCCGCACTGGCCTCCGATGAAGGTGGTGATGCCCTGCATGATGTAGCTGTTCTTTTTGGGGTAGAAGAGGAGGGTGTGGTCGCTGTGGCTGTGGGCGTCGATCCATCCCGGGGAGGCGATCAGGCCTTCTGCGTCCACGGTCTCCGCGGCGTCCTTCTCCTGGGGGTCTAGGGATGTGATCCTGTCGCCCTTGACGCCGATGGAGCCCTTGTAGGCAGGTCTACCCGTGCCATCGACGATATGGGCGTCTTTAATCAACAGATCGAGTTCGGACATATCGGTTCCCTTGAAAATGGGGGCCCACCTCTATTTATCCCTTAGACTCAGGGTGGTTGCCGCGCGACGATAGGGTGTCATAAGGTCTCATAGCTTTAGCTGCTCCATGCGAAGGTGGGGAGTATGTTGGTTGTGGGGGTTTAATGCACTAATGAACATTGGGGATTTTATTGTTGATTATCTGCGAGACTATAAGCATACATGGGTTACTAAGGTAGTTTTACTCGTGCTCCACTACACAATAGTTTTAGTATACTCTCGATATGATGATATTATAAATCCTATACCTGTTATAGTAGCTAGTAGACCTTGTATTTTTAAATTAAATATTCGTGATTTTTTTTGTGTTTTCATTTCTGAAATTGTTTCTGCTGAAGCTATATGTATTGCATTTGGTACTGTATAGATTTTCATAGGAATATTTGTAGGATTCATTGGTATATTATCATAAATATATATTGTATCTCTAGTGACATGTATCATTATATTCCATTCTCCACCGTTAGAAAATTTCATTACTCTTGTTCCTGTATATTCAAAACCAAATTCATCTAACTGTGACAATACAATACATTTCGGAGTTGCATGCTCCCAATCATCAGGTTCTTCCTCAGGTAAAGCAGCTGTGGCATCCTCTATGATTGCATATGACCAGTTTCCTGGAGGAACAAAAAGACCTCTAGTTTTTATTTTTACTACAATGGGAATGTTTGGTTGAGGAAACTCTGCTTATGTTTCAAGTGAGACATCAACCCATGATGTTAGTTCATTTTCCGTATTATATGCATAACAGGTTCTAGTCGATGAAAATTGTTTGATAGAGCTTTTTTAAAACGATGAACAAATTAAATACAATCCTATGAGTAAGGCTATTAGGCCAATAACACGAAAGGAATAGGATAAAATTCCTTTTCGAGCGTTTGCCATATCCCTATTTTATTGCTTTTCCTTATTATACCCAGCTGAAAATAGTTTATGGATACAAAAAATCTATTGGATTATTAGAGCTTTTTAATTAATCTCTGTTTTCACAATTTTCTGTCTTTCTCAGTTAAACCCTAAATCTCTATGCTCTACCACTATCTATTGACATCTTCGAGGGTTAGATGTGGAAGTCCTTGATCTCGTAGAACCTGAGCACCCGTGCCTTGTCCTCAAGGCAGCACGAATCCTCTCTACAATACCTATAGTTTTTATATCTGTGTTATATTCCAAGCCTTACGGGCCCTAGGGTCCGTTGTGGAGGTTTGTGTTTGAAGATCGGCGTGACCTGTTACCCCACTTTCGGGGGGAGCGGTATACTTGCCACCCGCCTCGGGGTCGAATATGCGGGGCGGGGGCATGAGGTCCATTTCATCACCTATGAGAGGCCCGTCGCCATCCAGCACAGGGACCCTGAGAATGTCCATGTCCACTTGGTCTCGGTGATGGAGTACCCGCTGTTCAAGTACCCTCCCTACACCATCGCGCTGGGCTCTGAGATGTTCAGGGTCTCTGAGCAGCAGGGCCTCGACCTCCTCCACGTCCACTACTCCATCCCCCACTCGACAGCCGCCTACCTGGCCAGGGAGATGAGCGGCGTCCCCTACGTTGTCACCCTCCACGGCTCAGATGTCACCATCCTGGGCAGCGACTCCTCGTATCTCCCTGTGAACACCCACACCATAGAGGAGGCCGACGCCGTCACCGCCGTCTCCAAGTTCATGGCGGACGAGGCCCACCAACGACTGGGCATCCAAAAAGAGATCACCGTCATCCCCAACTTCGTCGACGAGAGAACCTTCGCACCCAACCTCTACGAGGAGGAACGGGTGAAGGCGGAGAGGGACATCGTCGTCTCCCATATATCCAACTTCAGATCCGTCAAACGGGTCCACGACCTGGTCTACGCCATGGCCATCGTCGAGAAACAGGTCCCCGGTGCAAGACTGATGCTCATCGGCGACGGCCCCGAGAGGCACAGCGTCGAGAAACTGGTGAAGAGCCTCGGCCTCCAGCAGAAGGTCTTCCTCACAGGGTTCAGGAGCGACGTCGCAAACCTGCTGGGCTGCAACGACGCAGTGGTCCTCTGCTCAGAGACGGAGAGTGCCCCCCTCACCCTCCTAGAGGGGATGAGCAGCGGCCTCCCCGTCATAGCCACCAGCGTCGGAGGGATCCCCGAGATCATACAGGACGGCGTGAACGGCTTCCTGGTGCCACCCAAGAACCCCGAGGCCATAGCCGATAGGATCCTCCAGCTCAACGCCGAACCCACCCTCAGGACCCGCCTGGGAAAAGCGGCGAGGGAGACAGTGCTCCAACGCTACACAGCCGACAAGGTCGTAGACCAGTACCTCAAGATATACGAGAACCTCGACTAGAGGTTGGCGAAGAACATCGAAGAGTTGGGGGTGTTCTCATTGTACTGCCGCATGAAGACCCCGAGGAGATCCCCCACCCCCGCCACCGTAGCCACATCGATCCACGCCCAGCTCACCTCCTGACCGAAACGCTCAGGGCTGAACCTCCCAAGGGCGGAGGACAGATACCGCTCGACCTCGTGAGCCAAGGACTGCCTCTCCCTCATCTCCCGTATACGGGCCTCCCGGCCCTCCGGCTCCCTGAGCTTCCCCTTGATAGCATCGATCTCCAACTCAAGGCTCTCCAGCTCCGACCTCAGGGCGCAGTCCACCCCCCTGACAACCGCCCTGATCTCCCCGTGAGCCCCGATGAGCGCCTGGCGATCCCCCTCGTTCCTCGCTTCAACCCAGTCCCCGATGGCGTTGAACAGCCGGTCCTCATGGAGCACCGGGTACCCCTCCTCACTGAGAGCCTCAGCGTAAGCCTCGTTCCACGGGGTGTTGTAGAACAGCCGTGTGTACCTAGCAAATACCGGGAAGGGTATGTCGAGGCTACGCGCCGCGGGGATCACCTCAGCGTAGTAGCTGGTCTCCCCAGGCCCCCCAATGTGGGCCAGCACCGGGACGACGGAGTCGACCACCACCTGCCGAGAGTCGACCTTGGGGGAGAGCTCCCCCACAACCTCAGTGAGGTCGGGGCTCCCCGCGTCAAAGGAGAAATCATAGACCTCACCACACTTGGGGCACTCCCCCCTGACACTGGCGGTGGGGGAACCCCGCCCCCTACGATACTTGACCTCAACCCTCGTCCTGTGGCATCCCTCAGTAGAGCACTCCAAGAAGAATGGGACATAATCATCATCCCTGAACCCTATACCCGCCCTGTAACCTGAGGCCTCCACAAGCTCCGCAGCCCTGTTGCTCGCCTCTATGAAACGCCCCCTGCTTGGCTCAGACAACAGGAACTCATACCCCCCTTGGAATAGGCGCCGGGAGCGGGGCATCGAGAAGGGGAGTATGGGGACGCCGAGGCCGGCCTCGAGGTTGACTAGGGTCCCCAGGGTCTTGGTTGACCAGTCCGAGACGTTATCCGTCGAATAGTAAGCCCCCTTGAGGATGGTGATGGCGTGGTCCAGGTTGAGGAGCGCCCTCTCCATGGTCGCCTGGTCCGCATGCCTCAGCAGCCCCCGGTAGTTACCCCTCAGACTCTCCAGCGCCCCCTCCAGCCACCCCTCAGGCGGGTTAGGGACCTCGTAGATAGGGGAGCCCTCATACCCGGGCCCCACAGGATAGCTGAAGAGGAGACCGCTCTGGCTGGGGCTCGGGACCCGGGTGTTCAACAGCTCAGACTGGACCCCGTCATAATCCGCCACAAAAAACAGAGGGACGTACCCCTCCCGGCCAAGCCCGCTGAGGCTCTCGATATAAGCTATCTTGTTCAGTATCAGGCTCGACCCGCCCAGGGCGTAAGGCTGCTGCCCCGTCTCGATAGCCCCCTCCCCGAGACGGTCGATCCTCGCCGAGGCCTTGGAGGTGAGCACCCCGAGCCTCTCCATGTCAGCCCTGATCGCCTCCTTGAGCTCTCCCAGCTCACCGGGCGGAGGACCATACCGCCCCTTCACCTCCCCCAGCAGTCCATAAGCCTCCCACATGGTGGCAGGGATACGCCCCCACAGCTCCTCAGCGACGTCCCCCCTGCCCCCACCCAAGATATACTCCGTGTAAAGGAGATGGACGGGGGACCCGACAACCCCTCTCAAATCTACCATTGACTGCTATTCATCCCGCGCCTGCACTAAAAATCCTTCCGAATCAGACGAGCCCCAACAGTCTCTCAGCGTTCCCATGGAATATCTTCCCCAATTCCTCCCGGCTCAACCCGACAGACCTGCACGCCTCAAGCTGCCTCACCAGATAGGGCTCACTGAACCCCCGGGGGAAGTAACTGGAGTCCGTGGCGAATACAACCCGCTCAGCCCTGACAGCCCCTACGGTACGTCTGAACAGCTTCCGGAGATCGAGGTCATAAGGCATCCAGTGCATCCACTGGTTGGACCCCGAGGTGTCGATGAGGACATTGGGACAGCTCCAGCAGAGCTGCAACAGCTCCCGTATGTACCCCGAGCCGAAGTGGGGGACCACGAAGTTGAGCCGGGGGAACATCTTCGCGACCTCCCAGAGGCTCAACGGGTTCATATTCTCCAGTTCGTAGGCGGGCCCCCCACCGCCACCGAGGACCCCGAAATGGATCACCACAGGGACCCCCAGCCTCTCCGCAGCCTCCCAGACAGGATAACCCCCTTCATCGTCTATGGGTCTGGTCTGGCTGGAAGCTATGACCTTGTACCCCCTGAGCCCCAGCTCCCCCACGGCCCTCTCTAGCTCCTCCCCGGCCCCCTCCTCGAAGAGGGCGTGGTGGGCGAACCCCGTGAACCTGTCAGGGTGCATCGCGACGATCCTAGCGAGGTTGTCATTCCCGCCGCCTGTGACGAAATTCACCCTGTCCACCCCCTTCGAGTCCATATCGGCGACCCACCTCTCAGCCTGCTCCTCGTCAGTGTGCTCCCGGGGCTCAGGGGGATCGAAACCCCACTCATGCCTCCAATCATCCCGGTAGCTCCGGGACTGCTCATAGAAGATCTGGACCCGCTCCTCACCGTACTTGGAGATCAGCCTCTCCCTCCGGGTGCTCCTGCCATACCAGTTCCTGGTGGGGAAATGGGAGTGGAAGTCGATGACCTTGATACCTTCTCTCGTCTGACTCACCCGTTTGGAGGATATCAACAACACACAGGGGCTTTAACGTTATCCTTCAGAACAGGGACACCGACGCCCTCTCAGGGAAGAAGGGACCGTTCTCCGCCACAGGCTCAACCAGGAACGCCTCAGCGTAAGGGCAGCCCCCCTGGACCCCCCTCAGCTCAGCCTTCCTCTCCATAAACCCCTGGTAGTACCCCCCACTGAACTTGGCGAGCTGGCTGGAGTAAGCCCGGATGGCCGCCTCCTTCCTCCCCCAGGCCTCAGATACGTCGACGATGACATGGGGGCTGGGGATAAGGGTGTTCACCTCCATCAGCAGCAGCCTCCCCACCACCCAAGCCCCATCATACACCGTAGTATGTCCCGCCCACTCCACAGCCTCCTTCACGACCTCATAGGCAATACGGTGCTCACGGTGATAGTCAAAGGGGAGATGGGTGATCACCACCCCAGGACGGCGCTCCACGATGACATCAGAGATCCGCCGGATCACCCCCGGGCTGGGGCTGAGGGTCTTATCCCCGAAGACAACGGGCTCGTCGATCCCCAGGGCTTCCGCAGCCGCCCTGAGCTCATCCCCCCTCTCAGGCTCCGAACAAGTGAGGGAGAGGGCGCCGACCCTGTGCCCCTGCATCGCGTGGAGGGCTAGAGCCCCACCGCAGCCGAAGGTCTCATCATCAGGGTGGGCGAAGATAGCCAGGAGGCCTCCCATGCTTTAGCTCACAACTATTCGCTCCTGTTTTGACCTTAAAGGGGTTTCCCGCCCTCAGCTCCAGTAGAACTCGGGGAAACTCGGGGCGTAGAATCCGAAATGGATGACGACGAAGGCTGCAGCCAGGGCAAGCATCAGCAGGGCCTTCCCCCTGAGGGTCTTCAGAACCCGGTGGGTGAGGAGCCCCCATAGGAAGACGTAGAGGGCGTTCGCCACGACATAGGGCAGGAGGGTTGAGCCAGCCCCGTTCTTGGCGAGATGCTCGGCATCGTTGAAGTAGGGCACAAAGAGTAGTATCGCACCGCAGACACAAGCGGCCACACCTTGGACCACAGGTAACCCCCTCCTCTCACCGAAGGAGTAGACCTCGAAGGCGAGGTAGGTCCCGAGAGCCGCTGTACCACCGTTGAAGAGGTGGCCCCAGAAGGTGAAGCCAGGGGGCATACCGGGGCCGTAGGGCTGGAAGTTGAACCCGTAGACCAGGGAGAGGATCCGGTCGAGGCACATGAAGGAGAAGTAGAAGACGCCCAAGGTGAGGACCGCCGAGGCGACCCGTTCCACAGTGAGCCTCGGGGACATGATACTACCCACGGGCGATGTCCCTGATAAGCCTTCAAGGTTCAGGGGTCGTCCATCACCCTGGACCCCTATGGACCCGCAGGGCTCGGTGAAAAGCCACTTCAACCCATCCGTCGTGGATTCAGCCTGCCCTCAGCTCCTCCTCCAGCCCGCCTATGAGCTCAGGGAAGCCCGGGTCGCCAGCAGGGTTCGAAGCCCTGATAACCAGGTCTCCAAGGCTTGGGGAGCCCAATCCCAGGTTGGCTGCGATCTTGAACTGCTCGTGTGCCTGTACGGGTTTCTCTGAGACCCTCTCTGCGCCGTAGAGTCTCATGAGGGCGACGGAGACCGCGTCTGAGGCGACCCTGCTCCCGCTGGCGATTATGATCCCGGTCTTGACGCTCCTGGTGAGCCCCTTGTCCACCAGGACCCTTGAGGCGTCTGCGATGACCAGGTCAGCGGAGTAGGCGAGGTTGAGCTCAACCAGCTTGGGGAAGAAATCCCGACCGTCATGGAGCCACTCTCTTCCCGGGGAGTCGAGCATCCCCACGGCGAGTTTGAGGGCGATGGTGAAGGTCGCGGTACTGTGAGGCCTCAATATCGGGGTCAGTATCACCCGGTTGGCTTCGTAGACCCGCCGCGGGATCTTGATACCCTCAGGCCAGGCCTCGCTCCTCGGGGGACTGACCGTGACCCAGTCTCCCTCCTCGAAACAGCAGACCCCGATACCCAGCTCCTCTGCGACCCCCAGCATCCCAAGGTTCCTCAAGGTGTCCCGGGTGGGGAGCCCCCTCCCCCGGCCTGAGGTCTCACCCAGCACGATCTTACCCCGGGGGACCCCGGCTTTGATGAGCATCTCCGCGACTGTCCTTACGGTAACTGGATGGGTGTCCCTGGGGTAGGGGTCGTCGGTGTTGCAGTTGGGCTTGATCAGTATCTCCCCTCTGACCCCCTCCACCACCGGCCTCAGTCCCCCTAGTAGCTCAACGGCCCCCTTCATCCCCTCGGTCCTGTCGTCTGACCTCACCACGGCGACGACCGCCCTCCCCTCCTCTGTGTAGGGGTTGGACCGGAGGGGTCTGTATGGGACTGGGGGGCCTGGGGGCGGGTTGTCCAGGAGGCGGTTGTAGACCGCCATGGAGCTCTCCTTGGTGACCTCTACTCCCTGCATGTCCATCCCCCTGACTATGCACGGGGTTGGAGATTAGTCTGGTGGAGGGGGGGGTCACTTGAGGTATCGGTCGAACCAGCGGACGATGTGCTGCAGCCGCTCCTTCCTGTGCTTGGGTTTCCCTGTCCTGGAGAGGCCGTGGGGCTCGCCGGGGAACCTGACGAACTCGGTGGTCCTCCCCAGTTTCTTGAGGGCGATGTAGAGCTGCTCCCCCTGCTCCATGGGGCAGCGGTGGTCGTTCTCGCTGTGGATTATCAGCAGCGGGGTCGTCATCTCCTTGACGTAGGTTATCGGCGACTTCTCCATGCAGAGCTCCGGGTCGTCCCAGGGGTCCTTCCCGTTGACCAGTTCGTGGGTGGGGAGGGTCATCCAGCCGATGTCGCTGGTCCCGTGGAAGCTGTACCAGTTGCTGATGCTCCTCATGGTCACCGCCGCCTTGTACCTGTCGGTGTGCCCCACGATCCAGTTGGTCATGAACCCGCCGTAGCTGCCGCCCAGGACACCGAACCTCTCAGGGTCGATGAAGGGGTAGTTCTCGATGGCATGGTCGGTGGCCTCCATGATGTCTTGGTAGTCCCGCTCCCCCCAGGCCCCTGAGATGAGGGCGGCGAACTGCTCGCCGTAACCGATGCTGGCCCTGGGGTTGATGTAGACCACGACGTAGCCGTGGTCGGCGAGGACTTGGAACTCGTGCTCCGCGGAGTCTAGCTTGAACCCGTAGGCGCTCCTGGGGCCGCCGTGGATCTGGATCACCGCAGGGTACCTCTCCCCCTCCTTGAAGTCCCTGGGTCTGATGATCCAGCACTGGATGTCCTCTCCATCGCTGGCGGTGAACCAGAACTCCGTTGGGGGGTTGATACTGAGTTCCTCCAGGAGGCCGGCATTCATCTCCGTCGCTCGTCGCTGTCCCCTTTGGTCCCGGATCCAGAGTTCGGAGGGGGTGACGGCGTCGGTGGCGTTGAAGGCTAGCATCTCCCTGGTGTCGTCGAGGGTGAAGGAGCCCAGATTCATCTCTCCCTCGGTGACCTGCTCCACAACCCCCTCCAGGCTGATCCTGTGGATGTGGTTGGTGCCGTAGTGGGGGAACTTGGCGTAGATGTGCCGGGAGTCTAGGGACCACACCAGCCTGGGGGTCCTGGCGATGGTCCTGTCTAAGTCCCCGGTGAGGCACGTCACGCCCCCTTCCTCGAGGTCGAGGATGAAGGTCTCGGTGTTCCTGTGCCAGACTAGGTTGGGGTCCTCCAGTTCTCTCCCGGTGAACGCGATGTATCTACCGTTGGGGGACCAGCCGAGTGCACTGATTGGTCCCTTCCCCTCCCAGAGGAGTTCCGGTTCTCCCCCCTTGGCGGGGACGGCGTAGATGTTCTTGAAGAATGATCTGTCTGCGTCCTCGGCGAAGTTGGAGACGAAGGCTATGCGGTCGCCGTCCGGGGACCATTCTGCGGTCTCGATGTCAAAGAGACCGTCCGTGAGCTGCTCAGCCTCCCCGCCCTCTGCTGGGACGACGTAGAGGTGGGTGTACTTCCCCTCGGCGTAACCCTTCTCGTCGAATTTGTACTTCATACGGCGGATGATCTTGACGTCGCTGTCCTCGGCCTTCTCTCCCTTGAAGACCTTGGAGAGGAACATGATCCTGCCGCCATCTGGGGACCACTCGGGGCTCTGGACCCCCTCCTCGAGGGTTGTGATCTGCCGGGCCTCCCCGCCGTCAGCTGGGATGACAAATAGCTGGGGCTTCTTCTCCTCGTCCCCCTCTTTGGGGTCCCCTTGGCTGGGGCGTTTGGAGGTGAAGAGGATACGCCGCCCGTCGGGGGACCAGCGGGGGTTGGTTGAGTTCTCCTCGCTGTAGGTGAACTGGGTGGGCTTCTTCTTATCGAGGTCGAGGAGCCAGATCTGGGTGTCGTATTTGTCGTCCTCCATGTTGACCTCGGAGTAGGTGAACAGCACCCTGCTGCCGTCCGGGCTGACTTGAGGGTCTGAGACGGGGGCCATCGGGAAGAGGGGCATGATCTCATATTCTTCCAGCTTCTTCATCACAATCATCTGGTTGTACGGCGTGATGGACTTAAGATTTTAACCATAAACCGACTCCGACTGCCTTCCCGTTCGCAGGATTTGCGGTCGCCCAGGTTCCGATCTCTTGAAGCCCTGCCCGTTGTGACGAACCTAGGTGGGGCGTCCGGTCGGAGAGACCCTGATCGGCTGGGGCGTCTTCAAGGGGTATATGTGGCCCTATGTATTGTTGGCTTATCTCTGTTCAAACCTTATTGTTGGCTCGGTACCTCTGCATGGTCGTGGGGCTCTCACTCGATGGTGCTGTGTTTGCTCCTCATGGCGGCTTCTGAGATCTTGAGCCTCGCCATGAGCTCTGCGATGATGCTGTCAAGGAAGATGGTGCTGGTGTCCTCGAAGAGGGTGCCCATGGGGGCGAGGGACTCGTGTTCCCCTAGGAGTTGGCGGGCTTGGTACTGCTGTTCCCCGGCGATGACCTCCCGGCCCGGGACGACGACGACGTGGTCTGCAGCTTTTCCCAGCTCCGATTCGGGGTAGCTGGTGACCGCTATGATCCGTGAGCCGAGGCGTTTGGCGAGGCGGGCGGCGGTGGTGGATGTGGCGCCTGATCCGGAGCCTGAGATGACTATGACTAGGTCTCCCTCCCCTATGGCGGGGGTGATAGTCTCCCCCAGGACGTAGACATTGAAGCCTAGGTGCATCAGCCGCATGGCGAAGGATTTCCCGACGAGGCCGCTCCTCCCTGCGCCGACGATCAGGGTATTCTTCCCCTGGTCTCGTGCGACG
>JASFTK010000003.1:0-40802 GCA_050053595.1 Candidatus Bathyarchaeota archaeon | reverse complement strand
GGGGAGGGATAGGCAGAGACGGGGACCCCTTCCTTCAATCGTTAAAAGGTAACATAAATAACGAGAGCCCCTATCATTCATTCGCAATCTGGAGAGGTCGGATGTGAGGGTCGGGGTCACGGGGGGCGCGGGGTATATCGGGTCTTTACTAGTGAAGAGACTGGTCGAGGGCGGTCATGAGGTCGTATCTGTAGATAATCTGATGAAGGGGGACTACCGGCATCTCAGGGCTCACGGGCCCGATGGCGAAGCCGAGCTCTTGGAGGGCGATATCAGAGACCTCCCTTTCCTCATGGAGGCCTTCCAGAATTGCGACTCAATCGCCCACCTGGCTTCCCTCCCGGGATTGGTGAACTGCAGGGAGAAGCCAGAGGATGCCACGTCTATAAACGTGTACGGCACCTACAACGTGCTGGAGGCCGCCAGGAGGTTGGATATCGGGAAGGTGGTGTTCTGTTCCAGCGCAGCGGTGTACGGGACACCGAGGGAGCTGCCAGTAATGGAGGACCACCCCCTCAGACCCTTGAACCTCTACGGGGTCACCAAGCTGACGGGGGAGAAACTGATGGAAGTCTATCACGATAACCAAGACATCGAGACCGTCACCCTCAGGTTCGGGAACGTCTTTGGCGTAGGCCTGTACACCAACTACGACACCGTGATACCGAAATTCGTCAGGATGGGCCTCGAAAGCCAGGACCTGACTGTATACGGGGACGGGACCAGTAGCAGGGACTTTGTCCACGTAGAGGATATAACCCAGGCCCTGACCCTGGCCCTCTGTTCCGGAGGTATAGGCGGTATAGTCTTCAATGTGGGCGGAGAGACGATGTTGATCGGGCGCCTCGCCCTCCATGTGGTTGAAACCCTCAAGAGACAGACGGGGAAGACCGTGGGTGTGGTAAACCTCCCCCCCAGACCAGGTGAGACCAAGGAGTTCAGCTACGACCTAAACAAGATCAAGGAAGGCTTGGGCTACAGACCAGAGTGGAGTGTAGTCCAGGGCATCGAGCAGATCATCAACTACGAGCTCAGAGAAGGGGGGTAAATGTCACCGGTCAATGGCATCTACGACTCTGGGATCCGGCCTAAGATCTCAGCGGTCATCTCAGCCCTGAACGAGAAGGGGACCATAGGGGAGGTTGTCGCCAGATCCCTCCTCCATGTCGACGAGGTCATAGTCATCGACGACGGTAGCACAGATGGGACTCCCACCATAGCTGAGACCCATGGCGCCAAGGTGCTGATCAATGAGATGAACCTGGGCGTACTCCCCTCCTTGAAGCGGGGGTTCCAAGCGGCTACCGGAGATATATGGGTCACCCTCGACGCAGACGGGCAACATGACCCTGACGATATACCCGCTCTAGTGGCGCCTATCCTGACGGACGAGGCAGACCTCGTCCTGGGGAAGAGGCCTGAGATCCCCTACTTCAGTGAGAAGGTCATCGCCCTCCTTACAAGCCTGAAAGTGAAGGTTGGGGACGCAAGCACCGGGTTCAGGGCTATCAGGAGGAACTTTGGAGAAAAAATGGGGGTCCATGGATCATGTCCGTGTGGGACTTTTATCCTCGAGGCGCACTCACTGGGAGCCAGGGTCGCGGAGGTCTCCATCAATGTACGTGAGCGTTCAGAGAGTGAAAGGAGGATCAAGACTAGGCATCTTACGCAAGTCCTCCACGTGATCCACGATTTATTGCGTTACTAGGCCTTCGTATTTAGATAACCCAGTTCGACGAGTTTATTGAGGACTTTCTCGACACTCTCATCTATGGTCTCTTTATCTGTATCGAGAACTAGCTCGGGATTCTCAGGCTCTTCATAAGGGTCGTCGATACCGGTGAAGTTCTCTATATCCCCCGCCAGCGCCTTCTTGTACATGCCTTTGGGATCCCTCTCGATGCAGACCTCTAAGGGGCAACGGGTGTAGATCTCGATGAAATCCCCGATCTCCTCCCGGGTTTTAGCCCGCCTCTCCCTGTAGGGAGAGACAAAGGTGGCCAGGACCCCCACACCGTTCCTTGTCAGTAGTTTCGCCACAAAAGTCACCCGTTTGATGTTCTCGTCCCGGTCTTCCTTGGAGAACCCTAGGTCTTGGGTCAACCCCTTTCTCACGATGTCTCCGTCGAGCCTCTCCACTCTGTAACCCCGCTCTCTGAGTATCTCAGCAACTGTATCCGCTACTGTCGTTTTACCGGAGCAGGGGAGGCCTGTGAACCAGGCTGTGAATCCTTTCTGTTCCCCCGTCATATTCTCACATCTGTCGGGTATCATGTATTTAACTAGATTTGCTATGGGAGATATTCGCTGTTTGAATGGAGGAAAAATGGATATGAGTTTCTAGACGACTATCATCGTTAGGGTTGATCTCACGTTCTCGAGGGTCCTGATCTTGTTGCTTATGGCGTCCTTCAGCTGTTGGAGGGTCTCGGCCTCTATCCTAACTACAATATCGTAGACTCCGTAAACCCCATAAACCTCCTTGACTTCCTCAACCTCCCTCAGTGCGTCTGCCACCTCGGCATCCGCCCCCATATCGGTGTTGATTAACACGAATGCTAGATTCATCTTCACTTCATTTGGAATAGATTCTATTGGTTTAAGCTTTTCCTAAGCTGATGGTCCCCCTCCTTACTTCGACTTTTGTCGATGATGGATTCGGCACAAGTTTTAATTCCGCCACCTCTGAGAAGATGAGAGGAAATCAAATGAGGTTGTCCAGGGAAGTCGCCATAATCGGCGGCGGGATGACCAGGTTCCACCATAAGATTCATGCAGACAAGACCAGCAGGGAACTTTTTGTCGAAGCCTCCATAGAAGCACGAGATTCAGTCGACAACGGCGTAGATCTACGAGATGCAGAAGCGATTTTCGTGGGTAACTTCTCAAGTGATTCCTTCGAGAGACAGGGCCATACGGCGGCTCTGATGGCTGACTGGCTTGGTTTGACGCCGAGGTCTTCTACCAGGATTGAGGATGCCTGTGCCAGTTCAGGGGTGGCAGTTAACATCGCAGCCATGGCCATCGCTTCAGGGGCTTACGATATGGTTGTTGTGGGGGGAGTGGAGAAGATGCGGGGCTTGAGCACCGGCGAGGTCACTGACACCCTGGCTATGGCCGCAGACGCTTTCTATGAAGTGGGGGTCGGATTCACCTTCCCTGGGCTCTATGCCACAATCGCTAGCGCATATTTCGATAAGTACGTTTCGAGTTGGGAGCAACTGGCGGCTGTCACTATCAAGAACCATGAGAACGGGGCGCTGAACCCTAAGGCTCATTTCCAGTCCACCATCATCGACACAGCTGGGAGACTGGGGGAGCGGAAAGGCATGAGCTTCGGGGATGAAATGGAGTTCCTGAAATCACCATTGAACCCCGTGATAGCGTACCCCTTACGCCTCTTCGACTGTTGCCCAATCTCAGACGGAGCGGCTGCGATAATCCTGGCATCAGAGGATGTGGCGAAGGATTACACCGACACCCCTGTATTTATCCGGGGGATAGGGCAGGCCTCTGACACCATGGCACTCCACGACAGAGAAGATCTCACATCCCTGACCGCCACTCGACTGGCAGCCGAGCAGGCCTACCAGATTGCCGGCGTGGGAGCGCGGGATATCGATGTCGCCGATGTCCATGACTGCTTCACGATAGCTGAGCTCTTGGCGACGGAGGACCTAGGGTTCTTCCAGAAAGGTGAAGGGGGATCTGCGGTGGTCGATGGGAGAACGTCCCTGGATGGCGAGGTCGCGGTGAACCCCGATGGGGGGCTTAAGGCGAAGGGGCATCCTGTAGGAGCAACAGGCGCAGCGATGGCCTACGAGATGTTCAAACAGCTGAGGGGGGAGGCTGGGAAGCACCAGGTAGACGGGGTGACCTACGGTTTAGCGCATAACGTGGGAGCCTCAGGGGCGACAGTCTCAGTCCAAGTGTATGGGGTATAATCGGTGGTAGAGTTCACAACTAAAGCTTACTCTGACTTCATCAAGCAAGGTTCCATAATGGCTTCGGAGTGCCAGAAATGCGAGTCGGTACACCTGCCCCCACGCCCCGTCTGTCCTGACTGTGGGGGGGACGAGATGGGGTGGGCCGAGTTGGAGGGTAGAGGGAGGGTCCGCGCGTTCTCGGTGATTAATGTCCCCCTAACGAAGATGGAGGAATGCTGCCCTTACACCGTTGCGGTGGTGGAGCTAGATGGAGGCCCAAGTATATCGGGACAAGTACTTGATGTCCACGATGGGGACGCGATATCAGTCGGCGACAGGGTCATTGCGGAGTTTGTGGAAAAGGGCGGGGAGACTATCCTCTGCTTCAAACTAGTTTGAGGTGTATCCCAGTAATCCGACTATATTCATGAGGGGCTTCTTAACACCGGCTTTCTGATCATTTTCCTCCCTTCATCTCGAAGGGGCCCTTGGGGATGTTCCCTCCAAGCTTCAAGGCGGTATCCACGGACTCTGGATCTGCTATACCCTCGGAGACCACCTTCTCAGCTTCGGCGATGAAGGGTTCCAGCAGCAGATCCACATCGAAGCCTTCTCCCTCCCCCTCAGTCACGGATGGCCTCTGGGCGTAGTTATAGAAGCCCTCCCCGGTCTTCCTCCCTAGCTTGTCCGCTTTGTAGAGATCCTCTATTATATCCGCTGGCTTGTATTCGGGGCCAAGGTTCTCTTCGAAGACTTTGAGGACATGGTAGACTATGTCGAGGCCGATGAGGTCTGACAGCATCAAGGGTCCCAGGGGCATACCTGCGCGGTGTTGCATGGCTCCGTCTATCTGCTCCTTAGTGTAGCTCTCTGTCTCAAGGAGTCTGGCTGCCTCGTTTAGGTATGTGACGAGGATCCTGTTGACTATGAAGCCGACCACATCTTTCTTGACCTCGACAGGGGTTTTCCCCATCATCTCTGCAATCGCCTTGACCCTCTCAACGGTTTTTACCCCAGTTCTCTCACCCGGGATAACCTCTACTAGGCGCATAAGGGTCGCCGGGTTGAAGAAGTGCATCCCTATGAACCGTTCAGGGTCAGCCACCGCCTCGGCGATCCCGGTGATGCTCAAACTAGATGTATTGGTAGCGAGAATGGCATCTCCCCTAGCGGCGTCTGATGCCTCCGACCACACCCTTCTCTTGAGGTCCATCTTCTCAGGGATAGCCTCGATGATGAGATCGGCGTCCCTCACCGCCTCCTCAAGGTCCAAGGTGTACGAGAGATTGCCAATAACCTCCGTCACCTCCTCATCGGTCATCCTACCCCTCTCGACCTGGCGTTTCAGGCTCTCCTCAATCCTCTTTTGAGCGCCATCCAGGAACTCCTGCGCAATATCCCTGATGACGACCGGGATCCCGGAGACGGCTGCAACCTGGGCGATGCCGTGACCCATGGTGCCCGCTCCGAGGACCGCAATCCTCTCCACTTCTTCACTCATGAAAATCCATGATAGTCTTCCTCTGATACTTAAAGTATTTTCATTCACGTGTATAGTCCGTATGCCCGTCTGATAGCGGGAGTTATGTAACGGGGGTCAGTCCTCTCCCTGGAGCCAGGACCTCCCTCTCCCAGTTATCGTGACAGAGATCAACCCTATTGGTCCCCGTTCAAGGGTCCTCATATCCTTTACGAACCCCCTCTCCCGGGCCTCCGCGACTTCCTCGCAGATCCTCTGCCTTGAGAGGCTGGTGTCCTTCTCTATCTGACTTACAAGGACCCAGGCAGTGCCAAGTTCATCAGAGGGATAGCCGTCCAGATATTCAAGAAGCTCCTTATCCATACAGCGTATGTGAACATCGAGGCAGATAATAGAGACGCAGGTCTGTATTGGGGGGAGCAGGGTGAAAATGTTGCACCTCTATTCTCTCAGTCCCCGCCTATGAACCCTAAGCCCCTTGATTATCCTCTCCTGTATCCGGTCAAAGATCCAATAGTTTATGCAGACTGAGTCTATCACTTCATTTAACGAGACAATTAGCTCAGCTGAAGGTCTTAGAAAAAGAGTGCATAGTCTTCTAAGGTTCTGTGGAGCTTGACGACAGCCTCATCTACCATATCCTCGTTCTTGGCTCCGGTGCAGACCACCTTACCGGACGTAAAGACCAGACAGACCACCTTGGGATCAGCCATCCGGATGATGAGACCAGGAAACTGAGAGGGCTCATACATCACGTTATCAAGGATATCCGCCGCAGCCTCCAGATCTACCTTTGCCTGTAAGTTCACTGTTGCGACGATGTTCGTCACCTCTATGTGTGGTCTACCCAGGATGATGATATCACCCTTCTTGAGCTCCCTCACAACCTTCATAATGGCGCTCCTTGCCATCTTCTCCGACTTGGCCCCGGTGCACACCATCTTCCCCGTGTTGAATATCAGGGTCGAGGTCTTAGGCCTCTTCAGTCTGAACACCAACCCGGGAAACTTTTTTGGGTTGTACTCCGCGTTCCTGAATATCTTCATGATGGCCTGTAGGTCAAACCTCTGGTCCAGAGACGCTGTGGCGACGACATTCTCTATACTGACGTCCAAGTCCTCTGGGGTTACACTGGCTTCCCGTGTCAACCTGTTGCCCCAGCCCTGTACCTTCTGAACCCATCCATGGTTAGATTCATTTCCCCTCCGGGGTCTCAGCTACGTCTCCATCCCAAGCATACTTGACTCCACCACAGGAGGAGCAGACGTACCGTTTCCAGCCGTCTCCACTATCCTCTACGGTGTGCTCGGGGTCTACTGTGTCACATTTACATGGGTACCGTACTGTACGCTTAGCGCTCATGTGGATTCCCTCGTCATTTATCCTGTTCTCCTAAGTATCAAGCGTGTAAACAATCTATGTCTAATATAAAAAGTAAATCGGCATACAAATGTTGAGATTGGTCTTCTGAACGTCCATCTCTCATCCCACTTCAGAAAATATTGGGTGTCGAAAGTTAGCCGGCAATATAGCGGGAGGGGCATCTGGGGACAATCAGGTGAGGAGATACGATCTCTCCGGCTATTGTCGACATTAAACTGCATGAACGTCATTTATTGAGAACTTAGTTACATCAATACGCGAGTAATAACCCTGTTTCTATAGAGAAAAATCTAATAGGCTTCACCTTCGTATCCCTTTTGTTCAGGAGAGACCGATTTGGCCCGTATTGTTGTGCTTCTCAAGGATATCGTGGACATCACGGATATGAAGATAGACCCCTCGACCAGACAAACAAGGACTGAGGGGATGAAGACAAAGATCAGCGACCTCGATAAGAGGGCACTGGAGGCTGCCATAAGGCTCAAGGAGAGCGGAGGGGGGGAGGTCATCGCCCTCTCCATGGGGGGGCCAAAGACGAGGACCGCCCTCCTGGAAGCCCTTGCTATGGGAGCGGACTCGGCTTACATTGTCAACGATGGGGGGTTGGTGGGTGTCGACGCCCTCTCAACCTCCAAGGTGCTCAAGGCAGCCATCGAAAAGATAGGTGATTATGACCTCATCCTCGCTGGTGAGATGACCCTTGACAGCTTATCGGCTCAGGTGGGCCCCAGGCTGGCGGAGCTCTTGGATCTTCCTCAGGTGACGTATGTCAGGGGTCTGGAGTTGGGGGATGGGGCGTTGGAGGCGGTGAGGGATCTGGAGGATGTTGACGAGGTGGTGGAGGTAGAGCTCCCCGCTGTCGTATCTGTGGTGAGGGAGATTAACGAGGCGAGGATACCCTCCCTGATGAACATCATGAAAGCGAAGAAAAAGCCCACAGAGGAATGGTATGCCGAGGCCCTCGGGCTCTCCGCAGAGGAGATCAGGGGGGGCTCCTCTGTAGAGGTTCTGGGGGTGGAGGCCCCCAAGGTGGAGAGGAAGAGGGTCGTCATCGAGGCCGAGACTGTGGAGGAGGCCGCGGAAAAGCTGGCTGAGGCCATAGTGGCAGAGGGGGTGCTGGAGGGATAACTGTGACTAGGAAGAGTGTACTTGTCTATTCAGAGGACGATGATATCTTAAGTCAGCTCTCAGGGAAGGGTAAGGAACTGGCTGATGAGCTGGATGGAGAACTTGTCGCTCTCATGATTGGCTCTGGGGTTCAGGGGAACGCTGAGGAAGCAGATATCGGCGCGGCTAGGATACTGGTTGCCGACGATCCTGGCTTCGAATATTTCTCAGTCGAGCCATGCAGGGCTGCCTTCCTCAAGGCCGTGGAGCTGGTTGATCCCTATATCATATTGATAGGTGCCACGAAGAGAGGTAAGGAACTCGCAGCCCGGGTTGCAGCAGCCCTGGACACAGGTTGTATGACGGAGTGTGTGAGCCTCAACCTGGACCGTGAGGGGAGGTTGGTAGCTGAGCGGCTTACATACGGTGGTTCCACGGTGGCTACTGAAGTGAGCGGGAAGGCCCCTCATATCGCGACGGTCCCGGCGAGGGTTTTCAAAGAGTCCGAGCCTTCTGGTGAGGCTGCTGAGATCGTGGGGCTCTCGGTGGAGGTGCCGGAGGCTAGGGTCAGGGTCTTGGAACGGAGGGAGAAGAAGAGAGGCGACATGGGGCTTGATGAGGCCCCTGTCATCGTCTCAGCAGGTCGGGGGTTCAAGGAGGAGGCGGATCTCAGTATCCTGAAAAATTTGGCCGAGGTCTTGGGCGCCAAGATGGGATGCACCAGGCCCATCGCCGCTGATCTAGGTTGGATGGAGGAGTGGGTGGGCATCAGCGGGCATAAGGTCTCCCCTAAGCTCTATCTGGCATGCGGTATCTCGGGGACGATACAGCACGCTGCAGGGATAAGGGACGCCCAGCTCATAGTCTCCATCAACGAAGCGGAGGCTGCGAACATCCATGAGCTCTCTGACTACTCCATCGTTGGAGATCTATACCGCGTCCTACCGGCCCTCACCAAGGCCCTCAAGGAGAAGATCGGGTAGAACTTTTCTTCTCCCACCCCGATATCTATATGGACATTATGAGCGGCAATGGTGACCTAGAATCCTCTATCTTGGAGGCCTTGGAATTTATAGTGTCAGCCCGGTATGTGGTGGCTCTCACAGGTGCAGGGGTCTCCGTTGAGAGCGGTATCCGACCTTTCAGGGGTCCCGGGGGCTTATGGACTGAGCGGGGGGAGCCCCCCATGGACGGTTATAAAAGGTTCCAAAGTGACCCCAAGGCGTATTGGGAGAGGAGACTGGACCCTGAAAGGAGACGAGGGATAGGTAGAGCTATGCTTAAGGCGGAACCCAACCCCGGGCATCACTCCCTCTCAGATATGGAGGAGATGGATGTCTTAAAGAGCCTGATCACGCAGAACATCGATGACCTCCATAACGCCGCCGGAAGCTCCAATGTCATCGAGATCCATGGGAATGCAAAGAAGATACGATGCATCTCTTGTGGGTCAAGGTCCCCCTTTGAGGGATTCGACATCTCCGAGATCCCACCTAGATGTCCCTCATGCGGGGGCATCGTGAAGAGCGATACGGTGATGTTCGGTGAGCCCATACCCCCAGTGGTGTTGAATAGGTGCATAGAGGAGGCTGAACGCTGCGACTGCATGCTTGTCATTGGGACCTCCGCCTCTGTTTACCCCGCGGCCGCCCTCCCCATCAGGGTCAAGAGGGGAGGGGGGGCCCTCCTTGAGTTCAATCCCCGACCCTCGGAGCTGAGCCATATGTGTGATGTCTCAGTTAGGGCCCCCTCAGGGGAATCTTTACCTCTGCTTGTCTCCCATCTGAAGGAGAGGATGGGCGTTTAAGTCAACTTATCCCTTGTCCAGTCAGCCACTTCTTTACAGGTGGCGAACCAGACATCCCCTTTATCCTGTATCTCCCTGAGCAGTCTCTCCAGCATCTTGAGCCTTGAGATGCGCCCGATAGCTTGGGGGTGGTTGGTGAGCCCAAAGTACCTGCCGAGCTCATATATCCCCTCAAACTCTGGCTTCCAGACGCTGTAAGCGGCCTCAGGACCTCTCCGATGGGTCTCAAACTGAGGCCAGTCGTCAAGCATCCATTCGACGGGGAGCTCCACCAGACCGGTATCCTCACCCCTCCAGACAAGCATATAGGGCATATCACTGTCCATAAAATTAGAATCATAGCTGAAACCCAGACGCCTGACCAGCCTGATCGTCCTGTCGCTTATCAGCCAGTAGGGAGCCCTGAAACCTTCCGGCTTGACACCGACCTTCTCGAACGCTGTGAGCCCTTTCCGGAAGACACTCTCCTCGGCCTCCTTAGATATCTCAGCGAGTCTTTCGTGGAGGTAGCCGTGAGCGGCGAGCTCGTGACCTCTACTCACGATCTCCTCCACAGAGTCGGTGAAACGGTCCACCGTCCACCCTGGGGTGAAGAAAGTAGCCTTGATCTGGAGTCTATCCAGCAAATCAAGTATCCTGGGGATCGCCACGTTTGGCGCGAACCTCCCCCTGCTCTGGGCTATGATATCCAGCGGAGCTCTCCTCATCAAAGCGCTGTTAGAGTCGTAGTCGAAGGAGATGTTCACGCAGCACCTGTATCCCTCGGGCCAGAAACCCATACAATCACCACCACGAGGTGGGTCCCACGTGTATATGATACTAATGGTGGGGGGTGTAGCATGTACTCCTTTCAGTGTGGAATAAAGGTTTTATTGGAGGCCCGGCTTGATCATCGCGGTCGGGAAATCTGAGAACCCTTGATCAGTTTCTGATTGGTGTCCTTGTATTGATGGAGGTCATCTGGTTGTATCAGATATATCGGTTGATAAGGGAAGACCCTGAGCAGCTCAGAGCCATAGTGTACAAGGATGCGTGGCTGAAGTTCTGGAACTGGGCTGAGAAGCTCCAGCCTGAGGAGAACAAACCCCTCATACAGAGAAAGGAGGAGAAGAAGGCTTAGAGCTCCTTAGTTGTCAGGATGCGCTCGGTGACCTCAACACCCCTCTCCCTGAGGGCGGCCATCAGCTCCCTGTAGAGCCTCCCCTTGATGACCCTTACAGGCCAACGGATGCCAGGTCCCTCTAACTCACCTTTAGCGACCATACGGGCGACTATGGCGGCGGTGTACCCTGTCGTCTTGGCCATGGACGTGATACCCTTCTCCTCGTCATAAAAGTCCACCATCTCATATGCGGCCACTACCTCGTAGTCGTCCTTGGTCCCCTCGACCCGGACCCGGAGGACCGTCAGATCTCGGTCTCCCCCGTCCTCGTCGAACTTGACGATGGGGTATATCAACTCGTGGAAAAGGTCTAAGGGCACTATCTCTCTTCCCCGGTGCTCCACGGGCTCGTCGTTTATAACGCCAAGGGCTTGGAGGAACATCAGCTTATCCACGAGCCCTGCATACCTGATTGTCTTCCCCTTGAAAGTCTCGACCCCCTTTTCCTCGCATACTTTCAACAGGGATGAAGGATATCCATCATAGAAGGCCTCCATGTCTCTTAGCCCCTCGATGTAGACGGGTTCCAGATCTTCGTACCGGTCTACCTCCACACGTTCTCCCCCGAGGATCATGGGGACCTTGCCAGGTCTTATGGGCATCCTGGTACCCCCGAAGACGATCTTGTAGTCGAGAGGCGGTTCAGGGTCCTTGGGGAGCCCGCCGCAGGCAAAGTGGACCTCCTCCACCTCGTCCATGAGGTCCATGCCATACCCAGATATTATGTCGATAAGACCCGGATCAACCCCTGAACCGGGGATCACCGTGATACCGGAGTCCTCCACCCGTCCGTACAGTTCTCCTTCCAATGGATAAGCGCCGCCGGAGAGATCTACGACATCTACTCCAACTTCCATCGCTGCTTCAAGGATCCCCAAGGCGAATCTCGCTGCTGTCGCATTGACCACCACATCGTAGTCCCTCATTCTGAGGGCCAATTCATTGTGATCGGTAACGCTCAGCTTGGCTGTCTTTAGCTTTGGGTTGGAGACGAAGCTCTCGACATCCCTGAGCTTCCCCTCGTCTATATCGCAGGCTAGGACCTCCGAGATCTCGTCGCTCTCTACGCAGTCCTTGGCTATGGTGGGTCCCATCAGGCCACACCCCAGGACCATGATCTTGCTCATTCTAACCACGGAGACTCTCGTCTATCTCAAGTTTAAAACATTGTCCTCAGTGAAAAGGCGTATATCTAACTCGATTCCGGGCATCAGACCTTTAATAAGGTAATTCGAACGTACTACCGGAGTGAATCCATATGATCGATTTCTCGTTCACTGAGGAACAAGAACTATTCCGTGAGGCAATCAAGGAGTGGCTGGCCAAGAACCTCCCCATGGAGAGGGTTAGGGAGAACGACACCAACCATGAACTGGGGGAGGATATAATCAAGGGTCTGGGGGACATGGGGCTCCTCTGCATGACCCTGCCTGAGGAACATGGAGGTGTAGGCGCTGACTGGGTAACAACCACCATCGCCGCAGAAGAGCTGGGGTTCGCCGACATCTCCGTCGCCCTCCCTGTCTTCTTCCTCGTCCAAGCAAGTTGGGGCTACGTGGTCGACAAGTACTGCCAGGACATCGTCAGGGATATCTGCCTCAGGAAGGCCGCCCGGGGTGAGTCCTTCATCGGCATCGGCGTGACCGAGCCTGGAGGCGGCTCCGATGTCGCGGGCTTCCAGACCCAGTTGAAGCGGGAGGGGGACCACTGGCTCGTCAATGGGGAGAAGACCTACATCAGCGGCACCGCAGAGTGCGAGGAGTTAGGAGGGGGATACTTCGTCACCGGCTATAGCGACAGGTCCAAAGGCCACCGGGGAATGACCGCCATCTATCTCCCCTTGGACTCTCCCGGGGTTGAGATCTCCAAGCGGTTCGACAACTATGGCAGGATGGGTATCAGCACCGGCGGATTCAAGATGAACGACGTCAAGATCCCAGTCGAGTATCAGCTGGGCGAGACCGGCCGGGGCTTCTATCTCACAATGGAGGGGTTCGACGCCGCCAGGGTCCTAGTCTCCGCCAGTTGTGTGGGAGCAGCGGAGAGGGCCATGGAGATAGGCATGGAATATACCAAAGAGAGGCAAGTCTTCGGGCAGCCCATCGCCAAATACCAGGGGATCCAGTTCGACCTCGCCGACATGGCAGCCCACCACGAGGCCATCAAGAGCCTTATCTACAAGACTGCATGGATGATGGACCAGAAATACCAGCACGGCACCTACACGGCCCTTGAGGTCGCCAAGTACATCTCTATGTGCAAATACCTTGCCCCCCATCACGCCCTCGACACCTTCAGGAGAGTGATGCTCTGGATGGGGGCCTACGGCTACTCCAAGGAATGCCCGCTGGAGATGGGGATACGGGGTGTCATGAGCTACTGCATCGGAGCGGAAGGAGCGGCCAACATCCAGAAAATCGTGATCGCCAGGGAGACCCTCGGCAGGGAATGGACCCGGAGTAACTAACTCCCTTAATAACCCACCTTCCCTTTTTATCAATCTTCGAAACTACAGTGTGATCAATTGTCTGATCCAATCGTAATAAACCCTCTCAGATTATATTGAAAAAAGGGTACTAAGAAACCCTTTTCAGAATAGGAGTTTTAACACCCAGGTCGTAAATAATGTATAAAAAATATTTTTATTTTGAAGCTTTAGTATTTGTTTTATTATATTATTATTGAGAATGGTTTAGTTATTTATTTATGTCACTCATATGTAAGTGTTAATAAATAATGATAATTATAAGATAAGCTTTATTTATCACTAATTATAAGCAATAAACATGAAGTTTGACTCTAATAAAGAGGGTCTCCACACTCTGTTTAAACCATACCAAGCGCTTCTACTAGAATGGATATGGGATCTGAATAAAAGTGAAAGAAAAGGAGTCACCTCAGGTGATGCCCACAAATATATACAGACAACCCCCGAATCAAAATCCCGAGCATCGGTAATATTTTTCCTCAATGAACTTGTAGAGGAGGGCATCCTGAGATATGAAGAGGAGACAGGGAAAGGGGGATACCACAGGGTCTACTACCCTAAAATGGACCAAGAAGAGTTCGCAGAACACGTCATTGAAACGATCAACGGTAAACTACGAAAAGTCTTCCCAGAGTACTACGCTGTAGAGAGAAAAGTAACGGTATAACCCCCTTAGTAAGGTTACCATCTGAGATGGTCATCAGATACTAGGTTGTTATCAATTAGAGGGGGATAACAAGGCAATTTTCTTCAAATTGGTCGATAAATACAACCCAAAACATCAAGCATGGCTGTGAATAGCAGCGTTTCTATGGCGTACCTGTTTTAGGGATGTGTAACTGTTTTTGCTCAAAATCGTTATTTAAGACCAGGGAGATTTGCATGGTTAACTTCAAAGGTGTGCAGTATGGACGAAGAAGGGTATTATCTGACAGAATATCGCGCGTTATTAGAGAGCAACATCCCTGAGAGGGTCTGGATCTTTGATACCACCTTGAGGGATGGAGAGCAGACTCCAGGGGTCACATTCACCATAGATGAGAAGATCACTATCGCCCACCAGCTCGACCGGTTAGGTGTCGATATCATCGAGGCTGGTTTCCCTATCACATCTGAAGGGGAAGCTGAGTCGGTGAAAAGGATCGCCGACGAGGGCCTTGAGGCGAAGGTGGCGGCTTTAGCTAGACCGACGAGGCTTGATGTGGATAGAGCCCTTGATACAGGGGTGAGTTATGTCCACATATTCATCGCGACCTCCGACCTGCATCTTGAGCACAAGCTGAAGATGACCCGTGAAGAGGTGTTGGGTCAGAGTGTTGACGCGGTTGAGTACGCAAAATCACACGGGGTGACGGTCGAGTTCTCTCCTGAGGATGCGACGCGCACAAATTTCCAGTATCTCAAGGAGATCTGCTCAGCAGTCGCCGACGCAGGGGTTGACAAGATCAATGTACCTGACACCGTGGGTGTTATGACCCCGCGGGTGACGTACGAGTTTTTCAAGGCTCTCAACTCCGCTGTAGATGTCCCATTGAGCGCGCACGCCCACAACGACATCGGTCAGGCCACCGCCAACTCTCTGGCTTCAGTCGAGGCTGGGGCTGAGCAGGTCCAGGTCTGCGTTAACGGCCTCGGGGAGAGGGCTGGGAACGCCTCCCTTGAGCAGGTGGTTATGGGTCTCACCGCTCAGTATGGTGTGAAGACCAACATAGAAACAACCCGTATCGCGGAGACCTCTGAGCTAATACAGAGACTGAGCGGTCTATACCTGCTCCCCAACACTCCTATAGTGGGGGACAACGCATTCACCCATGAATCGGGGATCCATGTCCACGGGCTCATCGGCCATCCCGGGACTTATGAAGCCTTGACCCCCGAGATTGTGGGCCAGAGGAGGAGGTTCGTAGCGGGGAAGCATACGGGTAGACATGCTATCGACAAGATGCTGGAGGAGATGGGGATCAAGCCTAACAGGGAGCAGCTGAAGGCCATCTCAGCTGAGGTCAAGAGGCTGGGAGACATGGGGAAGAAGGTCACCGACGCTGATCTATACGCCATCGCTAAGAGCATACTGGATTTCAAGGAGGAGGACCGGGTCAAGCTCAAACAGCTCCTGGTGGTAACAGGTAACACCGTCATCCCCACAGCCTCTGTGACCCTTCTCGTCGACGACCAAGAGTTCAACGGATCCGGCATTGGGAACGGTCCTATCGATGCTGCTGTGGACGCCATAAGAAACATCAGAGGGAGCCTGGGCGAGGTCACCTTGGAACGGTTTTCCATGAAAGCCATCACAGGGGGGACCGACGCAGTTGCAGATGTAACAGTGCGTCTCAAGAGGGGAGAGAGATACGTGACCGCAAACGGCGTCAGCGGGGACACCGTGATGGCGAGCGTCGACGCAATCCTAAAAGGGATGAACCGACTCTTGACCAGGAATAACCATGTCACCAGCTGAGGTCGGAATAGGAAAGACTGTATCGGAAAAGATCCTCGCCAGGGCGTCAGGTAGAGACGAGGTCGTCGCAGGGGAGATAGTCAAGGCCATTGTCGATGTCGCCATGATCCCCGACCTGACCACCATCCTCGCAATCAAGGCTATGAGGGAGATGGGCAAGGAGCGAGTCTGGGACCCAGAGAGGGTTGTCCTCATCTTGGATCACGTTGCGCCCCCTTCGACGCCTCTGGCCGCAATCATCCACCGGGACATAAGGGTGTTCGCTAGAGAACAGGAGCTGGAACACTTCTACGATGTCGAGTCCGGGGTCTGCCACCAAGTACTCCCGGAGATGGGGCATGTGAAGCCCGGATATGTTGTGATAGGAGCGGACTCTCACACCTGCACCCACGGGGCCTTCGGATCCTTCGCGACCGGGGTCGGCTCAACGGATATGGGGGCCGTTCTGGCCACCGGGAAGATCTGGTTGAGGGTCCCTGAGACCATTAAGGTCCAGGTGGACGGGGAACTCCCGGATCTCGTCAGCCCCAAGGATGTTATCCTCAAGACCGCCGGTATTATCGGGGCTAGCGGCGCAACTTATGACGCCCTAGAGTTCCAGGGGACGACCATCTCCGAAATGAGCGTCTCGGGCAGGATGACCCTGTGCAACATGGCCATCGAACTTGGCGGTAAGACGGGTATCGTTGAGCCCGATGAGAAGACCTACGCTTACCTGAGAGAGAGGACCGACGGGGAATTCAGTCCAGTCTTCGCCGACGAGGACGCAGATTACCGGATGGTCGAGGACATCAACGCAGCCGATCTTGAACCCCAGATCGCCTGCCCCCATAAAGTAGACAACGTCAAACACATCAGCGAGGTTAAAGGGGTACAGATCAACCAGGCCTTCATAGGCTCGTGCACCAACGGGCGATTCGAAGATCTTGAGATCACAGCATCTATACTCCGGGGCAGGGAGGTACACCCCGATGTGAGGCTCCTGGTTGTCCCAGCGTCCAAGGGGGTCCACCTTGAGGCACTGGAGACTGGGGTGGCGGAGGACCTGGTCGAGGCTGGGGCTATCTTCAGCAACCCTAGCTGCGGGGCCTGTTTCGGCGGGCATATAGGGCTGCTGGCGCCTGGTGAGGTGGGGTTGACCACCTCAAATCGGAACTTCAAGGGCAGGCAGGGGAGCCCGCAGGCTGAGGTATATCTCTCATCCCCCGCTGTGGCCGCCGCTTCAGCGGTTACCGGCCTCATCACTGATCCGAGGGAACTGATGTGAAGGGTATGGAAATAGAGGGCAGGGTCTGGAAGTACGGGGACGATGTCAACACCGACCTGATTATCCCCGGTAAATACCTAGAACTGGTGGATCCTGAGGAGATGGCGACTCACGCCATGGAGGGATTAGACCCCCGGTTCTCGGAGAATGTAGAAAAAGGGGACATAGTCGTAGGGGGGAGTAACTTTGGCTGCGGTTCTAGCAGGGAACACGCCCCTTTAGCCCTCATACACTCAGGTGTGAGCGTGGTGGTCGCGGAGTCATTTGCGAGGATCTTCTACAGGAACGCCATCAACATCGGCCTCCCGGCCCTAGAGTGTCGAGGCATCACCAAGGCTGTGGAGGACGGAGATACCATCAACATCGATATTACCAGCGGAGTTATTACGGACACCCGTACTGGCGCCGAACTTGAGTTCTCTCAGCTCCCGGGGTTCATGATCGAGGTCCTCAGCGAGGGGGGGCTGGTCCCTTACCTCAGAAAGAACATGGAGGATTGGTGAGTTGACGGAATACCGGATCGCCACCATCCCAGGGGACGGGATAGGCCCCGAGGTCATGGGGGCTGCGGTTTCCATCCTGAACACCGTCGCTGAGAGAGATCGTAGCCTGGACTTCCGGTTCACCGGGCTCCAGGCTGGGGATGAGTACAAAGCCTTGACAGGCGTGGCGATGACCCCTGAGACCGTCGAGAAGGTTAGGGCGTCCGACGCCGCTCTATTCGCGGCTGTAGGGGAGACCGCTAAGGAAGTGATCCTGCCGCTACGCCAAGAGCTGGGGCTCTACGCGAATGTCCGTCCCACAAAGGTCTACCCAAATGTCCCAGCATTGAACAGGGAGGTGGACATCGTCATCGTCAGGGAGAACACAGAGGGGCTGTACCAGATGGTGGGACATCGGGGCTCTGACTGGGGGATCAACCTCAGGATTATCACCAGGCAGGCATCAGAACGGATCGCAGAGTTCGCATTCAAACTTGCGGAGGAGGAAGGGCGGGAGAGGATCACAGCGGTCCACAAGAACAATGTCTTGGACATGACATGCGGTATATTCCTTGAATCATGCCGGGAAGTCGCCAGATCCCACCCCGACACCGACTACCGGGAGGAGATAGTCGACGCCTGCGCAATGAAACTCCTCCTGGACCCAAGCCAGTACGACATCTTGGTCACCACCAACATGTTCGGGGACATCTTGTCAGATGAAGCAGCTGGACTCGTGGGTGGATTGGGGATGGCGCCCTCAGCGAACATAGGGGATAACAATGCGATCTTTGAGCCTGTCCACGGTAGCGCCCCGGATATAGCTGGTAAGGAGGTCGCCAACCCCATCGCTATGATCCTGTCGGCTTCGATGATGTTAGACTGGCTGGGAGAACCGGAATGGGCGGAAGCCATAGAGAACGCTGTGATCGAGGTCTTGGAGGAAGGGGAGACTTTGACCCCTGATCTGGGGGGTAGAGCCCAGACGATGGATGTAGCCTCGGCTGTGGGAGAGAACCTCTGAAAGATTTCCCTCCAACACCGTCCATCCGGGGAAAGGGTTTTAAAGTTGGATCCTTTTAGTGAAGGTGGTTTGAGGTGACTGATGTGAAAGGTGAATGTTTCCTCCATCCATAAAAACCATTTCTACCCGACCCCCCAGTTGAAGAACATCCTGAACGCGACAGATCAACTGTATTTAGAGTTAGCTCTAAACTGGGATGAGGAAAGAGATTCGATCCACTACGACAGGGTTATGGAGAACCTGGAGACCATCCGGGAGTCTCTGATCCTCCACACTAAAGAGATCTACGGCATGGAACAGGCCCTTATGGCTGAGGCATCCACACGCCTGACGGACAAGCAGAGGTTACTACTGCAATGGCTCACTGAAGAGTACCCGGGTGACATGGTATACACCGTCCTCATCGAAAGGATAGCCGATGAATTCGAGATCCCAAAGTCCACCGTGAGGTGGAACCTCAGGGGGTTAAGGGAGGCTGGTCTCATCGTGGCCGGAGATAAGAAGAACAAGGGTATCCCCGTTTCGCTCACGGGTTCAGGGCAGACCCTGGCTGATTACCTCAGTCCATGAAGGAGTGGCTCGGAACACATTTAAACGGCGTTACCTTCGATAGAACGAGGCAATATGACGATAAAAGCCTACATACTAATCAGCGTGAGTACAGGTAAGGAAGACGAGGTCTGCAAGGAACTCGTCGAGTTTAAAGAAGTGGAGGAGGCAGCCACGATATATGGCGAGTACGATGCCATATTGAAGGTCAAAGCCAAAGACATGAGCCACCTCGACAGTTTCATAACCAAGGAGCTCAGGTCGGTTGAGAACATATTCCTGACAGCCACAATGATCATAGCAAAGGAGTTCATCTAAGCCTCTATGGGACCCGCCCAACACAACGTTTATTTGCCCTAGAGATTCCTAGATTTCTAAATCCGCCCTGGTAGTATAGTCAGGCCCAGTATGCTCGGCTGTCACCCGAGCGATCCCGGGTTCAAATCCCGGCCAGGGCGCCATAATATACTGTAAAATTCATACTACAGATATAGCTGGGTGTGAAAATAGTTAAGTGGAGGGGCCGTTAACCTTTAAATAGCTATATTGAGGTAACATCTCGAAACATCAACTGAGAGGAGAAAGGAGGACTCGGATTTGTTTATGCCGCGAGCGTATGACCGTGCGATTACGATATTTTCACCAGAGGGACGCCTCTACCAGGTAGAATACGCCCTAGAGCTTGTAAAACGGGGCGCCCCCATAGTAGGTGTGTCCTCCCCCGAAGGAGTGGTCCTAGCGGCCAACGAGACCCCGGAAAGCAGGCTGGAAGATCCCAAGTTCTTCATGAAGATTTTCCAGTTGGACGAACATGTCGGCTCAGCAGTGGTAGGACTGATCTCCGACGCCAGGGTCTTGATCGAACAGTCAAGGGTTTATTGCCAGAGCAACCGACTTCTATATGACGAGCCGGTTGACATCGAGGTCCTCACCAAGAGAGTTGGGGACCAAGCCCAAGTCTATACCCAGCATGCAGGCGTCCGCCCCTACGGGGTGAGCATGATCCTAGCTGGGTTGGACACGACCGGGAGCAGGGTTTTCACTGTAGACCCGAGCGGTTCCTATAGGGGATATAAAGCCGTTGCAGTCGGGCGGAAGAGCGACGAAGGGAATAGCCTGTTGGAGGAGGAGTTCAGGGAGGATCTCACATTGGACGAGGCGATACCCCTCGCCATTGAGGCGGTCAGGATAGCATCTGAACCGGATGTGACCTCCAAAATTTGTAAAGTCGCCGTGGTTCCTAAAGAAACAAGGGTCTTCAAGAGGCTCTCCGAGTCAGAGGTGGCGAGATACTTCACGTAGAAGGCTCAAGGAATGAGCGATAAATACACCTTGGTCAGGTATTCCCATTCGGGGGATAAATTCGAGATCCTAGTGGATCCTGACAAGGGTTTAGCTTACAAGAGAGCTGAGAGAGACGATATAAGGAACGTCCTAATGCTAGACACAGTCTTCACCGACGCCAACAAAGGGGAGAAAGCTTCCTCGACAAAACTGGAGGAGGTCTTTGGGACCAGCGACCCCTTGGAGGTAGCGGAGATAATGTTCCAGAAAGGGGTGTTCCAGCTCACCGCCCAGCAGAGAAAAGAGATGACTGAGCAGAAGCTGAAACAGATCATCAACCTGATCTCCAGGAACTATGTCGACCCGTCCACCAAGCTACCCCACCCCCCCCGCAGGGTCGAGAACGCCCTTGAAGAGGCGAGGATCAATATTGACCCCTTCATAGACGCTGAAGCCCAGCTCAAAGAGGCAGTCGACGCCCTCAGGCCCATACTGCCCATGAGTATGGAGACCATCGAGATCGCCTTAAAGATCCCAGCTGAATACGCCACTAAATCATATGGAATAGTGAAGGATCTTACGGAGATAAAGAAAGATGAATGGACATCCGATGGATCTTGGATCGCTGTGGTATCTCTCTCTGCAGCAATGAAAGGTGAGCTCCTCGATAGGCTGGGGAAGTCCACTCAGGGGAACCTACAGACGAAAATTATGAATTAAATAGGTGATTGATTTGTCAATGCTACATGAGAACAGAGATCTGGTGATACCGGGAGACCCCTTATCCGATGGAAGGGTGAGGACCGGTGACAACACCTTCAGGTCCAAAGGCAAGGTCTGTGCATCCAGGATAGGCTTGGTCAATTACGGGAGGAACATGGTGTCCGTTATAGCCCTTGAAGCTGGTTTCAACCCTCTAACGGGGGATCTGGTGGTCGGAGATGTTACCGATATCCAGCTGGGTAGATGGATGATCGATATAGATGCCCCTTCCCAAGCCTTCTTGAAGGTCTCAGACGCCATCGACACCCCTTTCAGGCCCGACATCACGATGACGGACATCCTCGACATAGGAGACACGGTGGTCGCCAAGATCGTAGACATGGATCGACGTAAGACCCCGATCTTGTCCATCTTGGGCCGACGGTTGGGGCGGATTGACGAAGGTTTTACCATCCGCCTGACCCCCTCGAAGATACCCCGGTTGATAGGTAGGAAGGGGTCGATGGTGAACATGATCCTACGTGAGACCCGATGCAATATTGTGATAGGTCAGAATGGTAGAATCCTTATCAGTGGGAAGACCCGAAAACAGGAGGAGATGGCGGTCAAAGTCATCAGGAAGATAGAGCGCGAAGCTCATATTCCTGGTCTCACTAATAGGGTTCAAGAGTATCTTAAAGAATTAAAGGAGGAGAAAAAATGAGTAAGAGTAATAGTAAGAAGAAGAGCAAGAGTAAGAAGAAATCTAAGAATAAGAAAAAATCAAAGAAGAAGACCAAGAAATCCAAGAAAAGATTTGACGGGAGGAAGGCTAAAGAGCTCAGGGAGATCAAGATTGAGAGTGGCGTCCTCCCCTTCGCTGACGGTTCCGCCTATATAGAGATGGGCCGGAACAAGGTCATAGTGGGCGTCTTCGGACCCAGGGAGATGCATCCCAAGAGGTTCTCAAAGCCCGATAGGGCAGTCCTCAGATGCAGATATCACATGTCCCCCTTCTCAGTACATCCTAGGAGGTCTCCAGGCCCCTCCAGGAGAGACAGGGAGATAGGGATGGTCATGACCTGGGCGCTGGAACCCGCCATTTTCTTGGACAGGTATCCGAGATCAGTTATTGACGTCTACGCCGAGGTTCTACAGGCCGACGGAGGGACGCGGACCGCATGCATTAACGCAGCTACAGTCGCTCTCGTCGACGCAGGTATTCCCATGAAGGACCTGGTCTCGTCCTGTGCCGCTGGCAAGATGGATGGACAGACAATATTAGATCTCGGGGACTATGAGGACAAGGAGGGCGAGGCAGACATCCCGGTGGCTTGGATGAACAAGATGGAGAAGATAACCCTGTTGCAGATGGACGGGGTTCTGGACCCTGAAGTTTTCCAGGAGTGTGTAGAGCTTGCCGTTGAGGGATGTAAACAGATCAATGAGATGCAGCGCGAGACACTCAAGAAAAAGTATGGCTTAGAAGAGGAGAATGAGGAGGACGAGGAATAATGTCAGGCAGATATGGAATAGTCTCAAGGCTTAAGCGGAAGAAGATCCACGAGGTCCTCCGATCCGGGAAAAGAATGGATGGGAGGGCTTTAGACGAATACAGGGATATCACCCTTAAAACAGGGGTCATGGAAAAAGCAGTAGGCTCAGCCGAGGTCGAGATCGGTAAGAGCCGTGTGCTCATCGGCATAAGCGTCGACATCGGCAGACCCTTCGGAGATACCCCAGGGAAGGGGGTTCTGATATGCAACGCCGAGTTCACCCCCATTGCCCACCCGACCTTCGAACCGGGTCCCCCAAGAGAAGACTCAATCGAGCTCGCCAGGGTGGTGGACCGGGGCATCCGGTCGGCTGAGATCTTGGACTTTGAGAAGCTGTGCTTAATCGAAGGTAGCAAGGTCTACATGGTCTTCGTCGACATCTATGTATTGAGCTACGATGGAAATCTATTTGATGCAGCAGCCCTTGCCGCAATGGCTGCACTGATGACCACAGAGAGACCTGTGCACAAGGTTAAAGACGGAGAGATAGAGCTGACCGAGAAGACCCAGGCCTTGAAGCTGAAAAAACATCCAATCTCAGTGACACTGACAAAGATCGGGGAAAACGTGATAGCCGACCCGACTGCAGACGAGGAGGATGTCATGGATGCAAGAATCACGGTGACCTTCGATGAGGAGGGGAACATCTGCACCATACAGAAAGGCGGAGCCGACGGCTTCACCATTGAAGAGCTTAAGAACTCTATTGAGTTAGCCACAGCAAAGGAGGCCGAACTCCGGAAGTACCTAGAGGAGAACGGGTGATGCCAAGGAAGAAGAGGAAAGGCTACGGCTCAAGGCTCAGGACCAGGGGCGGTCTGTCCATCCGTAAGCAGTGGTCCCGTATCACAACTGAGAAGCAGAAGAGCCACAAATGTCCCCGGTGCGCCAGTCCCTCGGTGAAGAGGGACAGTATAGGCATCTGGGACTGCAGCAAATGCGGCCTAAGGTTTACAGGCGGGGCGTATCAGCCCACAACCAGAGTTGGTCAAGCCTCCCACAGGATCCGCTGAGGATCCACTATCCCTTATTTAAACTAGCCCCAGATACAAGTGTGTAAAATGTCCCTCGTGAGATCGGTTCACTCCAGTGTTTCAATGAGAGTACCAGATGGCCTCGTCGGGATCATTGAAGGATCCTTGCTCCCGGAGGTAGAACGGCTGGCCTCGGATCGGTCAAGGTTGAAGGTTGAGACAGGGAAAGGAGAGATTATCATTAACATCGAGGCCACGGACATATCAGCATTGAGGGCGGCCCTGAACAGCTATCTCAGGTGGGTGAATGCGGTCCTCGATGTTATTGAGACTGTCAGCGATAGCCAGAAAGGTTAAACCTTGGTTTGTAATGGTTAACGAGGAAGTATTATGTCGGGCACAAGTCAGCTCCCGCCGAAAGTCCAAGAGAAACTGGGCCGTCTACAGCAGCTTCAGAACACATTACAGCAACTGGTCATCCAGAAACAGAGGCTCGATCTCGAGAGGAACGAGTCTGAGAGAGCACTGAAGGTCTTAGAAGACCTCCCTTCACGTAAGAAAGTCTACAAATCATCCGGGGCTATCATGGTCGAGAAGGAAAAAGATGAGGTCGTGGAGGAACTTGAGGAACGACTGGGATTCCTCGAGATGAGGGCTAAGGTACTGACGAAACAGGAGAACAACACACGGAAGAGGTTGAGCGATCTACAGGAGAGCCTCCAGAAAGAGTTGAACTTAAGTCCCTGACCTTCTCTTGCGTAAGGAGTCCAGAAAACCCCTTTTCTCTCTCCTGTCCTTTCCCATCATCTTTCTCCTGAACTCATTGCTCTTTTTCAGTGGCTCCGTGTTGACGCCGAGCTTGAAAATCTTGTTGAGGACCTCGATCGCCACAGCCGCTCCACCATAGTCAACCATCTGCGACTGGGATGTGGGCACTAGGAAGGTGGTCCACGGTATCTCGTATTCTAGGGCTCTATCGAGTAGGACTGCGTTTAGTCCTGATATCCCGCCTTCATTAGTGGGTTTCACACCGTATTTCTCCAATTTTTCCCCTGTTGTGGTGAAGCCGAAAACAGGCCTCTCGGGACCTGTGACTGAGAACGGCATCCCATCCAAGAAGATGAACTCCTTGACCCCCTTGCTCCTGAACCATTTAATGAGCTCGATACCAATAGTCCATGCGTTCTCCGCTGAGATCAGGGCCTCCGATAGTACGTACAAGACTTTGCCCTTCTCATCGCTGTAGATCCTGAAGACCGGGGTGGGTTTGCCCTCGATCAGGAGCATCATAGGCGGGATCAGGTGGGATTTCACCGTGGCTCTAAGGGGGAACCTCTTCTGGCGTATAATGTACATCAGGGCTGTATTCCCGATGAATCCAGAGCCCGTGAACCCCGTCACGACAGTGGGATTGTTCTTCCTCACCGGGGTGACCTCAACGATCTCGACACTCTCAGCCATGCTACTCAGGGATAAGATCCGCTGGCTGGGTTTAAAAATCGCCCGACTTCGGTTTCTATATTAATATCTCAAATCAATACTTTGTTGAATTGGAGCCCGCGGATTTTGACTTTGAAAGGCTGAGAGAGATGCTCAGTGAGAGCACTCTCCTCCTCGGTCATCACAATGCTGATCCCGACTCAGTCTGCTCAGCCTGGGGGTTCCAGAAACTTGCTGAGGCTCTGGATCCTTCGGCCAAAGCCAGTATTTTCCTACCAGGAGGTGCAAGTGGTCTCAGTAGGGACATCATGAAGACTATGGGGATCAGAGTTGAAATGGGGGTCTCCTTGGACGATTATGATACATTGGTGATGCTGGACACGGCAACTCTGAACCAGTTGGGGGGCTGGGCAGACGCGGTCAGAAATTCAAGCACCCAACTCGTGTTCATAGACCACCATAAACCCCACAGAGAAGTATTAGAGATCGCATCCCTCCTCTTTGTTGATGAGTCGGCGACCTCGACATGCGAATTGGTGCATTACTTGTATGAGGGATACGGGATCATACCGTCGCCCCCCGTAGCAAAAGCACTATTGCTCGGTATCACCTATGATTCCCGGCACTTCTCTATAGCGACACCAAGGACCCTGAACGCCGCTTCTACGCTCTTAGAGATAGACGGGTCCCTTGGGGATATCCTCTCCATGCTCTTCAGAGACCGGGATAGATCCGAAAAGATAGCCAGATTAAAAGCTGCTCAGAGGATGCAGCTCCATTATATAGATGATTGGACCATAGTGACCTCCCATCTGAGCTCTTTCCAAGCTTCAGCGGCGAGGTCCATGATCTCTCTCGGAGCCGATGTCTCGATCGTGTGTAGTTGCAAGAAAGGGAAGCTTATAGCCAGCCTCAGGTCCTCTGACCGGTTCTACAGAGGGACTTCAGTCCATCTGGGAGAGATAGCTCAGATCCTCGGTTCTGAGTTCAGTGGATCGGGGAGCGGCCATCCAACGGCAGCGGGGGTCAACTGCGAGGGCGATCTACAGGGGTTCTTGATAAGGGCTGCCTCTCTGGTAAGGGAACGGGTTGGAGGATAGTTTGTCTGGCATGTCAATTATGTTGGTTAGGTCTGTAGTTTTGGTGACTTATTATAGATATAACTATTATATTGATCGCGAATCCATTTAAACAGAATCCGTTTCCCAGAAGGAGAGAGGACTTTGGGTATAATCGAGGTTGAGGGTCTCAGTTACGCATACCCCAATGCCGAGTCTCCTGCGCTGAATGGCGTAGATCTCACTATCGATGCTGGGGAGTTTATCCTTCTCACTGGGCCCAGTGGCTGTGGTAAGACCACCCTCAGCCGATGCCTCAACGGACTGATCCCCCATTTCTATGGCGGGAAACTTGAGGGCGAGGTGACCGTCAACGGTCTCAATATCAGGGATCATCCCACATCTAAGATGGCCCTCCATGTAGGCCTAATCTTCCAGAACCCAGACAACCAGATATTTGCACTCACCGTAGAGAAAGATGTTGCCTTTGGCCTTGAAAACCTCAGCATCCCGAAAGAGAGGATGAGGGGGGACATTGACTGGGCTCTTGAGGCGACGGGGATAGGCTACCTCCGGGACCGGGGCACCCATGAACTCTCGGGGGGGCAGAAACAGAGGCTGGCTATAGCGTCTATACTTGCCATGAGGCCCAGGATCCTTGTGATGGATGAGCCGACCTCTTTCCTCGATCCCATCGGCGCCGAACGCACTTTCAGGGTGCTCGATCAACTGAACAAGGAACACGGTATAACGGTCATCCTTATAGAGCACAGGGTCGACCTAGCGGCGAAGTTTGTCGACAAGGTCGTCATCATAAGGGATGGGGTAATAGAGAACGTAGGGCCCCCTGAGGATGTATTCCTCCACGAAAACACCCGTCTTGCAGGGGTAGGGATCCCGAAACTTGTGGAACTCACAAAGAAGCTAAGGGAGAGAGGCTTTCAGTTCAACAAGGTCCCCCTCTCTCCTGAAAGGTTCCTAGAAAATATCATCCTGGACAGCTCCAAGCCAAAGAGGGAAGCAGAAGCCAAGACCCCACCTCAGTGTCTCGATGGCATAAAGGGGGAGAATCCCCTCCATCCTATTATCGGTGTAGAAGATGTCTCGTTCTCGTATCCGAGCGGTATCCAGGCCCTCCGAGATGTCTCCCTGACTGTTCATAAAGGCGAGTTCCTGGCGATAATGGGGGAGAACGGCGCCGGCAAGACCACGCTGGTGAAGCATCTGAATGGTCTTCTTAGACCCCAGAAGGGAAGAGTCCTCATTGATGGCGCGGATGTGATCAATGAGAGTATCGCGGCCCTCGCTCGTCGAGTTGGCTTGGTATTCCAGAATCCTGACGACCAGCTGTTCTCAGAGAATGTCGAGGCTGAGGTCCGCTTCGCTCTAAACAACTTTGGATTCGAGGGTGATGTGATAACTAAGAGGGTGGATTGGGCGCTCAACCTGTTGGATATTGGGAGATACAGGAGGTCGAGCCCCTTCATCCTGAGCGGGGGGGAGAGGAAGAGGGTGGCCCTCGCCTCGGTCCTCGCATGGGATCCAGAGGTCGTCGTCTTGGATGAACCCACCATCGGACAGGACTACGCTCAGAAGGAGAGGCTGAGACACTTCCTGATGCAGCTCAGATCCCAAGGCAAGACCACCATTATAGTAACCCACGACGTCGAGTTCGTCGCTGAGTGCCAACCCAGGATCGTACTTATGGCCGACGGAAGGATCATCGCCGACGGCAGCACCAAAGAGATAATGACCGATATACAGGCGTTGGAGGAGGCGTCAGTATCACCCCCCGAGATAACCAAGGTCTTCAGAGAGCTTTCTAGATACGGGCTCCCACCGGATGTGGTCGATGTCGATGAGGCAGTTGAGCTTCTCGTAGGCCAGATGGAGGTGCCGGGTTGAGTCTGTTGGAGGGGCTGAGGTTCAGCAGGGGGGACTCTCCCATCCATGACTTGGACCCCAGGATAAAGTTCCTGATGACAGTTGTCATATTTGTTACCGCAGTCCTCTACACCCAGCTGACACCTCTCCTCGTCATCTTCATCCTCCAGATACCGTTGATCTTATTGGCAAGGATCCAGAGGGAATGGGCTCAGAGCCTCAAAGGTGCGATGCTGCTGGCCGTCATCATCTTCGCCACCAACCTCCTTTCCATCTATTTCTTCAGGGGCCACACACTCACCACTGAGAACCTGGAGTTCGCCCTCGCCATCACCCTGCGGTTCCTGGTGCTCATAACCAGCTTCTCCCTATTCTTCCTCACCACCTCCCCAGACAACCTCAGCCTAGCCCTAGAGAAAGCCCGCATACCCTTCGAGTTCAATTTTGCCTTCATCACGGCTATCCGCTTCGTCCCTGTGCTTGCAGACGAGGCGCAGGCCATCATGGACGCCCAGAGGTCAAGGGGCCTCGAACTGGACAAGGGGAGCTTCCTCGTCAGGATACGGAAATATGTACCCGTCCTTCTCCCCCTCATAATCAACTCGATAAGACGGAGCCTTGAGCTAGCTGAGGCAATGGAGTCAAGGGCTTTTGGGGCTACTGATGAGAGGACTAATCTCTATGAGCTAAGGATGAAAGACAAGGATTATGCTGTTTTAATGATAACTGTGGTCGCTCTTGCGTTGATTCTTTATATCAGGTTTACAATGCCACCTGCAGGGCCGTTGTTACCCCCGGCCACCCTTATATAAAAACTGGGTTACCCTTGTTACCCCATAATGCTTAATAATTACAAATTAGTATACGCATGAACTAATAATTACATTTTGGTGATCCCATGGTTGAGACCAGGAAAGTACAGAAAGTCGGGTACTCTACACTCTCAGTATCTCTCCCTATGAGCTGGGCAAAGAAGATCGGGGTGAAGAAGGGGGACTTGGTATTCATCTCAGAGGAGAGCGATGGAGCACTCAGGCTGGCTACGAAACAGGGAAGGTCTGAGAATAATGTCGAATATATTGTCGATGTCGATCGCTGTGACAACACAACGGCGTTAGCGAGGGTCATAGTGGGGAATTATGTCCTCGGCCGCAACATACTGAGGGTCGAATCCAGCAGGAGGTTGATGAGGGAGCAGATCGAGGTCATAAGGGAGGTGACCCAGGGGCTCCTGGGTATCGGCATCATAGAAGAGTCTGATCGTCACCTCCTCCTCCAATGCTCCATAGATCCAAATACCTTCCCCTTGGAGACCGTTGTACGCCGTCTCTATGTAATCACATCGATCATGTTCAAGGAGGTCTTGGACAGCCTTATAGACGGAGATCTGGAACTGGCGAAGGACGCCATAACCCGCGAGTATGAGGCTGACACCATCTACTGGCTGTTAGCTCGCCTACTGGCCTCGGCTCAACAGTCCAGACTCGTCTCTGAGGGGATTGGAATCACCGATCCTATAGATATTGTCCAGTATAATATCATAGCATGGTATCTTGAGATGATCGGGGATCGGGTGAACGATATCGCCCAGAAGATAATCGATTTCCAACCTATACGGAAGGATCAGGACCTCGGTCTCATAGAGAGGTTGACCCAGATCGGGATGATGACTTTAACAATGTTCGACAAGGCCGTCAAGAGCATTTTTGAGGGGGATATGTCGGTCGCCAGTGACTCAGCTGACCTGTATGAGAACATCGACCACGAGGAGAACAACCTTATGAAGCGGTTCCAGAACGGGAGCTCCCCGGAGTTGACAGCGGCTGTCAGCGAGATTGCCTGGGACTTCAAGATAATCGCTGAGCACAGTGCAGCTATAGCTGAGATTGTCATAGACAACATCCTGAAAGGCCAGAATGATTACTGTTATGTCAATGAGGATAGAGAGGACGAATAGTGTGAGGGGGGGGGCCATCACTCAATTTGTGCTTGTCTCTCGCCCCGATAATTGTTTAGAAGCCGTCGAGTATTGTATCAATTCTAAGTTGCTAATAAGAGTTTTGAACAAATAGTATATACTCATATTTATTGTACTATGCACTCACCTCAGTTTACGTTTACTCATTGATAAGTTACATATATGGAAAGGGTGTGTTGGTGATCGTTGGGCATGAGCGTGGTAAAAGAGATCTCATCGATGCTCCTCTCAGGCGTCAGCAGCGTCATCCAGTCCATAGAGGAGGGGGAGATACAGCATATGATTGAGACACTGATAGCCCATCAGGACTTTAAGATATTGCTGCTGGGCTCAGGTAGGAGTGGTTTCGTCGGCCGGGCTTTCGCTTTACGCCTCATGCACCTGGGGTTCAACGTCTATGTCAGCGGGGAGACCATAACCCCCGCCTTGACCCCTGGGGACCTAGTCTTGGCTCTCTCGGGGTCAGGGACCACTACTACCGTCGTCGCTCAGGCCAGAGTCGCGAAAAAGGTGGGGTCAAAGGTCATCGCCGTCACATCCCATCCTGACTCCCCCCTTGCTGGGGTAGCCGATGAGATCGTTGTGGTCAAGGGGAGGACAAAGATTGACAAAGTGTTCGACTATGACCGGAGGCAGATCATGGGAGAGTATGACAACGCGCCCCTCGGTACCATGTTCGAGCTCTCATGCATGATATTCCTTGACTCAGTGATAGCGGACCTGATGCGGAGGCTGGGGGTAACAGAGTTCGAACTCAGAAAGAGGCACGCCAACGCGGAATGATGTGCAATTAAGTTTAGAATAACTTCGTAATAAAACATAGCTCAAAGTGGGTTTATGGTGGAACCACTGGGTCTTTTGCACAGCGAAGTCGAGGTCTAGAAAGCCCCGAGCGTATCTCGAGTGTATCAGCCCTTTTTGAGAACTATCGAGATGGTGCTCACGTTTCGCTTCTGCCCTTCACGGGATTCCAGTTCTTCAGTACCGATCTCGATGCTCTGGACATTGAGGTCGTCCACGAATCTGTTCTTGGTGACCTCTGCCACATCGACAGCGGAGCTGATAGCCCTTCCTCGAGCTTTCAACACGACGGTGCTCCCTTGTCCCTGGAGTGAGCTGAGGACCGCTAGGCAGTAGTTCATGACCGGCTTGCTTCCAATGTAAACAACGTTCTTGTCGGACATTGCAAAGTTTTCTTCACGCTATCCGCTTTTAAAGGCTTTGGTGTTCTGGAATGATATCCACTTGTCTAAGAGGATTAATATGTCTATAACCCCTCAGAATGGGCTATTTTTACAAATAACAAATCTTATATCTTTTTTAAGACGATGTTCGCTCGCTATACGAGAGTAGAATGAGATGGCGTACGACGATAGCGACGTTGATATGGTAAAAGTCGGTGATCTAACTCAATACTCTAGGAAGGTTTACACGGTCGTCAAGGTTGTGTCCGTCACTGATGCTCGGGAAGTCACCTCCAGATCCGACAGGTCGACCCATCGGGTCGCTGAGGCTCTTGTGGCCGACGATTCGGGGAGCATCTACCTAACTCTATGGGATGATGTGATCGGTCAGGTGGAGGACGAACAGGTCCTGAACATCAAGGATGCATATGTCAATCTGTTCCGAGGCTCGATGCGCCTCAATCTGGGGCGTTACGGCAGTTTCGAGGTTCTAGACGAAGCTCCCTTCGAAGAGATGAACCTCGACAACAACCTGTCAAGTAAGGTTTTCCAGCAGTCAAGGGGCTACAGGGGCAGAGGGCGCAGGCGTACAGGCTCACGCCGGAGATACTAGATTCACAAGCCACACATCTTCTACCCTTTATTTATATAGAAGCGTAGGGTTGTAACCATTTCATCCCCGAATAATCTATTAGTGGTTTTCTATGAGTTCTGGTATATTTATCTCAACCAAGTTCATCTAACCCCTGTCATTTATCAAGTATGTGCGCGTGCTTACCTCACAATTTTATTCAAGGATTCTAAAAAGGGATTTTATAGCATCTATAAAAACGCTCAATGAGCCCTGACCATTCAATATATAGACGAAGAAGGCTAAAGTGCCAACGGTGCCAAGACCTTCATTGGCTGCCCGATTGCTAGCTGAGCAGATTCCAAAACTAACTTCTCGTTTATCGAATGGCCATAAGGGCTTGAAGGCCATATGAGTGAGGAGGTCTCCAAGCATGTGGCTTACTACAGCCATGAAACCAGCTATGAATCCAATTCCAAAATATAGAATTTCCTTGAAACCGTACCACATGAATATGCCAAATAGGACTCCAGCTATTAACGCAGCCAGGATGCTATGTGTGCGGCCTCTATGATGAAAGGGATAACCCTGTCGCTGCCATTGAAGATCGATGTCAAGAAGCGTGGATAATCCGGCAGCCAAGACTATGATTAGAATGTTGATTGTGTTGTATTCGAATGGGATCATTAGTAGGGACATCAATATGAGGGTTAACCCCGCGTGACCTTGGGCATACATCTAGGTCACCACCTTTACCTGTAACTAATTTTCAAGTGTTGGCACTTACCAAAAAAACCTGCTCTCAAACAGGCTTTAGAGGCTCGAGATCTGTTACATATCAGAAACCGTTCCCTTTTCGATAGATCACATCTGTATCGTCGCTTTCTTGGCATAATTTTAAATTTAGTAGTGATTGCAATTAACATTTACTTACGTGAATAAAAGGTTCTATCTCTCAAAGTATGAAATGAAAAAATTGCATATACAGACGGGTATGGGTAAAAAACCGAGCACGCAGGTTCAAAGATGCAGTGAAGTCTTCTATTTTTGGGAAAACAGGTATTTTGGATATAATTATTGAAAGATATCGGTCAAGAATACCTTTAAATTAACCCTGTTTGGTGTCTATAGCGTAATCTGTAGTATAGGTTTGACGAGATATGCCGAGGTACAAACAGACCAACGAGATCCTGAAGCTGATGAACGATAAGGAGCACATCAGGAACATAGGGATCATTGCGCACATCGACCATGGTAAGACCACCATGAGCGACAGCCTACTGGCTATGGCAGGGCTTATGGCCCCAGATAGAGCAGGGGAGACCCGGGCTCTCGACTTCCTTGAGGAGGAGCAGAGGAGAGGTATCACCATCAAGACCGCGAACATCAGCCTCCTCTACGAGGAAGCGGGCCAGCCTTACGTCATCAATCTCATCGACACGCCTGGACACGTCGACTTCTCCGGGAAGGTGACCCGGGCCCTGAGGGCGTTGGACGGATGCGTCCTGCTTGTGGACGCCGTGGAGGAGTTCCAGATCATGTCCGAGGTACGTCTCAGGGTCGCACTGGATGAGAGGGTGAAGCCGGTACTATACATCAACAAGTTCGACCGGCTCATCAAGGAGCTCAAGATGGATTCCGATGCGGTCCAGGAGAAGCTCCTCAGGGTAATCACCCAGTTCAACACCATCGTCAAGACCTATGGCGAGGACCAACTGAGGAACAAATGGACGGTCAACGCCGCTGATGGGACAGTCGCTTTCGGTTCAGCTCTCGACCGCTGGGGGTTCACCCTCCCCATGCTCCAGAAGAAGGGTCTGTCCTTCCAGGACATAGTTGATTTCTATAAGAACGGAGAGCTGGAGAAACTCCAGGAACTACTACCCCTCAGCGAAGCCATATTCGAGATGGCCGTCCACCATCTACCTAACCCCATCGAGGCCCAACCATTCAGGCTTGAGAAGATCTGGCAAGGGGACATCGAGAGCGAGATGGGGGGATCCATGGTCAATCTGGACGAGGAAGGCCCCCTAGTCGTCTGTATCACCAACGTAATCATCGACCCCCAGGCCGGGGTTGTGAGCACGGGGCGCATCTTCTCAGGCACAATAAGGAAAGGGCAGGATGTCTACCTGCTGATAGCCAACAGACAGTACAAGATCCAGCAGGTATGCATCTACATGGGCCAGTACAGGGAGGTCGTAGACGAGATCCCAGCAGGGAACCTGGTAGCCCTCCTTGGCCTAGAGCAGGGCCGGGCGGGGGAGACCCTCGTCAGCCTATCACATCACGAAGGGGCCGTCGGTTTCGAGTCGATAAAGTATATCTCAGATCCGGTGCTCACCGTGGCTGTGGAACCTAGGCGGCCCACTGACCTGCCGAGGCTGATAGACGCCCTCCAGAAGCTTTCAATCCAAGACCCTAACCTGGTGGCTACCATAAACCAGGAGACAGGGGAGTATCTGCTCTCAGGTATGGGGGAGCTCCACCTTGAGATTGCGATCAAGGACCTCAAGCGGGAGCACAGGCTCGACGTTATCGCGACGGAGCCCACAGTCGTCTACCGTGAGACTATCCAGAAAAAGATGGGGCCCTTCATGGGGAAGAGTCCCAATAAGCATAACCGGCTCTGGTTCGATGTGGAGCCCCTCGATCCAGTCATCGTAGACCTCATCAAGGAGGGGGAATTGAGCGAGCTGAGCTCAAGGCGACAGAGGGAGGATGTGATGCACGAGGAGGTAGGGTGGACAACAAGGGAAGCCAGGCGGATCGTCTCCGTCAACACCAATGCGAACATCCTTACCAACGAGACCTCAGGCATCCAGTACCTGAGGGAAGTCATACAACACATCGCGGGAGGCTTCCACTGGTCTCTGGAATCCGGCCCCTTTGCAGGGGAGGCTGTCAGAGGCGTCCACATAAAGCTCATGGACATCCAGCTCCATGAAGACCCTGTCCACAGGGGCCCCGCCCAGATGATGCCAGCCACACGACAGGCTTTATTCGCCGCTATACTATCAGCCGAACCCACCCTCCTTGAGCCTATATACAATATACAGGTCCGGATCCCCCCGGAGGAGCTTGGAAATGTCACCGGCTTACTGAGCAGGAAGCGGGGGAGCATCCACAACGTCGAACAGCGAGGTCCCGCCGTAACGGTCACGGGTATGGTACCAGTCTCAGAGACCCTCGGCCTGTCCCAGGAGATGAGATCCGCTACATCAGGGAGCGCCTTCTGGCAGAGCACCTTCGACCACTGGGCACCGGTACCCCCAAATCTCCTTGATGAGACCGTGGCGAAAGTGAGGACCCGCAAGGGCTTGGACCCACAGCCACCTAAAGCTAGCAGGTACATCGTGAGAGAGTAAAGACACCCATTCTCTCCCTTCTCCCCGACCTAATGTTTTTTCAGCTATGACCACAGATTCCAGATAGGAAAGATCTAGATGCTCTTCCGCAACCGAGAGACGCTGCTGGAGAACGCTGCTTCGGAACCACTCCGTAGGCTCAGGGAAGACGCCTTGGACATCATGGAGGATGCACTGAGGGCCGTTGATCCAGGTGAGGCTGTCAGGAGAAACATGGGGCTCAAAGATCCAGTCCTCACAGTAAAAGGGAGAACATGGGATCTCAACGAGCTCCAGAATATATACATCATCGGGGGAGGGAAGGCGTGCGGCGCTATGGCCGGAGCCACCAAAGAGATTCTGGGAGAACGGATCACCTCAGGAGCTGTGAATGTCCTCAAGGGTACAGAGGGGAGATATAAACTCGGAAAAATAAGGGTGAACGGGGCTTCTCACCCAGTTCCAGACAAGACAGGGGTCCAAGGGGTGGAAAAGATGCTGGCCCTCCTGGATGGAGCGGGGGATGCAGATCTGGTGATAGTCCTAATATCGGGGGGCGGGTCATCCCTCTTAGTCTATCCCGACCGTGAAGTATCCCTTGGAGATATCCGGGATGTGACCTCTGATCTCCTCATGAGCGGGGCAACCATAGGCGAGATTAACGCAGTCAGGAAACACCTCTCCGCCGTCAAAGGCGGACTGCTGGCAAAAAGAGCATATCCAGCAACGGTTGTCAGCCTCATCCTTTCAGACGTGGTGGGAGACCCCTTAGATACCATCGCATCAGGCCCCACATCCCCAGATAACACCTCATTCAATGACGCCTTCCACGTGCTGAAGAGATATAGGCTGTGGGAAAGCGCCCCTCAAGCTGTAAGACGGCGTATTGAGTCAGGGCTTAAAGGGGATGTCCAGGAGACCCCAAAAGAGGGGGATCCAATCTTCGAGAAGGTCAGCAACTATATCATCGGGAACAACCGAGAAGCCGCTCTGGCCGCTCTGGATAAGGCCAGTGCGCTCGGCTACAACTCCTTACTACTTTCCACCCAGATAGAGGGGGAGGCCAGGGAGGTTGGGAAGGTATTAGGGGGGATAGCCTGTGAGGCATTAGACTCAGGGAATCCGGTGAGACCGAGAGCTGCGCTGATTCTGGGAGGGGAGACCACGGTGATAGTGAAGGGAGACGGCATAGGAGGGAGGAATCAGGAGACCGCTCTAGCCGCTTCACTCAAAATCAATGGCTTGGAAGCCATCCTCATCACACTGGCCACAGATGGCATAGATGGACCAACCGAAGCTGCAGGGGCCCTGGTCGACGGGGCGACACTGAGAAGAGCGAGACGGGAGGGGTTGAATCCATTGGAATATCTGGACGAGAACGACTCCTTCTCCTTCTTCAACCAGCTAGGAGACGCTCTGGTCACAGGACCGACAGGCACCAATGTGAACGACCTCAACCTTATCCTGGTGGGTGACAGTTGAAGGGTAAGAGCCGTATGCGGTTATTCGAACGGGCTTATGAAGGCCTGATGAACCTCTTAGAGGAGATAGATGATCGCGGCGACATGACTGTTGTAGAGGGTATCAGGGACCTCCAGGCCCTCAGGAATCTTGGCTTCAAAGGGAGAATCACGGTCTTCTCCCAGTTGAAGGTCTCGGACTCAGATTTTGTCGACAACCTCTCGAGGGATAATGGCTCTGTGGTCCTCCTCACAGACTTTGATGAGGAGGGACGCGAGATAAATCGCCGGCTCTCCCAGTTGTTCGAGAAGCGGGGGGTCAGAGTGGAAAAGGGGTACAGGCGGGAGGCTGGAAGATGGATGGCAGTCATCGGTGTCTATGCAATAGAATCCCTTGACAATGTACTACTGACCAGACGATTGGGCTGAGTCGAAGGCGTTATAAAATATCTGGCTTATGGGTCCACCAACATGATAGAGGTAGACAAGTTGGAGATAGAGGGCCATTCCTTCCTAGGCCTCAGGTTCGGACTGAAAAATCTGCCTCCCCTCCTCCTCATAGAGGGCGAGAAGGGGTTCGTGATGTGCGGCTACCTGAATCTAGATGCAGCTGAATCATTAGGGGCCACCGCCACCATCGTCTCAGGTGTCAACAGCTTTGAGGACGTATTGAACGCAGAGATCAAGGCCTCAACATCAAAGGCGGAAGCACTGGGGCTGGAGCCCGGTAAGGTAGTCAGGGAAGTCATCAGTGCCCTGGCTTAGACCCTGCTCTGTGCACAGAGTCTCTCAACCATCCTTTTAGCATCCCTCATCAGGTTTTCTCCATGAGATAGCAAGAGCCTGTCGAAGTCGTACTCCAACAGACGACTTATCTCATCGGCCGCCATCCCTACGTCAACACAATACTTCTCGGGAGGGGCAAGGAGATTCCCCCGCTCGTCACCGAAGATCGTGTCCCCTGCGATCATCGTCTTCTGCTTGACCAGGAAGAAACATAGATTCCCCTCTGAATGACCGGGGACCAGGACAACCTCTATGCCACCGCACAGCTCAAGAAGATCACCGTGGTCCAGAGCTCTGTCCACTTTCACCCCTGTCCTAGCCTCTATGCTCGCGACATCGCCCGTTCCAGCCATCACGTCTGCGCCCGTTAGATCCTTGATCTGTGTAAGGTTCTCGATATGATCCCCGTGGCCATGGGTTATCAGGATAGCAGAGACCTCCGTCCAGTCCCTCCCCATAGCTTCAAGCTCCCCCCTGTATGAGGAGATGTCACTGGCTGTGAACCCCGTATCAACTATGACCAGATCATCACCGCAATCCAGGATATACCCCTCGAGGTCCCACCCATCAGCTGGGGACTGCTCAACAGTGTGTATCCCCTCTAATATCTCGACCATACTGTAACAGACCACGCCGGGGATTAAAAAAATTCAGACCATCAGATGATCTCTATTAACTTGGTCTTAGAGGTCGTACCTCTCACAATGTACGCGGACTTACCGAAGTGTCTCTTGAGCAACTTCAGCACTGCTGCATTCGCCTTCCCTTTCTTCCTCCTTGCCTTAACGCTGACCCTGTAACGGGCGTCTCCGATCTTCACGATCTCCTCTCTATTAGCGCCCGGTTTGACCTCGACTGTGACTATCATCCCTTTCCGGGGGTAATACCTTCGTACAACTGATAAGGGCTGTTGTATAGAAAAATGAGTTCTAAGGGAGGATTGAGCAGCTAGTAAAATGTTATCTGCCTGATTCTCCAGTTGGAGCGCTCAATGATTCCCTGATGACTTCACGTGTTGGCTGGGGGAAATCTTTTACGAGGCTATCTAACACTGTCTTTGCTATATATTTCTTGAAGCCCCTCTCATCTAAGCCGGGGGTATATCTGCGCCTGGTCCCCCCTTTGCAGGTCTCCTCCTCGTAGTTCAGCAGCTCTTCCTCACTCATCATGTTGAGGAAGTTTATTATGGAAGCCCTTGATATCGTCTTTCCATCCCTGAGGGAGTCTTTCACATGGTTGTAGATCTGCCTTGATGTGACGCTATTCCCCTCGTTTTCCCATATATACCTCAGAGCTATTACCTGGTATTCCCTGAATACTTTCTCGAATCCGGTCTTAGACGGGTCGAACGTTAACGTCAATCCATACACCTAAACTTTTGGGAAAGGATGCTTCAAATGCTATAAAAGGTTTATTAATCTATCCTACCAACAATCATAAGAGATTAATTATTGTCCAATCATTTTAAGATAAGATGGATTATTTATGACATTCACTCAGATGTGTGAACAATTCTGAATATATACCGTAATACTCCTGATATTGTAGCTAACCAGTTGAAAGGGATTTACAACCATCAGATCCCCCCTCCTCCATTGGAAAGGATCACGTAGGAACACAGCCGTATAGTGTTAAATGTTGGACGCATTACTTTGAGTGTATGAAGCTACTCAGTTTCAAAAAAGGGGATATTTCGGGTGTCGGGGTCTTGGTCGATGATAAGGTCCTAGACATTGGTGAGGCGCTCTCCACCGGATATGGAGGGTTTTTCTCGGATCCACCCATCCCAGACTTGAAAGACATGAGGTCTCTACTCTCATTGGGGGAGTATGGGATGCGTGAGATGAACGAGGTTATGGAGCACGCCCGAGATGAGGTTCAAGGAGGCGGTGCCCCTGAGGTACTGCTTAGTAGGGACGAAGTTGAATTAATGGCCCCCATATCGAGGCCAAGTAAGAACCTCGTCTGCTTGGGGTTGAACTATGCGGATCACGTCGCTGAGGGGAGTAAATCCAAGGAGGAGCCCAGGTCTCTTCCCAAGCATCCGATCTTTTTCACCAAGCCCCCGACGGCTGTAACGGGGCCCTACTGTGATATAGTCTATCCAAAGGTCACTGAGAAGTTGGATTATGAGGTAGAACTGGCTGTTGTGATCGGTAAGAGGGGTAAATATATCGTAGAGGATGATGTCTACGACCATATCGCCGGATACACAGCGTTCAACGATGTCTCTGCCAGGGACCTCCAGAGGAGGCATGGTCAATGGTTCAAGGGAAAAAGTCTGGATACCTTCGCCCCCATGGGGCCATACCTAGTGACCCCTGACGAGATCGGGGACCCTATGAACCTAGATGTCTGGTCTAAGGTCGACGGAGAGATCCGCCAGAGCTCCAACACTTCCCATATGATCTTCGATATACCCACAATCATCGCCACCCTCTCCGCAGGCATAACCTTGGAGGTTGGAGATGTCATTGCTACGGGGACCCCCTCTGGGGTAGGGAGCGCCCACCCCTTGGGCTTCCTAGAGGTTGGCAGTGTCCTGGAGACCGGTATCGAGAAGATAGGGGTAATGAGGAACAGAGTGGTTGCAGAACAATAGCGGTCCCACAGCTCTCAAGGGGGACTATCTCTGGTTTTTCTCTATTACTCTGGGACAGATCTGGGGTGTTTTAAGGTAATGTTTATATTATTATTCTCTGGTTTTGAGGTATAGTTTCGAGGTGAAAATGTATGAGTGCACCTGGTTATGGTGGACAACCGATAATTATACTTAAAGAAGGAACACAGCGCAACCGCGGGAAGGACGCCCGGGAGGCTAATATTATGGCGGCCCGTGTCGTCGCTGAGGCGGTAAAGTCTTCTCTGGGTCCCAAGGGTATGGATAAGATGCTGGTGGACAGCTTCGGAGATGTGACCATCACCAACGACGGGGCGACGATGCTCAAGGAGATGGATGTCCAGCACCCGGCGGCGAAGATGATAGTCGAGGTCTCTAAGACCCAGGACGACGAGGTCGGGGATGGCACCACGAGTGTTGTGGTGCTCACCGGTGAGCTGCTGGGCAAGGCGGTTGAGTTGATGAAGAAGCAGATCCATCCCACGGTGGTCATCGACGGCTACAGAGAAGCCCAGAAGAAAGCCGTCGAATTTCTAGAGGGGTTTGCGTTGGAGGTTGATCCCTTCGACAGAAAGATGCTCAAGAAAGTAGCTAAGACGGCCATGGCAAGCAAGCTGATCGCAGGCCAGAGGGACTATATCGCCGATGTGGCGGTAGACGCTGTCCTCCAAGTCGTTGAAGAGGCCGACGGCGGTAACGAGGTGGATATTGATATGATCAAGGTTGAGAAGAAGCCTGGGGGTTCTATCACTGATACGGCTCTCATCAACGGCCTCATCATCGACAAGGAGGTCGTCCACGCCGATATGCCCAAGCTGGTGCGGG
>JASFTK010000002.1:0-44494 GCA_050053595.1 Candidatus Bathyarchaeota archaeon | reverse complement strand
GACGAGTACGTCGAGGTGAAGGAGCTGGTCGCCGCCGCCCGTACCCTGGCCCTCACAGCCCTCCGTTTCTGCGGATACGAGGAGGCTTGAGACGCCCGTTTTCAAGGTGGAAGGGTATGAGGGGAACATCAGGGAGCGGTACAACATGAAGAGATTGGGGCTCATAGTAAACCCCGTCGCGGGGATGGGGGGCAGGGTGGGGCTGAAAGGCACCGACGGCTTGGAGACCTTGGAGAAAGCCAAAGAGCTCGGCGCAGACCCCGTCTCCCCCAGCAGGGCCGTCGAAGCCCTCAAGAGGCTTGCACGGCTCAGGGGTGAGATCGAGATCATCACCTATCCCCGGGAGATGGGGGAGTACGAGGCAGTAGAGGCCGGTTTCGAGGCCACGGTCATCGGGGAGATTCCCCCGGGGAGGACCACCGCGGAAGACACCCGGAGGGCGGCGAGGGAGATGAGGGAGTTAGGGGTCGATCTCATCCTCTTTGCCGGCGGGGATGGGACAGCCCGGGATATCTACGAAGCGGTGGACGGGGAGGTCCCCGCCCTGGGGATCCCTGCAGGGGTCAAGATCCAGTCTGGTGTCTTCGGTATCAATCCGGCGAGGGCGGGGGATCTCGCAGCCCGATATCTCGGGGGGGAAGGGTCAACGCTCAGGGAGCTTGAGGTCATGGATATCGATGAGGAGGCCTACAGGGACAACCGCCTCTCCGCAAGGCTCTACGGCTACCTCAGGGTCCCCTACCAGGAGGCGCTTGTCCAAGGCTCCAAGGAGGCGAGTCACGGCTCCAGGGAGATCGCCTTGGAGGCCATCGCAAGTGAGGTGGTCGAGGGGATGGAGGAGGGGGTCCTCTACATCATAGGACCAGGGACCACCACCCGCCCTATTGCCGGGATGCTCGGTCTCGATAAGACCCTTCTGGGAGTCGATGCAGTCTTGGACGGGAGGATGGTGGCGAGGGACGCCAACGAGGAGGAGCTCCTAGGGCTTCTTGACGGTCGGGAGGCTAGGATCGTGGTAACCGTTATCGGGGGGCAGGGTTTCGTCTTCGGCAGGGGGAACCAGCAGATCAGTCCCCGGGTGATCAGGAAAGTTGGGGCTGGGAATGTCATTATCGTTGCGACCTCTGAGAAGCTCGCCGGCCTCAAGGGTCGGACCCTTCTGGTGGACACGGGGGATCCTGAGGTTGATGAGTTGGTCACGGGCTACCATAAGGTGGTGACCGGGTATGCCCGGCGGTCTGTCTACAAAGTCAGCTCCCGGTGAGGGTCACTTCCGGCGGTAGGGACCCAGGAACTCTTCTTGGAGGGCGTTCCCGCCGTCGATGACAACGCTGGTCCCCGTGATGTATTGGGAGTCATCGGATGCAAGGAATAGTACCAGTGCCCCCACCTCCTCGGGGGTCCCCTGGCGACCCCATGGGATCTCAAGTCCGAACTCTCTCATCCTCTCCAGGGCGTCTGCCTCCCCCTGGTTCCCCCGGAGCTCCCAAGCGCTCTTTGACTCGATGTACCCGGGCATGACACAGTTGACATTTATGCCGTACTGGGCTGTCTCAAGGGCGAGGGCGACGGTGAATCCCTGGACTGCGGATTTAGTGGCGGCGTATGCCGTCTGTCCCCCAGCCGGGGTCCCCACCTTGGGACCGGTGACGGAGGAGATGTTGATAATCTTGCCGTAGCGGCGTTCCATCATCCCGGGGAGGACGGCCCTGGAGCATCGGAACATCCCGAAGATGTTGACGTCGAACATCCCCTCCATGAACTCGTCTGGCATCTCCACCAGCTTCTTGCGAGGGTAGATCCCGGCGTTGTTAACCAGGATGTCAATCTTGCCGTGTTCATCGAGGATCTCACCAACGACGCGGTTCACCCCGTCCGTCTGGGTCACATCCATCGCCCAAGCCTCTGCCGAGTGGCCCTCCCCCCAGATCTCCTCAGCTGTCTCCTTGACCCTCCTGGAAACATCGGTGAGGGCGACCATGGCCCCATGCCTGGCCAATACCCTTGATATCCCCTCCCCGATGCCTTGGGCCGCGCCGGTGACCAAGGCGACCCGCCCCTCCAGCCTCATCGTCTACCCCTCCTCTTCCTCTGGTAAGCTCTCCAGGTCATGGCCCATCTCTCGGGGTCGTCGAAGGGGGCGGGGTCCACCTTGTGACTCGAGGAGCGGTGGGGCGCCGATTTGACCACCTCGGGGTCGCTGCGGGCTTCCTCGATGACCGTTTTGAGGGCTTCCGCCCAGTAGTCGATGTCAGCCTTGCTGTAGGTCTCGCATGGCTCCGGGGTGAAGGGCTCAGGGACGATCCAGGGGTGGTGGCTGGTGAAGTAGCTCTGGATCCCGTGGTCGATGATACGGCGGTTGACGTCATCGATGCCGATCCCGGTCTCCGCTTTGAGCCCCTCAAGGCTGTAACGGATCTGATCCAAGCGCCTCCCTCCGTAGGGTTTGGAGATGCCAGGGATGGAGAGGAGCAGCTTCTCCAGGTAGCTGTTGTTGATGGCTGAGATCTCTGCGACCTCCCTGAACCCCCGGGCCCCCATGCTCATAGCCCAGGCGTAGGCTCTCAACACCACCTGGACATTCCCCATGAAGTCCCGGACCCGCCCAATGCTCCGTGGCCTGTCGTATTCCAGCTTATATCGCCCCTCCTCCTCGACAACCACGGGCACAGGGAGATAAGGCTCCAACTCCTCGGTGACCCCGACTGCACCGCATCCGGGGCCCGAGCTGCCGTGGGGGCTCCCGAAAGTCTTGTGTAGGTTAAAGAAGCACATGTCGAAGCCCGCGTCCCTGGCCCGGGTTATCCCGAGCAGTGCGTTGGCGTTGGCTTGGTCGTAGGAGCAGAGCCCCCCGGCTTCGTGGATGATGGAGGTCCACTCGTCGATGCGGGGGTTGAAGATCCCGGTATCCTCGGGGTTGGTGATGAAGAGACCCGCAGTCCGATCCGAGACCGCAGCCTTCAAAGCATCGGTGCTGGGAAGCCCGTCCTCCTCAGGGTACAGGGTGACCACCTTGAAACCGGCGGTGGCGGGGCAGGCGGCGTCACAGGGATGGCTGAAGACGGTGGTGACTATCTCATTCCTCTGCCCCAGCTCCCCTCGATCCCCGTGATACTTCCGCATGATACAGGCGTTGGTATAAGCCGCCGCGGAGCCCCCGGCAGGCTGGAAACTGAAGGCGTCCATCCCCGAGACCTCCCTGAGGAAGACATCCCCGAATCTGTGTACGATCTCCAGGAGTCCCTGCATCGTCCCCTCATCCTGCAACGGGTGAACGTCGGCGATCATGGCGGCTAAGCCCTCGTTCACCTTTGGGCTGTACTTCATGGTGCAGGTACCCACGCCCAGGTCGATGTCCAGCTCCATACCCAGGGTCATCTGGCTGAGCCTGAGGTAGTGGCGGAGGACATGGGGCTGGGAGAGCTCAGGGAGGGCTGGGGGATCCCTGCGCACCATCTTCCCCGGCAACAGCTCCTCGACGCCCCCCACAGCCTCATCTATCCCCTTCTCGACCCTCGGGATACGTATCCCCCTCTCCCCTCTGCGGCCCAGCTCGTGGATGATGGGCTCGCTCCATGCTGGGGCGTGGTAGGGCCTCAGCTCGGTCATGCCAACACCTCCCTGAGGTTGGTAACCAGCCTATCCAGCTCATCCTTGCTGTGGGTCTCGGTGACGCAGTAGAGGGCACTCTGGCCCAGCTCAGGGAACTCCTGTGAGACATCCTTCCCGCCGAATATCCCCCTCGCGCCTAACTCTCCATTGATCTCCGAGACCTCTCGATCAACGCCGTCAAAGTTAACGATGAACTCCTTGAAGAAGCCGGTGAGGGGTATCTCGACCCCTTCTATCTCGGAGAGACGGTTGGCTGCGTATCGGGCTTTCCGGAGTATGGCCTCGCCGACCTCCCGCATCCCCTGGAGGCCCATGAGGGCCATGTAGACCCCTGCGGTGATAGCCCATAGGGCTGTGGTGGTACCTATCCAGTCTTTTGCCTTGTCCCGTCCTATGTAGCTGGTCCTGTCGAAGCGACACTGACCGAAGCCATACTCCCCACGGTCATTCTCCGTGATGCTGATGAGGCGGAGAGGGTACTCAGCGACATAACGCTCCTCATCCCTCGACGCGATGAACCCGCCTAGACCCCCACCGGCGAACATGGGGATCCCCAGGGGCTGTATGTCACCGCAGACTATGTCCGCACCGTAGTCACTGGGGGGCACCAACACCCCGAGGGTTATCGGGTCAACACCCACCACAAACTCGGCTCCATGGCTGTGGGCGATCCCTGCGATCTCCTGACCCTCCGTCTCAACCACCCCCAAATAGGAAGGGTTCTCAACGTAGACTGCTGCAGTCTCCCCGTCGATCTTGGACTCCAAGTCACTGAGATCGAGGTGTCCGGTCTCAGGGTCGTATCCCACCTCCTCGATCTCGATATGCCCCGGCATCACCGGTAGCTGGGCGAAAGTCCTGATGATGGAGAGCCTTGCTGGGCTGATGATCCGGGGGACTAGCACCTTGCTCCTCCCCGTCAGGCGTTGGGCCATCCGGACAGAATTACCGACGGAGGAGCCCCAGTCGTAGGTGGGGAGACCTGAGACCTCCATCCCGACAAGCTCCCCGATCATGCTCTGGAACTCGAAGACTGCCTGGAAACGCCCCAGATCAGAGTAAGACCCCCCAGCGTAGGCTGTCAGGAACTCGCTCCGCCCCGCAATCTCACTGCAGACAGCCGGAACATAGTGCCCCCAACAGCCCCCCCCAAGGAAGCTGAGATAATCTTTAACGTCCACATCTCGCCCCAAGATCCCCTCGACGTGCCTCTTCAGGTCAAGCTCACCTGTGAAAGGCTCAGGGAGATCTAAGGGATCGTTGAGGCGGAGCCTTTGGGGGATCATCTCTGAATATAATTCTTCGGCGGACTTGACCCCGATCTCCCTGAGCATCTCCTGTTTGACCTCGGGGACCGAGTTCGGTATGTAAGGGTGAACGAAATCATCTTCTCCCATCAAGGAACCCGTTCGCAAGCTAGCCGGAAAATCATATAATCCTTTGGATGGGAACTGGGGAGAGGTCAGGATCTCTGCTCAGGAACCAGGTTCGGGGGTGTCTCACCCTTTAGGAAGGCCTTGACGTTCTCATAGCAGACCACGGCCATCTGTCTCCGGGTCTCAGCTGTGGCCGATCCGATGTGGGAGGTGAGGACAGTGTTCTCCAGCTCCGCGAGGCGGTCCCCAAGAGGAAGCGGCTCCACCTCGAAGACATCGAGCCCCGCACCTTTGATCACGCTCTTCTCCAACGCCTCAACAAGGGCGGTCTGGTCTATGACGGGGCCCCTGGAGGTGTTGATTATGTAGGCGGTAGATTTCATCAGCTCCAGCTCCCTCCTCCCGATGAGTCCCCGGGTCGAGGGCATCAAGGGGACGTGGATGGTGACGATGTCCGCCTCTTCCAGGAGGTCGTCGAACTCCCGGAACTCGACCCCCAGAGACGCCTCCAGTTCGGGCCTCTTCACTACGTCATGGTAGATGACCGTGACATCGAAGCCCTGAGCCCTCTTGGCGACCTCGCCCCCGATCCGGCCCAGTCCCAGGATGCCGAGGGTCTTCCCCTCAGTGTCGGCGCCGAAAGGGAGTCTCCGAGCTCTGTTCGCCCACTCCTCCCTCACATAAGAATCTGAATCGGGGATCCCCCTCATCACGGAGAGGATGAGCCCCCAGGTGAGGTCGGCGACAGCCCCTGAGAGGACCCCCGGGGTGTGGGTTACATGGACGCCCCGTCGAGTGCAACTCTCGACATCGACGCTGTCATATCCGACGCCGAACCGGGCGACTATCCCCAACCTCGGGGCCTTGTCCAGGTATCCCTGGTCGACAGTCTCCATGCCCACTATGGCGGCGTCCGCCTCTCTCAGCAATTCGCTATACAAGGGAGCCCCGGGGGAGGCGTACTCCACCTCCGCGTGTTCCCTCAGCTCCTCCGCTAGGTCCTCGGGGAAGTTCCTCTTTCCTGCGCCTACCAGCACCTTCATACCCTGATCCTCCGACAGTTCGGGTTTGAGGGGCACAGGATTTAACATTAACGTCAGCCCGACAGGGAAGGTTGAAAGGGCCATCACGATCCTATGAAGAAGCCACGGCAGGGGGTTGGAGGTTACGGCGGGTTTACCCTGAGGACTGTCTCCACCTCCCCCCCCCGAGGGCCCGGTAAGTTTCACAGAGGATTAAAGGCGCATTCAGGGGTTCTTTTTTACATCGTTTTTGAAACGAAATTGTTAATAGACAGGGTTAAGGGTATGCTGTTTAAATTTGAGTGTGAAGAGATGGGTTTCCGTGATAAGTTCAGGGACGCGGATAATGCCCTCACTTTCAACGATGTGATCCTCCTCCCAGGCTGGACCACCCTGGAACCCGATGAGGCGGTGGTGCAGTCAAGGGTTACCCGGGGCATAGCCCTCAACGCCCCGTTCGTCTCAAGCCCCATGGACACAGTCACCGAGAGCGAGATGGCGATAGCCCTCGCCCGCCAGGGCGGCATGGGGGTCCTCCACAGGAACTGCACCAGGGAGGAGGAGGTGGAGATGGCTAGGGCTGTGAAACGGGCGGAGGCCGCCATCATCAGGGACATCATCACCGTGGGCCCTGAGACCACAGTCGAGGAACTCCTCCGCCTCATGGACGAGCATGGGATCCACGGTTTCCCCGTCGTCGAGAGAGGCGACAGGCTGGTGGGGATCGTGACCTGGAGGGACGTGAGGCTCGCTGAGAGCGGCCTCAAGGTGAGGGATGTCATGACCAAGGAGGTCGTGACAGGCACCGAGGAGACCACCCTTGAGGAGGCTAAGAGGACCCTCCACGAGCACCGGATTGAGAAGCTCCCCATCGTCAACGGGGAGGGGCGGGTCAGTGGGTTGATGACCATGAAAGACATCACCCTCAAGGGGACCTACCCCGAAGCGGTGAGGGATGACGAGGGGAGGCTGATTTGCGCCGCTGCGACCTCCCCCTTCGACCTGGACAGGGCCAAGGCCCTGGACGAGTATGTCGACGTACTGATCACCGACGTATCCCACTTCCACAACAAGAACTGCTTCGAGGCCACCAAGAGGATCCTCAAGGAGGTTGAGGCCGAGGTGGTGGTCGGGAACATCGGGACCTACGAGGCCGCAGAGGACTGCCTCACCCAGCTCGAAGGCATATCCGGTCTAAGGGTCGGCATCGGGAGCGGGAGCATCTGCAGCACCAGCGTCGTCACCCGGGCCGGGGCACCAACGCTGTACGCGACCTCCCAGGCTGCAGACGCTGTCAAGGAGTACGGGGCGGAGGTCCCGGTCATCGCAGACGGGGGCCTCAGGAACCCCGGGGACATCGCCGTCGCCCTCACCGTCGGCGCCTCCTGCGCCATGATGGGGAACGTCTTCGCGGGCTGCAGTGAGAGCCCCGGGAGGCTAGTCGCATTGGAAGGCCGGTATTACAAGGAGTATTATGGGATGGGGAGCCCGAGGGCCCGTAAGAAGAGGTTCGTGGTGGACCGGTACTCCCAGCCGAGCAAGTCCATCTCAGAGGGGGTGGAAGGTTGGGTGCCCTACAGGGGGCCGGTGAGCGACATCATCGGGGAGTTCGTCGGCGGCCTCAAAGCGGCGATGGGCTACGTCGGGGCGAGGACAGTCCCCGAGATGTGGGAGAAGGCGAGGCTAGCCCTGGTCACCGAGAGGGGGGCCAAGGAGATCGGCCCCCACGACATCCTGCGACCCGGGCCCAACAGGGAGCCCTGACCCCCTCCTGATTGTGGAAGATTTCAATAATCCAGGGCTCGATTATATTCCGAGTTCAATGGATAGATCATGGTTGGGGAGGGCTGAGCTGGAGCCCTCAGGCGAGTTCGTGGCGGGGTCTCTGGTATCCCTGGAGTTGACCTACACAGTGGGCAAGTTCGGGATCGATGACGGGGGCTCCATCCGCATCGCGCGCAGGAGCGTCAGCGACTCCGAGGACCTCCAGTTCGACGACCCCCACGTCTCTGGTTACACCACCGTCGCCACCACAGGTGAGGTCTGGCTCAACTATAGATGGGACCGCCGGGGCCACATCCGTCCCTGGAGAGGGGCGCTGCAGGTGGATGTCCACGGGGGTTCCCTCTACCCTGGGGATACCATCACCGTGGTGATGGGGGACCGGAGCGAGGGGGGTCCAGGGTTAAGGCTCCAGACCTTCAGGGAGACGGAGCACATCTTCAAGGTCCTGGTGGACTGCTTCGGGACGGGGCGTTTCGAGGAGATCGAGTTCTCCCCTGAGATCAGGATAATCGGGGGACCCGCAGAGGAGATCCAGGTCGCGGCGCCCTCAGAGGCCGTGGTCGGTGAGCCGTTCCCGGTCTTCGTCAGGGCCCTGGACAGCTGGGGGAACAGGTCTGACAGCTACCGGGGGCGTGTCGTCCTGGGCTCGTCAGACCCCGGTGCGTTGCTCCCGGGGGAGTACGCCTTCAATGAGGGGGATCGGGGGGCCAGTAGGCTGGAGGGGGTCACCCTCAACACCCCTGGGATCCAGACGTTGACCCTGAGGGACCACGGGGGTAGGGATGCCGTCTCGAACCCCATCGTCGTCCGAGAGGAGCGCCCCGGATGGGGGCTGTACTGGGGGGACTTCCACGGTCAGACCAAGGAGACGGTGGGCACCGGGACACCCGACGAGTACCTCTCCTTCGCCAGGGACGTGGCGGGCGTCGATTTCACGGCTTGGCAGGGGAACGACTTCCAGGTCACCCGGGATCTCTGGGACACCATCAAGGAGAAGGTGAGGGAGTACCACGACCCCGGCAGTTTCATCACCTTCCTGGGCTACGAGTGGTCGGGCCTTACCCCGGCCGGGGGTGACCATAACGTCTACTTCCTCGGGGATGAGGGGGAGCTCCACCGGAGCAACCACTGGCTCATCCAGGACAGGAGCGGGGAGCCCTCGGACCGGTACCCCGTCTCCCGGCTCTGGGAGACCTTCAGGGGGCGGAGGGATGTCCTCAGCGTCGCCCACGTCGGAGGACGCCACGCCAACCTTGACTTCCACGACCCCGAGAGGGTGCCCCTCATCGAGGTCCACAGCCACCACGGCACCTTCGAGTGGTTCCTCGAGGAGGCGATGCGTCGGGGGCTCAGGGTGGGCTTCGTGGCCAACAGTGACGACCACACCTGCCGCCCCGGCCTCACCCTCACCGCTGACAGGTTCACCACACGAGGGGGCTACACCGGGGTCTACGCGAGGGAGCTCACACGCGAGGCTCTCTGGGAGGCGTTGTGGAGCAGACGGTGCTACGCCACCACGGGGGAGAGGATCATAATGGAGGTAGATGTCGACGGCCACCCCATGGGGGAGGAGTACAAAAGTGACAGTCCCCCAGAGATCAATGTCAGGATCCACGGCACAGCCCCGCTCCATGAGATCATGGTGAAGAGGGGTGTCGAGACGATCCACAGGCACCCCTTCGCCGGACCCCGGGAGGGGGAGGAGCCGCTCATCAAGGTGGAGTGGTCCGGAGCCAGGGTCAGGAGCCGACCTAAGCGGGTGGACTGGGAGGGGGGACTATTCATCGACAAGGGGCGCATCACCTCCTTCAGGGAGTTTGCCTTCGACGACAAGCGTCAGGGCGTCAGTAGGGTCACCAACCAGAGGCTCCAGTGGACCTCCACCACCGGGGGTGACCCCGACGGGGTTATCCTAAGGCTGGACGCCCCGGATGATGCCGAGGTACACTTCCACACGGGCCCCGCCTCCTTCACCTTCAAGCCCTCCGAGATCGGCTATGAGCCCCTGGTGGTCGAGGCCGGGGGCGTCAACCAGAGAGTGAGGGTCTCAGCCCTCAAGGCGGGGGAACTGCCGAGGAGCCTTGAGTTCAAGGTCGTTGATACGAACCCTGAGCCCGGGGTCAACGCCTACTGGGTGAAGGCTGTACAGAGCAACGGGGCGATGGCCTGGAGCAGCCCGGTCTACATGGATTACAGGGGCAGCTCATCAAACTGAATTAGGGTTCAAACAGCCATAAAGGAGAAGGATTCAGGGTTACACATGGTCTGACACCTTGGTAAACCCTCTGACGATTCTGTTTTTTTAGGACGATTGAAATGTCGCCGTTTTTAATATTCAATTTAGAATGAAGGTTACAAAGACGGGGATCCTGCTTATTCTGCTACTCGGATATGCCCCGATGGCGTTGGCCCACACGCCGCTCAAACCGGACGGGGAGAACACCAGCCTAGAGTCAGCATATGAGATACCCAAACCCACGAAGTCCTGGACGCTGTACAGGGAACTCCACGGAGTCGGCGAGGCCGAGTACTTCATGTTGCATCTGGAGCCGGGTGAGAGGCTCCGCATCTCACTGTACGTCCCTAGAGGAGAGGAGGAAGGCTTCATACCCAGTCTCCTCGTTATGGGACCCAGCATCAGCTCTGTGGACGAGCTGCCCGAGTTCGTCGAGGTCCCCCAGGGTGTAGGCTTCGACCTGATCGAGCCCGAAAAGTCTGAGAAACCAGAGTATGAGCCCTTCACGCCGGCGAGTTACTACTATGTCGCGGACTTCGATATGGTAGTCCCTGACCATGGTACTTATTATTTCGCGGTTTATGGGCCGGGGCATGGGAAGTACGGGGTCGCCGTCGGCACTAGGGAGGTGTTCACCCTTGTCGAGTGGATCAAGATACCCCTGGATGTGGTGAACATACGCCTGTGGGAGGGGCAGCCACTCCTCCAGGTTTTCGCCCCGATGCTGCTGACCCTGGTGATCGGTTATGGCCTCATACAGTCGAGGCCCTCGATCCCCAGAAATCCCACCTCCGTCACCTCCGCTTCAGCTGGTCTCCTCTACGTCGGGAGCGGTTTCATGTTCCTGATACAGGTGATCATCAACCTGCTCGGGTCGGATTATAACGCCCTCGTTGTCCTGTCGTTCTTGTTCGCGATACTCCCGCTTCTCCTCGGGTTTTTCCTTCTGCTGAGGTCCTTGAGGGTTGACGTGGAGCCCTCCACAAGTGACAGGATAACCCTCATACTGCTCGGGTTGTTCGGCTTCTTCACCTGGTCGGGGTTCCTGATAGGTCCGATCTTAGCGATGATAGCTGGCATCCTACCTAGACAGGGAGCTTGAAGCCCCATGTCGAGCTCAGTGATGCCTATGAGTCCGGCTTCATAATCTCCCTGAGAACGGTCGTGGCGTAAGCCCCCTTTGGGAGTCTGAACTTCAACCTCAGCCCACCGATAGCGCTAGATACGTCCAGATCCAGGAGGATCCTCCCGAGGCGCCTTGAGCCCCTGACGCCGAGCCTCCTGAGCTCATCAAGGCTGATCCCGGCGCCATTGAATATCTCTCGCTCAAGTTCGCCTGAGGGTCCCTTGGCCTCCCACATCCTCGGACCGTAGATGGGGGCGGTGAAGCTGATCTCCTTCGCCTCGTAGCGGGTCTGCTCCCGTTCAAGGTCCTCCACGACGAACATCCCTCCCGTGTCGTGCTTCTTCGCTATGTCTCCAGCCAGCAGCTTGTCGAACGCCCCGGACTTGACGCGATGGGTCAGGTAACAGTTGCAGAGATGGCTGAGGTAGCTGGAGACGAGGAAGCGCCTCAACCATCTGTTGGAGAGGTTCTGCCTCCCCTTTATTATCTCGTAGCCGCGGCGGAGGTTCTCGCCCTCTTCGCCGACCCTCTGAGGCCCGTAGTAGTTGGGTAATCCTGTGCCGCTCAGTTCCTCGGCGATCGCAATAGCGCTGTGTATCGCTTCCCCCAGGGGGATATCTAGCGCGGTGATAGTGATCGTGAACCGGTTGCCCAAGAGCTGTCCAGCCCTTAGCTTCCTCCTGTGCGGCTTCGCCCAGTTCACGGTTACGGGCAGGTGCTCCCTAATCATGTCTGTTATCCCCGCGATGCCCTCATCTAAATTGTCCAAGGGGATGCTGAAGGTCTGCGTCGAGCGGGAGATCTTGTCCTTGAGGCCCGCGTAGCCTATGTCCTTCATCCCTAGCCCGAATAGGGAGGCCAGTTTCCTAGAGATCCCCCTCGTCGTGTACCCCACCTTGGTGACGTTGACGAAGAGGTGGCTTCCCTCCCCTTCTGGCTCAAAGACCGGTATCTCCTCGACGATGAAGTGCTCAGGGCTCGACCTGATCTGCCCTCCGACCCCGGGAAGATCCGCGGTCATATAGGGGAGCTTGAGGGGTAGATCCATTGAATTTCGAGCCTCGTGGAATTGATGTCCGTTTTAATCCCATAAGTGGTTGTGGATGTAGTCGAGTGGTTCATCAGCCGGGGGATTTGAGTCCTACGACCTCGTCTATGCTGTCCAGCTTGACGATGGTGAGGGGCTCCTCCGGTCTGAACGAGGACCAGCCCATCTCCCTCTCGAAGCCGTGGGCTGCCAAGAAGTTCACGGAGAGGTTCTCCTCCCCCTCCTCGGCCAACCTCTCGATGGCGTTGGCTCGCTCCCCGGGGTTTTCGACGACCTTGAGGGTGCCACGAAGGACGACGAAGTTGTACTCGCTCATGTCCGGTTTGAAGCTCTCGATCCCGACGCAGACCCTGCTGTCCCCCTTGAGCAATCGCATCTTCTTCCCATAGTCGGTGAAGTGGAAGTAGAGGGTCCCGTCCTTGCGGACGTACTGGAAGGGGGCCATGTAGGGATACCTCCCCCCTTTGAAGGCGATGCGGCAGAACCTCTCCCTCTCGATGAGGGCCTCGACCTCCTTTTCATCCATTTTGGGCAAGCGGAATGTGGTCAACTCTCTCATGTATCCGAAAGCAGTCTCCCATAAAAAACGTAGCCTAGTTGGACCTCCACCTATAGGACCCAGGTTTTCTCAACTAGGAGAACGGGGTGGCTGCCCCTTACTCCATTACTCCTCGCCTGACCCCCTCTCAATCAAAGCCGCCCCCACAGCGCAGGTGAGAGGTGGTATCGGTAAAAGGGGATCACGTTTCTCCGCTAAACATCTGTTACGGAAAGGCTCATTTAGGTGGACAACAGGCTGAGGAACAGATCGGGGATCGAGGTTTGATCGAGAGAGCGTTGATCAGTGTATATGACAAGAGCGGCCTTAGGGGGCTCATATCCAGTCTCGATGAGTTCGGGGTGGAGATCGTCAGCTCCGGTGGGACCGCGCGGAGGATCAGGGAGCTGGGGTATGATGGGATCGTGGATGTCGCTGACTATACAGGCCACCCTGAGAGCCCCGGGGGGCTGGTAAAGACCCTCCACCCCAAGGTTCACGGGGGGCTCCTCCTCAACCGGGAGGACCCAGACCACGCGAAATGGATGGAGGATAACGGTATCGCCCCCTTCGACATGGTGGTCTGCAACCTCTATCCCTTCGAGGAGGTGACCGCCAAGGGCGTCGGAATGGAGACCGCGGCTGAGAACATCGACATCGGCGGGCCCTCTATGATCAGGTCCGCGGCGAAAGCGGCGCTCCTCCATGGCTCTGTGCTGGTCGTCACCGACCCCGCCCAGTACCCTGAGGTCATCAGAACCCTTAAGGAGAACAGGGGGGACCTCACGCCTGAGCTGAGGAGGAGGTACGCCCTTGAGGGTTTCAGGCGGACCAGGGCGTATGACTCTGCTATAGTCAGCTATCTGGAGGGTGATTGAATGTCCAAGCCGAAGTCGATGAGGAAGAGATACAGGACCAAGCTCGAGGAGGGTTTCCCCGAGACCCTGAAGCTGGTGGTGGGAGACGAGGAGATCGTGTACGCTAAGTCGATGAGCCTCAGGTACGGGGAGAACCCGCACCAGCCTGCAGCTTTCTACAGTCCCGAGGAGGGCCCCCTCACCACCGGGGCCTTGGAGGTCCTCAAGACGGGGAAGGGCGGCCTCAGCCAGACCAACCTCGGGGACATAAACAACAGCATGAACATCGTCCGCTACTTTGAGGAACCCGCCTGCGCAGTGATGAAGCACCTCAACCCTTCAGGCGTCGCCGCCTCCAACGCCCCAGGGGACACCCTCAGGGAGATATACGCACGAGCACGGGACTGTGACAGCCTAGCCGCCTTCGGGAGCGTCGTCGGATTCAACTCCAGAGTGGATGAGGAGACCGCTGAGGAGATACTCACCACCTACGTCGAGGGGGTCGTAGCCCCGGGGTTCGACGACTCCGCCCTAGAAATCTTCGGACGCAAGAAGAGCCTCAGGGTCGTCAAGGTGGGTAACCTTGACAAGATCAGCCGCTTCGTCGGGGAACCACTCAGACCGGTTATGGTCTCGATGCAGATGGACGGTTCCCTGGTCCTCTCCGCCCCGATGCTCACCAAGATCAGGGGCCCAGGTGACCTCCGATTCGTGACCGAAGAACAAACCACTGAAGAGCAGGTCGCTGACCTCCTCTTCTCATGGTACGTCTGCATGAATGTCCGCAGCAACGGCGTCGTCCTATCCAAGGGCAGAGCAACCCTGGGCGTGGGCACAGGGCAGCAGGACAGGGTGACCGCTGTGAGGCTGGCGCTAGAGAAGGCGGAGGCGAGGGGGCACGGCGACGAGATCCCGGGCTCGGTCCTCGCTTCAGATGGGTTCTTCCCCTTCAGGGACTCCATAGACCTCCTCGCCGATTACGGGGTCGCTGCCTGCGTCCAGCCTGGGGGATCAATCAGGGACAAGAAGGTCATCCAGGCCTGCGAAGAGCACGGGATCGCCATGGCCTTCACCGATGAGCGGTGCTTCAGGCACTTCTAGCCACCCCTCCCCCTTCAGACCGTACACAACGGTTAAATCCGGATCTCAACCCCGTTCAGATGTCTAATATGGTTGAAGGTGGGAACGTGGCCTTCTGCGGCATCAACTGCAGTGTGTGTCCGGCGTACCTGGCGACCCAGGAGAACGACACTGAGAAGCTCGCGGAGGTCGCCGAGAACTGGTCCTCAGAGGAGTTGGAGTTGGGGGCAGAGGATGTGGTCTGCGACGGCTGCAAGAGTGAACGGATTATGAGTTGGGCCAACAACTGCACCACGAGGGTATGCGGCCTCGAGAAAGGGGTCGAGAACTGCGCACAGTGCGGCGAGTACCTCTGTGAGAAGCTGGAGAAGCATTGGGAGAACCTCGGGGAGGGGACCAAGGAGGCGTGCAAGGCCACCCTCGATGAACTGGCTGCGACTTATCGTGGCTGAAACGCTCTAAGGGACAGGCTCCCGCCAGAGGGGGCTCGTGGAGCAGTGGGGACCTCCAAGCAGGTCCAGATAGCTGTCCTCCCATTCTTTTACCCTGATCCCAGCTCCGCTCAGAGCCTCGTTGGTGGCTTGGTTCCTCTCATAGGCGATGACCAGCCCAGGTTTGACGGCGACGATGTTTGTAGCCCCCCGGGCCTGCTCCATCAATGCGAGCATCAGGTGTTCCACATCATTCTCACCCTCGGGGCGTCCCCCGACGTAAATTAAGCCGTCTGCCTCCAGCTTCCCCTCCCTGACCAGATAGTCGACTAGGCTGACCTCTTCCCTCAGAAACTCTGGGCCATCCCTCCCATTCCGGTAGACGCGGCAGCTCCCAGCGTCCTTGAAGTCGTGGGGATGGACCACAGGGGCCATGGGCCTGTCGTCGGCCTCGCTCTGCGCCCTCGCCGCCTCCAGGGTCTTGAGCAGGAGCCCTCTGGGGGGCATGTCCTGGACCAGCTCGCTCTCGAAGAAATAGGGCATCACCAGAGCTCGCCCTGGGGCGGGGTAGTTGATGACCACATCCAGGTGCATATAGTCTGAGGCGGGGTAGTCGGGCATCCTCACCGCCAGTATGTGTCTCAGCCCCCCTTCGGTGTCGGCCTTGAACAGCCTCCTAGCGGTCTCCATGAAGCCGGTGAAGGTGGATCTCTGGCCTAGGCCGATGGTTATCGTCTCCTCGTCGATGATGTGGGTGTCCCCTCCCTCGATGCATGGGGGTTCAGTGTAGCCGTCCCCGTTCTCGCTGGCATCCCAGATAACCTCCATCTCCTCCCTGAGCACCGGGTCGTATTCGTAACAGAGCTTGATGACCCTGGGTTCAAACCGGCGGCTGTACCTCCTCATGTTGCAGATCACCGTGCCCACCGGGGTGGTGAAACTGGTGTCCCGAGGGTAAGGCCAACCCACCCTCTGGAAGTCAGGGAGGACCACCCTGTCAGCCCCCTCGTCGTAGTAAGCCTTGGAGGGGTATCCCCCTAACAGGTGTCCCACGGTTAGTCCCTCGGGCTCTGGGGCGACGGGCATCCCCCGCCATACGGTGTCAACCATCTCCCTCCTCTCCCCAAGGGTCGCCCCCTCAAGCGCCTTCTCCAGGATCGAGGAGACCTCGAAGACCCGGACACCCGCCTCCTCGAGGAACCGGGGCAGCATCCTCCACTGCTCACGCCCCCCGGCGATGTCAGCGTGCGGGCATCTCGCAAGGTAGAGAGTGTTAGATTCCACCCCGACGAAAGGGAGTTTTCTCTCCCAGAACTGCTCGATGGACTCCTGCACCAGTACAGCCCGGAGGCGGCCGGCCGCGGAATTGACGGTCCACATACAGGGAAGGTGCGGTTTTAGGGCCTTAAAGGGTTCGTGGGGATATAAGATCAGGTGTATTGAAATTTAGGCTGGGAACGTCTCAAGGGTCCTGATCTATGACTCGGTTCCTTAAAATAAGTAGCCATGTTAGCCTCGATAATGCACGGCACGTTAAAATCCTGTGGTAGCCCTTCCATAATCGAGAGCGCTAAACCAAGCGGTTTGTCCAATAAGAGATAAAACTCTGGAAGGGGATATCTGGACGGATGAAGGGTTATCAGAAGCTAGCGGCGTTCCTAGTCGTGCTCCTCTTCTCCGTCGGACTCATGTCCGTCGCCATAGACATCCTTGGCGACATAACCGACCTGGAGTTCCAGACCGGGACCAGGCCCGTGGACAGTGTCGAGGCGGGCGGAGAGAGGGTTGAGGGTGAGAGGGGGGAGGGCCAGGCCGTCAAGGTCGAGTCGTTACCGCCGGATGGGGAGAGCGTCCTGTTCGAGATCACTTACCCCACTGGCACCGAATACCTCAGGTGGACGATAGGGGAAAGATATGAGGGGGGAGAGTGGGAGCCCTCTGAGCAGGGACAGTGGACCGGATACGCAGGGGAGGAATTGACACCCGAGGCCGGGGATACGGGTTTCGAGGGGGCCCATTTCTTCACTGTGAGACCTTTCTTCAACCTCAGCGGTCCCCTCCCCGGGACCCTCAAAACCATCAGGGTGGGGGGGCTTGAGACCCTGGAGCGTAACAGCCACCTTGAACTCTTCTCCTCCCCAGAGGAGTTCGACTGGGGCTATGGTATAGGCCATGCCGTCTACACCTTCCCCAGGAGCACCCTGGAGGCCGCGAAGGTCACCCCCTCCGACAGATACCTCCAAGTCCCCGAGGAGCTGGAGAGACGGTTTGCCGGTCTAGCATCGGGGATTGTTGAGGGTCACTCCTCGCCGTACGGGCGTCTCAGAGCCCTTGAGGATTATCTCATGGGCAATTACGAGTACGATGAGGGGTATGAGCGGGCTCCTAATGGGAGTGATCCGGTGGAGTGGTTCCTATTCGAGGAGAGGAAGGGGATGTGCAACCAGTTCAACACGGCGATGGTCCTCCTAGCCCGGAGCATCGGCATCCCCATCCGGCCTGTCGGAGGCTATTCCATCGAGGCTGAATCCAACTACCAGATCGTGAAGCAGAAAGACGCGCATATCTGGGCCGAGGCCCACTTCGAGGGGCTGGGTTGGATCACCTTCGACGCCACCCCTCCGAGGACAGAGGAGAGACCCCAGGAGGTGATGACCTACCCGACAGTCACCAACATCACCTACAACGACCCCATGGTGCTCAAGGGGGACAGTTTCCAGGTCCACGGGACAGTCACATTGGAGCACAACGGCTCCTCAGTCGACGGCTTAACCGTCGAGGTCTTCCTCACCTTCAGGAAGAATGATACCGACACCCCCTGCGGTACCGGCATAGTCCACGACGGGTTCTTCAACCTAAGCTGCGAGGCTTCCCCTGAGCTCATGGTGGGGGATTACAACCTGATCGCCCATACCTTCCCAGGGGGGATCTACGAGGAGTCCTGGAGCGACCCGCCCATCACGATCATGACCGAGACCGAGGCGACCATAAGCGCCCCAGCCATGACCTTCGTCAACAGGAGCGTCACCATCGAGGGGACTGTGGTCGACAAATCCAACGGGGAGCCCATTGCAAACACCAGCCTCACCCTCCAGGTGGGGAACGAGACTATGACCTTCCTGACCGACGGGAGAGGGCGGGCCAGCACTGTCCACACATTCAGGGCTGAGGGGAATGAGACCTTAAGGGTTGAGATGGAGGGGTCCGAATATTACCTGGGCTCCAACAGCAGCTTCGGTATCGCCGTGAGACCGCCGCCTGAGCCGAAGCCTGGACTGTTCATGATCATCACCACATATCCCTACAATGTCATCACCTTCGCGGGGGTGGCTATCATCATCGGGAGTGTCCTGTTTATCACCAGGAGGAAGGAAGAGGAAGCCGAGCGCTCCGTCCCTGTGAAGGTCTTCAGGGAGGAGATGCCCCGGGACTTCAAGAATTACAGGGACGGGGTCGTGAAACTCTTCAACTGGTTCTACAATAGATCAGACAGTAAGTTGGAGGATATCGAGGACAGTATGACCCCCAGGGAGTTCCAAGCCGCTGTTCTCATGAGCATCCCTGAGAAGGGGGATAAGGCACTGGAATACTTGGTGACAGCCTTTGAGATAGCCGATTATAGCACGTCGGAGATCGGGCAGGAGATGTATGAGAAGAGCCTCGCTGCGGTGGAGCTGCTTGATGGATTGATGGAGTATGGATAGGAGAGCCTTCCTCCGCAGGACCGTGATCTACGGCTTATTCGCCGGCATACTAGGGTGGCTCATATACTTCAACGAGCTGTCCCTGGGGGATCTCGGGAAGTTCCTGCCCATGTCCCCCCAGATGGCTGCAACGGATCTCGATGTGATCCTCATCCCACTCCTCGCCTGTATCACCACGTTCTACATCGCCAGCGTCCTCAGCATCGCCCTGGAAGGTGTCCTCGCCGAGGTCCTGTCGGGCACCCTCTACGCGGCTGGATTCGCATCGTTCTTCGCCCTGTTCCTGGTCCTCCAACCCGGTCAGCTCTATTCCAGGGCGGGCTATCTCCTCGCCGCCGCCTTCGGCATCCTCCTGCTCTACAATATCATCTCAACGGTTGCTAGGCTGAGAGGGTCTATGGCCCTCAAAGCGGCGACTATAAGCGCCACCATCTTCCTTGAGGGTCAGATCATACTGAGGCTCATCTCCCTCCTCATTGGGATGAGCGGGGCCACAATGCCCCCGGGGATGGCGGAAGGGATCACTAGCTTCGTGAGCCTGGGCATCACCATAGCCGGGGTCTTCACATTCCTCGCGGTCTTCAAGTCCTCACAGAACACCTACCTCGCAGCGATGGGCGGCATCGCCTCCAACTACCTATTCTCCGTCTCCCTCAGCCTCATCGGGGCCCTCTACTACGGATTCTTCCTCGGTGGCCTCTCTGCATACGCCCCAGGCATCAAGAACCTGAGCCCCTACATAGAGTGGACGGGTATCTGCATCCTCGGGGCCATCATATTCACTGTTATGCGACGGGGTATGCAGGGCTCAATCATGGTGAGAAACCGCTTCGGGGAGTGGAAGAAACACAAGCAGGAGATCACCACCTACAAGGGTGACAGATTCGTGGGATTCACAGAGGTCATAAACGACTTTGTCGAACGGGGCCAACGGGAGAGGCTCCTCGTGAAGCTCACCCTCTTCCTCCACGAGAACCAGGTCAGCGACGAAGAGATCTCCGATCTCCTCGGGGGCATCATCAACTACAAGGACGAGGAAAGACCAAACCTCGCCCCCTCGGGACGGAGCAAGGTGATAGATGAGAGGAACAGGCTCAGACGCCTCGACCTACTCCAGAGGACCATAGGTAGGATAATACCTCCGACAGAGCCTGAGCACCCGGGCACACAGACAGCGCCCATGCAACAGGAGGCTTTAACGGGATAGTGAACGCAGAAGGAGTGTTGATAGGATGAATGTTTGGGAAGTAAAGGACGTCTGCACCAACATACTCGACGGTATAAGCAGGTACTTCGTAGGGAACAAGCTGCTGCTCCGTAAGATGCTGGCGGCGAGTATGGCCAACGGCCACGTATTATTCGAGGACTATCCAGGACTGGGTAAGACCCTCCTCGCGAAGACCTTCGCCAGGGTAACAGGCTGCATCTGGGGACGGGTCCAGTTCACCCCAGACCTGATGGCGGCCGATATACTGGGCACCCGGGTCTGGAAGATGAAAGAGTCCAGATTCGTCCTTGAGAAGGGGCCGATATTCACCAATATACTGCTGGCGGACGAGATCAACCGGTCGCCGCCGAAAACCCAGTCCGCCCTCCTTGAGGCTATGGAGGAGCGGCAGGTCACCATCGAGGGGGAGACCCACAAGCTGAGCCCTCCCTTCTTCGTCATCGCCACCCAGAACCCCATCGAGTTGGAGGGAACCTACCCCCTGCCAGAAGCCCAGATGGACAGGTTCCTCCTCAAGCTCAGCATGGGCTACGTCCCCACCAAGGATGAGGAGAGCCTCATACTGAAGCGCCGCATCGGCTGGAGGAGGGACGACCCCACCGACCTCATCAAACCCGTCACCGACCAGCCGCTCTTCGTGGCTATGCAGCAGTTCATAGAGAACGAGATCTACGTCGATGACCAGATCATCGACTACATCAGCGACATAGTCCGCCTCACCCGTGACCACCCGATGATCGAGGTGGGAGCCAGCCCCAGAGGGGGCCTGTCTCTCTTGAAGGTAGCGAGGGCTCACGCCGCGATATCGGGGCGGGGGTTCGTCACCCCCGATGATGTCAAGATGTTTGTCAACGACGCCTTGGGACACCGGATGATCATGAAGATGGAGTATGCCATTGAGGGGACCTTCAGCGTCGAGGCGTTATTGAAGGAGATATTGGACAAGATCGAGGTACCTAAACAGTTCATCAGTGAAAGGTGAGTCTTTGATCACCAGGGACACCCAGGAACTCGTTGTGAGCGGGGTCACGTTCATAGTGATGGGAATGTTCCTGGGGAACCTGATCCTCATCGTCTTGGGCCTCTTCCCCATCGTCTTCCTCGCTCTCGGCATCCTCATTGGACAGCCCAGGGAGGTGGAGGTCACCCGGGGAGGGGAGGATCAGAAGGTCTGGGTTGACAATCAGGTCAAGGACAGTCTAAGGGTCACGGTGAGAGGGGGCGTGGGCCTCGTAGGGTTCAGGGACCCCCTCCCCCCGAGCTTCAGCCTCGACGAGGGGACCAACGTCAAGTTCATCTGGAAGGGGGTCACCGAGCGGGTGGAGAACATCGGTTACACCGCCACGTGCGCCAAGAGGGGGCACTACGAGATAGACGGGGTTGAGTACGAGACTCGCCACCCCCTCCAGATCACCGAGAATGTCCTGGGGAAGGCCGCCGCGCCCCGGGAGTACATCGTCCAACCCATGCCGCTGTTTGTGAAGCGTATACGGGAGAGGAAGGCCATCACCAAGATACCTATGCCCATGGAGGCGAGGATAAAGTTCGGCTTCCCCACCACCGACTTCCGGGAGGTCCGGGACTACCAGCCTGGGGACACCTACCGGAGCATCAACTGGAAGGTGACGGCCCGAAGGCTCTCCTCCTCACCCTCCGCCCTCCAAGTCAACGAGTACGAGAAGGAGGGGAAAAAGATGGTCTGGATCTTCCTGGACAGCGCCACCCACATGGCCCTGGGGACCACCGTCAAGAACACCATGGAGTACGCAGTCCGCGCGACGCTGGGCCTCGCGGACTTCTACCTGAGCCGGGAGTGCCAGGTGGGGCTCTGCATCTACGACTACAACGCCCACGAGTGGGAGGGGACCTACCAGAAGCCCCGGGAGGAGCTGGATCTGGACGTCGCCTTCTTCGGCGTCGAGCAGATGGAGCCAGCCATGAACGGCGATGAACCCTCCGAGGAGCCTGGGGAGCCCGGGAGGTCATCATTCACCTCCATACTGTTCCCGGACACGGGGAAGAAGCAGCAGTACAGGATCATGCGGGAGATGCTCAACGTAGACATAAGGTACGGTGGAGAGTCACTCAAGGAGGCGATCCACAGCTGCCACCGCCACATCGTGGGCACCCTACCCCTGTTCATCATAATCACCATGCTTGACGCCTCCAAGGCTGAAGCGCTCTACGAGGGGATACGGGAGCTCTACAAGTACGTGGGGAGGCTCAGGAAGCGGCCATCCATACTGATCTTCAACGTCCAAGGGTACAACATCGCGGCCCAGAAGGACGTGGAGGGGATAGCAGCAGACCTGTTGGATTTCAGGAATAAGCCCCTGATCGCGAGTCTGAGGGGGATGGGGGTTACCGTGGTGAACTGGAACCCAGTGACCCAGAGCTTTGCGCAAGCGCTGATCAAACAGGGGGCATGAGATGAGGACGGAAGCCTACATAAGGACGACGGAGCTCGGGGTCACACTGGCCTCGACCTACATAGCGGCGGTCACCATGGTCAGGACCAGCCTCTACGCGGAGGTGAGGCCGTGGGTAATGTTGGTTATGGGACCCCTCGTGTCCTCCCTGGGCGGGGCTCAGACCCCTGAGACGGGGGAGGCGGTCGTGGACCTGCTCCTCCTGGGGATGGCGATGGCCCTCTCCTTCCTCTTCTGGCGCCGGGGGGATGAGGCGGGCTTCGGCAGACTCTTCAGCCTCAACATGCTGATGTTCTTCCCCAGTGTCCTGGATGTCTCCACCTTCAACTGGATAAATCTCATCTTCCCCTACGACCCCACCATAAATATATCCACTCTCTGGATCTTCGGAGTAGGCCTCCTACTGCAGGCCACCTATCTCACCCTGAGATACACTGTGAGGTTCCGGGGACTCAGGGAGGAGTTGGAGGGACGGGGGGCCTTAGAAATGGACGTCGACGAGGTCTCCAAGGGTCAGATGATCTACCTCGCCCAACTCGTCGTAGGGTCCTCCCTCGCCTGCGCAGGGGTCTACTACGGTGCACCTTATGTGAACCGTCTGTTGAGGGGGGAGATCCACGGGCTGCCCTACCCCCACATAATCGTCGGGGTGGTCTGCATCTTCCTCATAGCGGCGGGCATCATCCTCTACCTGAGAGGGGAGAGGATGGGAGCCATTGAGGTCCATGAGGGTGTGTGAGAACCGGGGTCTTCAGCGGTATCTGCTGTCGGGTCTCCTCAGCACGTTCAGTATGATTAGCACGCCGAAGCAGATCACCACCAGAGCCCATAGTTGTATCTGTAGGTTGAGGAGCTCTGAGAGCCCCCAGAGGACGAGGATGAAGCCTAGGACCAGTCCTAAGAGATGGCCTTGCATCGGCACGCCGAAGCAGAGAGACCGGTCGTATCTGCTGAAGCCCACTGGACGGCGAGTCCGGAGCGACTGACCGCAGCTCTTGCAGTAATCCGTGTCATCGTCGTTCAAGGCGCCGCAATTGTTGCAGTAGACCATTCCTCATCAGGGGGGAATGGCGTCCCTTGACTAATAAATGGTTTCTGATGGGGTCCTAGGGTGGCGGTCTCTATCCCATCTTGCCAGCGGTATAGGTCGATGGACAGGACCCTGGCACAGTCCCTGCACAGGGTCAAGGTGATGTCTAGTCTCCACTTCCGGTCGGTCATCCTCAGTTTCTCAGGGCTCAAGTGTAGGCAGGCCATCCCCTCCCTCTCCCCTTGGCGGTCCAGAGACAGGGCTCGGAATTTAAGGTATTTATGCACGCCTGACACTGGTCACCATTCGAGGTTCTTAAATGGGGGGTGTGGGATTTCTCCGATCGATAAGAATGGCTGCCGCTGACTTAGTCAGAGCCAAGATCGTCTGCACCATCGGTCCCTCCTCGGAGAGAGCTGAGATCTTGGGGGCGATGGCGGAGGCTGGGATGGATGTGGCCCGGCTCAACCTCTCCCACGGGGACTACAAGAGTCATGAGGGGGTTGCCGAGGAACTGCGGGATCTGGGTGAGATCTCGATCCTTGTCGATCTCCCGGGGCCCAAGATCAGGATCGGGGAGGTGGAGGGGATAGTCAGGCTCAAGCCCGGCGACCTGGTCCACTTCACAACCCAGAGTATCATCGGCGACGCAACGGAACTCTCAGTCTCTTATGCGGATCTCCCCCACGAGGTCAGGGTCGGGGACAGCGTGTTCATAAACGACGGCATCATCGAGGTCCAGGTAGCCTCCGTCGACACAGATGGAGAGGGTTTCAACGGCAGAGTCATCTCCGGAGGGGAGGTGACCAGCTTCAAGGGGGTCAATGCCCCCGGGGCCAAGCTCTCCTTGAGGCCCCCCACCGAGGCGGATCTCAGGGGCATCGAGTTCGGTGTCGAGGTCTGCGACTGGTTCGCGGCCTCCTTCGTCAGGGACAGGGGGGATGTCGACAGGGTGAAGGAGTTGATAGGGGATGCTGGGGGGGACCAACCCGTGGTCTCCAAGATCGAGCACCAAGAGGCGGTAGAGAACATAGAGGAGATAGTCGAGGCCAGCGACGGCGTTATGGTTGCCCGGGGTGATCTGGGCATCGAGATCCCGGCGTGGGAGGTCCCCCTCCTCCAGAAGAGGATCATCAGTCTCTGCAACCAAGCTGGTAAACCCGTCATAGTGGCGACTCAGATGCTGGAGTCGATGGTGACGAACCCCCGACCCACCAGGGCTGAGGCCAGCGATGTCGCCAATGCCATCCTAGACGGAGCGGATGCAGTCATGTTATCCGGGGAGACGGCGGCAGGGCTCTTCCCAGTCGAAGCTGTCAGGGTCATGAACAGGATCACCCGGACCGTCGAGGAGAAAGCCCCTCCTGCCGTAGACGCACGCGGGGTCGAGGGGCCCATCGCCAACATCATCGGACAGCTGGCCGCCCGGGCCACCGGGGCGGTGAACCCCGCCGCGATAATCGTTGTCACAAGGAGTGGATTCAGCGCCCGTATGGTCTCCAAGCACCGGCCGGGGACCCGGATCCTCTCCGTAGCCCGGAGTTCTAAGGTGAACAGGAGGACCCACCTCTACTGGGGCGTCGAGCGCCTGTATATCCCTTGGACCGACGACAGGGACCTACTCCTAGTCAGGGCGGTCAGGGAGGGGGTGGAGGAAGGGTATCTGGCAGGGGGAGACGCGGTGATGATAGTCTCAGGTTCCACCCTCGAGGCCCCGGGAAGGACGAGCACCCTCGAGATCCTGAGGGTCAAGGACATCCTGGAATACGCTAAGAAATAAAAAAGGAGAGTCGGGGGCGAGTTAGCCTTTTCCCTTGCCTTTAGGTGACTTGAGCCAGACGTAGTCCTGGCCCATGATCTTAGTGCCGTCGAACTCTTCGTGCAGGTTCCCCATGATGGTGAGGGGTATCGTCTCGTCCTCGTAGATGCAGAGCTCCAGGGTCTCCACGGCCTCGGGGGTCTTGAAGTGTAAGACCAAGTCCGCGAACCCGTCGCCTTTCATCTCGTGGCCCCCGCCGGGGTCCCCGGTGTAAGGGGTCGCGACGTCCTCGTAGCTCCAGCGGAGGGGTGGAACCCCCTCTTCGACGCCCTCTACGTGGAGTCTCACCGAGGCTGGGTCGATGGTGGTCACATCGAAATCTTCGGTGCCGCATATGGCGACAGGGATCACCCCCCTGCTACGCTTGTTGATGGGGTTGGGCCAGCTACCCGGCTTTATGTCGACGTAGATGTCGATGACGGGGGGCGGCGGGGCGACCTTCTCGAGGGTGAGGAGCGCCCATAGGGTCGAGAGTAGGTTGTCACCCCAGATGCTGGGGGGCCATGACCCGTCGAGGTTCTGCTGGTCCACGATGACCTGGGCGAACTCTTGGTACCAGTCGTGCTCCGGGACGGTGTCGTTGTCGAGGTCGATGAGGGGTATCTGGCTGTACTCGAATCCCTTCATGAGGGTAAACATGGGCTGGTAGCCTGCAGGGGTCTGATTGTACCCCCAGCCCGGGTCGACGTTCAGGTCCATCCAGTGCCTGTTGATGTAGTCGAGGGCATCCTGAAACCTGAGGATGGAGTCGTCGTCACCTACGAAGGTCATCTCGAAGATGAGGTTCCCCGTCTTGAGCTCATTGACCCAGTGTAGGTCCACCCAGTCGGGATTGTACCATGAGCCTCCGTCGTCGGTGTCGCTGTCAACGGGGTCCTGGATGACGTCGATCCATTTGCTGAGCTCGGTCTTGACCCAGTCGGGGACGCTGCACCCGAACCCCTCGGCCGCTGCGAGTCCCAAGACGACGTATCCGCTGTTGGAGTTGTCGGTCCAGTCGTTCTCCTCCTGATTGTCGAGGGCGCCGTATCCCCAGCCCCCCAAGTCGTTCCCGGAGTCGCCCTGAGCGAAGGCTAGCCAGTCGGCGGCGTCCTGAGCTAGCTCTTCGAATGTGTCGGTGGAGCCGTCGTTGTCCATGTCGAGCCCGCCGTCGTTCAGCCTTCCCGGGGTCCCGCTGGCCTCAAGAGCCATGAGGGTGAGCCCCGTGGTGTAGCAAGTATAGTGGATGTTGGGGTTGTGGAAATAGACGCCTATGCTGTTGCCGTTCGTGTCGGGGTCATCCAATGACGCTCCGTGGGTCTGGACGCTGAGGTTCTGGGCTGCGACATAGAGGGGGGTCAAGTTCAGCGTGGAGAAGACGAAGCCCCATCCGTCCACGACATTCTCGGAGTAGTTGTACATGGGGTCGAAGGGAGACTCATACTCCAGCTCATAAGCACGGTCCTGGAGCTTGATGAGGGAGAAAACTGTGACCGCGGTCATCTCCCAATTGTTTGCGCCCCAGCTCCCGTCGGGGTTTTGCTGCGATGTGAGCCAAGCGAGGCCCTGGTTTATTGAGTGCTGGATCTCCCCCTCTGTCGCTGCGGATGCCAAGAACGAGTGATGTAAGAAGGGGGTTAGCAGTAGAAAAGTTATGATAACTGCAATTTTCTTTTTCATTATTGATCCGGTCAGCTATCTATGCGTCAACTGGCTAAGAGTGGTGTAACTGTGATGATTTTTTGGGAGTGACTTTTAAGTGTCTATATTTAGGATTGTTTCGAGTACAAAATTGTTATAAGTCGTGGAAGGGGTAAAGGGATTACCCATATTGGAGGTATGAGTGTGTATCACTCGGACTGGACAGGAAGATCCTCCTGACGGAGGAAGAGATTCCCAAGAAATGGTACTGTATTCTACCCGACCTCCCTAAGCCCCTGCAACCAATACTCAACCCGGAGACCCTCAAGCCCATAGATCCCAAGATGCTCGAGGCCATCTTCCCGGGGGAACTTCTCAAGCAGGAGATGTGTGGAGATCGATATGTACAGATACCGGAAGAGATACGGGACGTATACCGTCTCTGGAGACCCACCCCGATGTACAGGGCGAGGGGACTTGAGGAGGCGCTGAAGACCCCCGCGAAGATCTACTACAAGTATGAGGGCGTCAGCCCACCGGGGAGCCACAAGCCCAACACGGCGGTGGCCCAAGCCTATTACAACATGAAAGAGGGTACCGAGAAGCTGACGACCGAGACGGGGGCCGGCCAGTGGGGTAGCTCCCTGGCCTTCGGAGGCGCCTTCTTTGACGTCGACGTCGAGGTCTATATGGTCCGCATCAGCTACGACCAAAAGCCCTACAGGCGGGTCATGATGCAGCTCTATGGAGCAGATGTCCACCCTAGCCCCAGCGACCGCACCGAGGTGGGTAAGAAGATACTGGCAGAGGAACCGGATAACACGGGCAGCCTGGGCATCGCGATAAGCGAGGCCGTCGAGGCCTGCCTCAGTGACGAGAGCGCCAAGTACAGCCTGGGTAGCGTCCTCAACCATGTGTTGATGCACCAGACGGTCATCGGCCAAGAAGCCAAGGAACAGTTGTTGAGGGTCGAGGAATACCCCGACCACATATTCGGCTGCGTCGGCGGGGGCAGCAGCTTCGCCGGGCTCTTCGAGCCCTTCTACTATGACAAGATCAAAGGGAGGACAATGAAGGAGGTAAAGTTCACCGCGGTGGAGTCGACTGCATGCCCCAGCTTGACCGCCGGGGAGTACATCTACGACCACGGCGACACGGGGCGGATCATCCCCCTTGTGCTCATGCACACCCTGGGCCACGACTTCATCCCCGCCCCCATCCATGCCGGGGGCCTCAGGTACCACGGTATGGCCCCTACCATCAGCCTCATGGTGGATGCAGGGGAGGTGGGGGTCAGGGCGTACGACCAGCTGGAGACATTCAACGCTGCGGCGCTGTTCACCAGGACGGAGGGGATCGTCCCCGCACCCGAGCCATCCCACGCCATCAAGGCTGTGGTGGACGAGGCCATCCACTGCCGGGAGACGGGGGAGGAGAAGACCCTGCTGTTCCTGCTCTGCGGCCACGGCCACTTCGACATGGAGGCATACGACGACTACATCTCGGGGAATCTGAAGCCCTACGAGTTACCCCAGGAACGGATCGATATGAGCGTCAACAGGGTGAAAGGGATGTACCCTGACCTCAACAGGTGAACGGGATACCGAGACGCCGTCAGAGGAGGATCACCCTAGACTTTTTTCTCTATTTTTATACAGTTAAGCTAGCTCTTATGTCCGATTGAGGGTGTCACCCTGGGAGGTTATCCCCTCAACCAGTCGCCGTAGACGGGATACTTGCAGCAGATGACCTCGATGAAGGCCGGTCTTCCCGAGGCATTCACCTTCAGAGCCCGTTTGAGGGCCGGGGCTATCTCGTCGGGGTCACAGACCCTCTCTGAGTGGATCCCGATGCCTTCTACGGTCTTGGCGGTGTTCACTATGTCCGACGGGGTGACGTCGGCGGTGTAGGGGTTGTGGCCGGGGCCCCAGAAGCCTGGTCCGTAGCCTGCGAAGCCTGAGTTGTTGATGTGGACGAGGGTGACCCCCATCCCGTTCCTTACCAGGGCTTCATAGTTCCCCACCTGATAGCCGAAGCCGGCGTCCCCGGTGACCCCCACTACCTGGCGGTCGGGCATCGCCAGTTTGGCCCCCATAGCGGCACCGAGGCCGAATCCTAGGGTTGAGACGTTGCCCCAACCCATGAAGCCGTGGGGGATCAGGGCTTCGTAGACGGTGCTCAGCTGGTCCCTGGTGTTCCCGGATTCGTGGGTCACGAAGCTGTTCCGGCGGTCCACCGTCCCCATTATCTCCGCGTAGACCCTGTAGGGGTTGATGGGGGTCTCATCTGACCCCATGAGGGGGCCGTACTTCTCCATCTTCTCCCTCTTGGCGACGACGATCTCCTCAGTGACCCCTTTCTTCTTCGGGGCCCCCTGCTCCTCGACCTCGCTGATGAGCTGCCTCAAGACCAGTCTGGCGTCCCCTATGACCGCGTGGTCTGTCCTGTACCTGCGGTTGACATCGGACTCCTCGACGACGCACTGGACGATCTTCTTCCCGGCGGCGTCTGGGATGGTGTGGCTGAAATGGGTGGTGGAGAGGCCGTAGCCCACGGCGAAGATGAGGTCCGACTTACGGAGGAACCGCTCAGCGGGCTCCCCCCGGACCCCGAGGGAGAGGGGATGGTCCTCAGGGAAGCAGCTCTTCCCCTTCAACGTGGTGAGGACAGGGGCCTCCACCAGCTCCGCGAAGGTGAGGAGCTCCTCGCAGGCATCTGCGTAGAATATGCCCTGACCGGCGATGATGAGGGGGTCCCCGGCGCTGCGGAGTGCCCTGACGGCGATCTTGACATCCCGGGGGTCGGCCATGGTCTTCCATCCCTCCACAGGGGTGTAGGGGAACTCCCCCTCATCGTACTCGCCTAACCCCCGGGGGAGCTGTAGGAGGACGGGACCCGGGCGACCGCTCTTGAGATGGGTGACAGCCCTCCTCATGAACTCGGGGACCCGTTCAGCCTTGTTGATGTATCCGCTCCACTTGGTGACGCTCCTGAAGGCGTCGTCGATATCATACCGCGGACGCCCCACTGACCCTAGAGGTACCCCGTCGGTAAGGCAGAGGACAGGGGAGGAGTCCTCGTAGGCCTGGGCGAGGGCGCCATATGCCATCTGTATCCCCGCGGGGTTCAGGGCGCCCATCGCGGAGCAGACCCCAAAGCGTCTACCATTGGAGACCCTTGAGATGCCGTCTGCCACAGCGACGGCGTATCTCTCGTCCCTCACCATGAAGTTAGGGAGGCCCTCCTCGCCGCATGCGTTGTTGAAGAGGGTGCTTGGGAAGGTGCAGACCTCCGTCACCCCCTCAGCCTTGAGTATCCTGACCAGCCCGTTCGCAGCTTTCACCTTCAAAGACAATACCTCGGGTTTAATGGAGGATTAATAAAGAAAAAACCTGCTATGGCGGGGTCAGCCGCAAAATCTGTGGATGACCCTCTCGTAGACCCTGGCGGCGTCGACCACTGAATCGAGTTCGATGTACTCCACGGCAGCGTGGGCCCCTGAGCCGATGGGGCCGAAGGCGACGGCGGGGGTGCCCTTGTCGGTGATGATCTGGGTGTCCATCCAGCCTGATCCGCCGATGAAGTGGGTCTCCTCGCCCCTCACCTCCTCAGCGCACTCCCTGAGCACCCTGCATATCTCCTCGTCCTCAGAGACCTCCAGCGGGGCACGGTAGAAGGTGATCTCGTAACTCCCGTCGAACTTGGGGTCCTTCTGCGAGATTGATCCAAGGAGCTCAGTCATCTCGGCCTCGACGTCGCCCCTTTTCTCCCCCGGGATGAGTCGCCTCTCGACCTGGAGCTTGCAGTGGTCGGGGTAGGTGCTGAGCTCCCTGCCGCCGTGGATGGTGGAGGAGTGGACCGATGAGGACCCAACCAGCCTGTGGGTCCGCTCCTTCAGGACCCCTTCCTGGAGCCTCTCAAGGCCCACCTGGACCTTCCCCATCTTGGCTATGGCATCCACGCCCACCTGCCAGGCGCTCCCGTGGGCGGCGACCCCGCGGGTCTCGACATCGATCCAAGCGAAGCCCTTGTGGGCGACGAGGATCAGGAACTCCGTGGGTTCCCCGACGATGGCGGCGTCGGTCTTCACCCCCTCCATGAGTCGCTCAGTGCCGATGCTCGCGTACTCCTCATCACAGACCGCGGCAACCACCAAGTCCCCTTTCAGCTCCTCCCCGGAGTCGACGACGGCCTCCGCGGCTGAGAGCATCGCGGCGAGGCCCCCCTTCATATCGTCTGTGCCCCTCCCGTACATCCTGCCCTCCTTCACCACGGGGTCCAACGGGTCAATCTCCATGTAATCGATGCCCACGGTGTCGGTGTGTCCATTCAGCATCAGGGAAGACCCCCCACCCACGCCCTTGAGGACACCGACGGCGTTGACCCTCCCGGGTGCAACCTCCTCAAGCCGGGTCTCAAGGCCCAGCGATTCCATGTAACCGCCGATATACTCTGCTATCTCGGCCTCCCCCGGGGCACCGGGGACTAGGGTTGGGTTCACGGAGTTGATCTCCACGAGATCCTTCATCAGTTCGATGGCCCCTCTCCCATCCACATGACTCTCAAAGTTCAAACTAGGGATTCTCCTTGCTGGTTCTCCGTCGCGCGCCGTTTTAAGACCTTCCCAGAACGCAGTGTTCCTGTGGGGCTTACATAGCCCTGAGCCTACGGATCCGCTCCTCGATGGGGGGGTGGGTGGCGTAGAGGCTGTCCAGGGGGCTCCTGTTGGGGTCTGAGATAAACAGATGGCTAACCGCCTCGCTGACATTCATCTCCCCCGTGTTGTGATGCATGATCTTCTCCAACGCTGACGCGAGGCCATCCGGGTAGCGGGTGAGCTCGGCCCCTGAGGCGTCCGCTAAGAACTCTCTGCGTCTTGAGACGGCGAACTGGACTATCCTGGTGAGGATGGGGGCGAATATCGCGAGGAAGAACCCTACTATCAGGATGGCGGTCTCAAGGCGCCCACCCTTCTCCCGCCTCCCCCTCCTACCCCTCAGACCCCCATACCTGTAGGTCCTGAGGATGATATGGCTGAGGATCGCTGTTAAGCCAACTAGGACGGCGACCAAGGTCATGAAGGTGATATCCCGGTTCCTGATGTGGCTCATCTCGTGGGCGAGGACCCCCTCAAGCTCCTGACGGTCCAAGGCGTCCACGAGGCCCTGGGTAACGGCGACGCTGGCGTGCTCGGGATCCCGGCCTGTCGCAAAGGCGTTGATCTCGTCGCTGGGGACCACGTAGACTTTGGGGGGTGGGATCCCTGCGGCGATGCTGAGACCTTCCACCGTGTCCCTGAGGTAGAGGTGCTCCCGGCCTTCAGCGGGTTTAGCCCCCGTTGCACTCAGTACAACCTGGTCCCCGTACATCCAGGAGGAGTAGCTGTACCCGATCATGACGAGGAGGGTGACGGGGAGCACCACTATGAGGTACTCAGGGGCGAAGAGGTACGCTATGGTGTAAGCGAGGATGATAATGAAGATGGTGAGGGTTGAGGCTAAGAGGAGAGAGCTCCGCTTGTTCTTAGCTATCTCGTCGTGAAAGCTGCGTCTATCCATCAGAACTCCACTTTAGGAGGCTCACGGGCCTCCTCGGGGGTTTCAAAGAACTCATGCTTAGACCTCCCACCCGCGAACCAGACGCCGGGGATGGTCGTAATCAGGTTGTTGAACGTGAGGACGCTACTATTATAGAACTGACGGGCGTAGGCGATCTTGTTCTCGATACCCTCAAGCTGCTCCTGGAACAGTTTGAAGTTCTCCGCAGCCTTGAGATCAGGATAGGCCTCGGCCACCGCGAACAGCCGGCCCAGGGCCCCGGTCAGGGCGTTGGAGGCCTCCATCCGCTCCCCCCGGCTCCCCTTTACCATCCCCGCCCGGGCCTCAGCGATGCTCTCGAAGATCTCCCTCTCATGGGCAGCGTATCCCTTCACAGTCTCGACGAGGTTGGGCACCAGGTCGTAGCGCTTCTGGAGCTGGACATCTATCTGAGCCCAAGCCTCCTCGATCCGGTTAGCGAGAACCCTTATCCGATTGTAGTAGCTGATGAACCAGCCCACGAGGACGGCTAACACCACACCGATGCCTAAAAGCAAATACCAACCGTTCATCGTATTTACACTATTCAATTGACATCTGCATGATCTTATTAACGTATTGAAAACGACACGCACCAGACCCCCAGCTCTCTGAGGTTTAATAGGCCCTATTCGAGGGTGAAGTGGACGGCCTTCCTCTGCTTCCTGTGCTCCACCATCTCAAGGCTGGCTAAGTGCCCTAACTCCCCGGTGCTCCCGACGTGGGTGCCGAAGCAGAAGGTGAGGGCGTGGCCCGAGATGTCCACCATCCTGAGCTTCTCGACCCTCTGGGGTATATTCTCCAGGAAGACCCTCTTCCTCTCATCCCCCTCCACATCCAGATCCTCCCTGTCCTCAAAGTAGATCCTCACCGGGACATCCTGGTCCACGATCTCGTTGAACCGGGCGCCAACCCGCTCAACGGTCTCTTGGTCAAGGGTGGAGGGTTTGAACTCAAGGCGTTCCAGATCGGAGTAGACCTTGGGGCCCGCACCAGCGTCCTCGAAGAGGCCTGTGAGGAGGTGCTCGGCGCTGTGCCGGCGCATGTTGAAGAATCGGGGCTCCCAGTCGATGACCCCGTGGACGCTGTCGCCTCGGGGGATATCCCCGGTGGTGTAGTGGTAGATGTCTCCTCCCCTCTTCATCACCTTACGGACCCCGATCTCATCCCCCTTGTGCAGTAGGACCCCGGTATCGGAGGGCTGCCCCCCGGACTCGGGGTAGAAGGCGGTGCGGTCGAGGATCACAAACTTGGGGCCCGACCTTACGACCAAGGCGTCAAACTCCCTGAGGTAGCTGTCCTCAGCGTACAGGGGGACCGAGGTTTTTTCTGGGCGTTCACCGGGCATCGTTCTACGTTCCTTGGAGGGGTACAGCCGATCTAACCCCCACCGACATTATATGGGTTTCTTCAACTCCTAGTTCTCATTGAGGCCGAGGAGGGTCTCAGGGTTCTCCTTCACGAGCTTGCCTATGTCCTCCTGGGGGATCCCGAGGTCGAGCAGGCAGGCGATGAACTCCCTGAACCCTTCCACAGGCTCCGGGAGGGTGTAGACGCCGAAATCGGTGGCGATGATACACCGCTCAGCCCCCAGCGTCCGGATCTGCTCCGCAACCTCTCTCACCCCGCCCCCAGGCTCCTCCCTCATCCCCTCGTCGATGGATGCGTACTCCCGTTCCACATAGTAGTGGGTCTTGGGGATGCTGGTGGTGTGGGTGTACGCGGCGAAGGTGTACTCGATGAAGGCCCCTTGGTCGGCCATCCGCCTGAGGGTCTCCAACGGGGCGATCTTGGCGACCGCGCCTGAGACCACCACCCTGCCTATACCGTACTCCCCGGCCAGATCCACTAGACGCACCGCCTCCTCAACTGAGACATGGCCGGTGATCATGTAGGTGTCAGGGTTCTCTGCGATGAGGGTGAGGATCTCATCGAGCTCCAGGCCGGGTCCTTCATCCAGGGGGATCCGGATACAGCGGTCGAGCTCCTCCTCCTTGAACTTGGGGTAGAGCTCGCTTAGGGGGACGAACTCGCCGTCCACGAGCCGACCCTCCCGGGCGGCTTGGAAATGAGTGGAGTGGGCTCCAAAGCTGACATACTTAGCACCGTCGCCGTAGCGGAGAGCGGTCTTGACGGCGCGGGGGTTCATCCCGCCGTAGACGGTGTTCAGTATGATGCCCCCATAAGTCTCAAAGTCGGGGACAGCCCGGTTCACCAGCCAAGCGGTGCCGTTGCTCATCTCGAAGACGTCCATAAAGACTATAGCCCGCATACCTGCATCCCTGGCCTGTACCGCAGCCTGGAAGGGATCAACCCGCCGGGGGCTGCTGAAGATATGGGGGCCTGCGTGCACATGGATGTCTATAGCCCCCTCCATCAGCTCTTGAGATAGCTCCAGGGACCGGCCTTCTGGTAGGATCATGTGATCTCAGGATCCTATCGACGCTGGGGGTTGAAATAAATCGCGGTCATCCCCGGGCCCCCTCACTTCTTGAGTTTGTCGAGTTGCCGCATGAACAGGAAGACCAGCAGGAAGATGATCAGGAAGTCAAGGACTGCGCCCGCAAAGTGACCGAGGCTCAGTTCGACTCTGCCGATAGTCAGGGCGTAGGTTTGCCACTCCCCCTCAGGGATGAAGAAAGTTATGCTGGGCATCAGTATGGAGACCACCAAAGCCGAGACCAGTTTACTCACCGCACCGCCGATCACCACGGCGAGGGCGAGGCCCATTATGTCATGTTTGTTCAGGAACCGGATGAACTCCCCGAAGAACCCCTCAGGGGGCGGAGGAGGAGGCGAGGGCTTCTCCTCGACAGCGGCCCTGATCTTGGTGAGTTCCTCAAGCATACGTTCCTGTATCTCATCATCTACCATGAACGCTCGTAATTATGAGGATTGGGGGAAAAATAAAAGTTCAGATTCTGGGGTTGAGGTCACTCCCGGTGGCAGGCGAGCATCCTCTTCCCAAAGTTGTCCCGGGAATGACAGAGGTCGCAGGAGTTACAGGTAGCCCCCGCCTGCCCAGCCTCCAGCCTCCTGACCAGGTCGGGCTCCATGATGAAGGGGCGGCTCATGGAGACAAGGTCCGCTATATCATTCTCGACGATGGCCTCCATACACCTCAGGGTCCTTATGCCGTTGACCAAGGCCATGGGGGTGGGTCTGGTGGCCTCCCTTATCTTGATGGCGTGGCCCGCGAAGGGGGCCTCTGAGAGGGCGGGGTCTCCGGACCGGGCCCGGGTCCTCCTGAACTCCATCTGCTGGCCGATACCCCCGCCGCTGATCTCGATGAGGTCGATACCCCGCTCTGCTATCGCCTTGGTGACCCTGATGCTGTCCTTGACGGTGAAGCCATGAGAACTGAAGTCATCGCAGTTGATCTTGATGAGGATGGGTGTGCAACCACCAACCCTGGCACGGATCTCGTCGTAGACCTCCTCAAGGAGCCGCATCCTGTCCCCGAGGCTGCCACCGTAGGTATCATCTCTCCTGTTCGCGAGCCTTGAGAGGAACTGGGAGACGAGATACCCGTGGGCTCCATGGATCATCACCGCGTCGAAGCCTGCCTCCATCGCCCTCCCAGCCGCGTCCCCGAAGGCATCGACGATACCGTGGATCTCTTCAGCGGTGAGAGCCCGGGCCTCCCAACCCTCCTCCCGGTACTCCGAAGGCCCAGCCCGGTCGACGACGCTCTTATAACCTGCGTGGTTGAGCTGGGCGGCGATCTTCCCCCCGCGCTCGTGGACCTCTGAGGTGAGCTCCTTGAGCATGGGTATGTGGTAGTCGTGGCTGATCCCAGCCATCCCAGTGTGGGCCTTCCCGGCGTCATCGACGTAGAGGTGGCCCTTGACGATGAGGCCGACACCCCCTTCAGCAAGCTCCCCGTAGAGCTGTATGATCTCTGGGCTGACCACCCCGCGCTCGTCTGACCAGGCCGAGGTGGTGGCGGACCTCATGAAGCGGTTCCGGATATCCATGCAGCCGATATTATATGGTTTGAAGAGGACCGACATCTCAAGCGTATACAGAGGATTACTACCCGTTTTAGAAAGTATCGGAACGAGCCACGTAAATATGAGGCCATGGAACATTCTCTGAGGCTTACATTATGGCAAGGAGGATACTGATAATTGGCGGCGTTGCGACTGGCCCTAAGTCGGCCGCGAGGGCGCGCAGGAGGGACCCAGACGCCGAGATCACAGTCATTGAGAGGGGGAGCCTCCTCTCTTACGCCGGCTGCGGTATGCCGTTCTATATTGAGGGGGTCATCGAAGCGCTCCCCGAGCTCCTGTGCACGGCCAGGGGTCTCCTCAGGGATGTGGATTACTTCAAGAGTGTGAAGGATTTCGATGTCCTATGCTCAACGGAAGCCATAGGGATCAACAGGGATTCGAAGACCGTGACGGTCAAGGAACTCGCCACGGATCGCCGCTACGACATCCCATACGACAAACTCGTCCTGGCCACCGGAGCCATCCCCATGGTGCCCCGGATGGAGGGCATCGACTTTGAAGGGGTGCACAGGCTATATGATCCCCTGGACGCCCGGGACATCCGGGAGGAGTTGGAATCCGGTGTAGAGAAGGTGGCCATCATCGGGGGAGGTCTCATCGGCATGGAGGTCTGCGGAGCCTTCGCCGCCCGGGGTTGCGAGGTCACCGTAGTCGAGATGATGGACCGTCTGGTGCCCGCTCTGCTCGACGAGGACATGGCGCTCCTCCTAGAGAATCATCTGAAAAAGAGGGGTGTAAGGATCCTCAAAGGGAGCAGAGCGGAGAGATTGGTGGAAGATGGTTCCGGTCGTGTCGCGGGCGTGGTGACCGCGGGAGGTGAGAGGGTTGACGCGGAGATAGTGGTCGTCGCCATAGGGGTGAGGCCGAATGTTGACCTCGCCAGGGAAGCGGGGCTAGAGATCGGTGAGACGGGGGCGGTAAAGGTCAACGAGTTCCTCCAGACCAGCGACCCTGACATCTACGCAGGAGGGGACTGCGTCGAGAACATCTGTATGATCACCGGCAGGAAGGTCTACATCCCCCTGGGCTCCACCGCCAACAAGCACGGCAGGGTCATCGGGGACAACATCACAGATGGTAGGACACAGTTCCCCGGGATAACCATGTCCACAGCCTTCAAAGTTCTCAACTACAACGTGGGGACGACCGGACTGAACTCAGAGGAAGCGAGGAAACAGGGTTACGACATAGTCACCGCCGTGGTCCCAAAGAGGGAAAGCGCCCACTACTATCCAGGGACACAGCCCATCATCATCAAACTCTTGGCGGACAGGGAGACCTCGAAGATCCTCGGAGCCCAAGTCATCGGCCAGGGAGAGGGGATAAAGAGGATAGACGTAGTCGCCTCGGTCCTCAAGTTCGGTGGCTCTGTCAAGGACCTCGCGGACCTCGACTTGAGCTACGCGCCCCCCTTCTCGACGGCCATCGACCCTGTGGCCCATGCTGCAAACATCATCAGGAACAAGATTGGGGGCCTTGCCTGCGGCATCCCGTCCCCGGAATTGAAGGAGAAGATCGACGGCGGCGGGGATTTCGTCCTGCTGGATGTAAGATCCCATGAGGAGGTTGAGGAACGACCCTTCGGAGACCCCCGGGTGGTCCACATCCCTCTCGACGAGGCCAGGACCAGGGTCCATGAACTACCGAGAGACAGGGAGATCATAGCCTTCTGCAAGACCAGCGTGCGAGCCTACGAGATCCAAAGATACCTGAACGAGAACGGGTTCACCGACGTCAAGTTCCTGGACGGGAGCCTTGACGCTTGGCCATACGAGCTATGAGGGGCATGGTAGTGCCTAGCCGGATATCAAGCCCTTAATTTTCTCAGCGATCGCGGGGAAATCCTCTCGGGAGAGATGGCCCCTCGGCCGGGCAATCCCTTGGATGATGCCTCCACGGTCTCCCCTGGATCTGGGGATGACGTGGATGTGGACATGGGGGACCTCCTGACCGCTCTCCCTGCCGTTGTTTATCCCGATGGTGGTTGCTGAGGACCCCACGGCGTCCTGGATCACGCCTGTGAGGCGGTGGAGGGCGGAGAATAGGGCTCCGGCGTCTTCCTCGGTGAGGGCTTCGACCCTAGCGACGTGGGCCTTAGGGATTATGAGGGTGTGACCTGGGGCTGAAGGGTGGATGTCAAGGAAAGCCAAGACCTTCTCGTCCTCGTAGACTTTGTGAGCGGGTGTCTCTCCGGCCACGATCCTGCAGAAGACGCATCCGCCTGACATCTTAAGCCGTAGGTAGTCTGCGAGCCTTGAAAGGCTTATCATCGGTCCTCCCTGACGACGCTGAGAGCCTTGTTGGGGCAGAGCTCGATGCAGCAGAAGCACTGGATACAGATAGTGTCGTCGAAATCCGGGGTCCCCCGCATCTCGATGGCGTCTGCTGGGCAGACCTCAGCGCAGATGCCGCAGGCGGTGCATCTCTCAGGGTCACAGACGAGGGGCATGCGGGCGTCAATGAACATCTGGCCGTCAGAGTGGGTCTGAGGCCTCCGTAAACCCCGGGCTACCTTGGGGATCTGCTCTCCAACTACCTCGATACCCTCAAGGGATTTAGGGCCAAGCCCACGCTCAACGGCCAGGAAACTGGTCCCCACCTCCAAGGGATCCCATCCCATCACCGCCGCAGCGACCAGGTCGACGGCCACAGCGTCATCCCCCGCTATCACCAGCCCCAGGTCAACGGGATCCCCCGTGGTGGGGCCCTCCCCCTCCATCGCGACGACGGCATCGACGACGTTGAGGGTGACCTGGTCTCGGATGCAGGCGTAGAGGTCGACCAGGAGGTGGCTGAAGCTCTCGGGGTCGTTACCGGTCTGGACGTGATGGTTGGCCTTGGTCCCGCCTTGCTGGAGGCCGAAGAGGTTCTTGACGGCGCAGGTCATCTTGGTGAGGGTGTGGGTCTTGAGCTTGGGGACGTTGAAGATGCCGTCGCACTCCAGGGCGAACCGGGGGAACCAGAACTCCCCCTGGACCTCGGCCCCCTGGCTCTCCACCCTCACCGGCTCCTCCCGGTCCAAGACGTTGATCTCCACCCCAGCCTCGCGACAGACCTCCCGGACCCCTAAGCCATCGAAGACAATGTCGGGGCGGGCATAAGAACTGGTGGCCGGGCACTCCCCCACCACAGGCTCCGCACCCGCTTCTTGGAGCATCCTGGTCAGAGCCATGAAGATCCGGAGATCTGTGGTGGCGCCCTTCTCAGCGGATATCGTGGTGAAAAGATTAGGCTTGACCAGAATAGTTTCGCCGGGCCTCGCGAAGTCCCCGATGCCCCCCAGAAGGCTGACGGCCTCGCGGACGGCGTCCTCAAGGCTGCCTTCAGCCCTGACGATGGCGACCTGGGGCTTCATGGATCAGACATCTAGGGTGGTGGAATAAAAACTAGGGGAAGGGGAATTCTGGTTTAAAAAAGGGGGGTTGGGGGGTCAGTCCTTGAAGGCCTCGTGGAGGGGTATCTCCTTCCATGTTCTGATGAACTCTGTGAAGAAGCCGACCCGTTCCTCGAAGCGCTCCCTGTACTCCTCGGGGTCGGCGGTCCGGGGGTCGTTGGTGCCGTAGACGCCGCTGGTAGTGAAGTCGATGTTCACGGGGGGCATACAGGCGCCGCGGACCTGGCTCACCAGCTCATAGTCCTCCCGTTTAGGGTCCATGAACTCGAAAAGCCTTGGGTCCATCTCAAGGGTCGGCTCCCAGTCCTCCAATCTCCACATCTCCACCAGCTCGGGGAAAAGGGCGAGGGCGCCACTGGTCTCTGTCGGCCCTGAGTGGACGTCCCAGTGTCTCTTCCCCCTCTCATCGATCAGTTTTGCGAGCTCTGTGTCGCTGGGGCCTGAGGGTTGAGCCACCATGACGTTGTAGTAGTGCTTGGCGAGGCGGGCTGTGAGGGTGAATATCTCCCTGTTCCCGCCGTGGTGGTTGGACATCACGAACCGCTTGACGCCGTGCTCTGAGAGGCTTCCGATAGTGTCCATGAGCACCGATAGGAGGGTCTCCTCACTGAAGGTCACTGTACCCGGGAAGCCCATGTGGTGGGGGCTGTACCCCGGCCAGCAGGGATGGAAACAGACGCTGTTGGTCCTCCGCGCGACCTCGTGGATGAAGTGACGGGCCCCGAGGGTGTCCATCCCCAAGGGGAGGTGGGGGCCATGCTGCTCTATGGAGCCGACGCCGAGGACCACCACCGGAGCGGGCTCATTCTCCAGCCAGTCCTCGAAGGCCGGTCTCGTGAGCTCCTGGAGCCAGAACTTGGATAGTCTACCGTTCTCAGACAAGGATTCACACCGGAATGAGATAGGGGTCTCTGGATTTAACTGATCCGAGAAAAAAGGTTAGAGGCGCCTCAGGACCTTCCCGGCCATGGCGCCTGTGTGCTCGCCATCCCTCACCGTCACCACACCGTTCACCACAAGGTGATCGATACCTAGGGGGAACCTCATAGTGGCCTCAGCGGGGGTGAAATCGTTCCCATCTAAGACCGTCTCAGGGTCGAAGACCGTCAGGTCGGCCCACAGCCCCGGTGCGATGAGCCCCCTATCGTGCAACCCTAACACCCGGGCGGGGAGGCTGGTCATCTTGCGGACCGCCTCGTGGAGCGAGATGACCCCCCTCTCACGGACGAATCGGCCTAGGACCCTGGGGAAGGTGCCGTAGTACCTGGGGTGTGGTGCTGTTATGTGTTTGGAGAGGACGCTGTCCGGGGCGTGGACTGAGCCGTCGGAGCCCACAGCGACCCAGGGGTTCTTCATGAAGAGGTCGACGTTCTCAGGGCTCTGGTTGAAGTTGACGAATCCGAAGCCCCCCTCCAGCTCCCCGGAGGCCAGTTTGACGGTGTGCTCCTTGAAGAGGTCGAATATCACCTCCTCAGCCGGCTCCCCCCTCTCCTCTGCGACCTCCGCGATGGTCTTCCCAACCAGGGAGGGATCCAGCGGGTAGGTCGAGATCAGCGCCGCCCCCGGTCCACCCCTCTCTTCCATCGAGACCACGAGCCCCTCTTGGACCTTGGGGGCCACCTCAGGGTCAACAAGCCTCTTCGCCAGAGCCTCTAGACCCCCTTCGTTGGCCCACTTGGGGATCCAGGCCCTGGGGCCTGTGCCACTGGCCCTGTAGGGGTACTGGTCGGCTGTGACATCGATGCCCTCCTTCCTCGCGGCCTCTATCATCTCGACCAGTCTCGGCCCCTCGTGCCAGAAGCGCTTGGCGAGGATCTTGAAGTGGGAGATGTTGACCGGGATCCCCGCCTCCCGGCCTATCCGGATGATCTCCTCTATAGCTGAGACGGGGTCACCCCGGTCGCCCTCGTCCCGGAGATGGCTGGTGTAGAAGCCGCCGTACTTGGCTGCGACCTTGGAGAGCTCTATCACATCCTCGGTTGTCGCATAGCTCTGGGGGTCGTATCGGAGGCCGGTGGTGAGGCCGAGGCAGCCGGCCTCCATCGCCTTCTTGATCTCGGTCTTCATCGCCTCCATCTCCCCCGGGGTGGGGTCCCTCATCTCCATCCCCATGACGTAGCGGCGTACGGTCCCGAAACCCACCAACGGCGCGACGTTCACGGAGACCCCCTCCTCGAGACGCTTGAGGTAACCGTCGACAGTTGTCCAGTCAACCTCGACCCCGGCCTCCTTGAGCCAGGGGCTCCTGCGGAGGAGCTCATCCCTCATCTCCTCGTTCAATGGGGCAGCCCCACCCCCGCAGCTGGGGAAGACAAGGGTCGAGACCCCCTGCCTCACCTTATTGATGGCCCGCCTCTCCACGAGGAGAGAATAGTCTGAGTGGTCGTGGAGGTCTATGAACCCCGGGGAGACCACCCGCCCTGTGGCGTCGATAACATCCTCGGATGCCTCTTTGACCGACCCTATCTCGGCTATACGTCCATCTTTCACAGCGACATCGGCCTTGAACCAGGGATTCCCGGCCCCAGTATAGACCTTCCCGCCCTTGATGACCAGGTCATACATATGCATCAATGAAGATACGCGTCGGGGGGATATATCTATAGCCAAAGAAAGGTGGTCGGGGGAGGGGTCAGCTCCGCCACTTGGGGTCGATGGGGTACAGGCCTGGGGGCTCGTTCTCGTAGGTGAGCTGGGTTAGGTCTGCGGGGCCGTATCCCGGGGCGTCGATCTCGATGATCTCCTTGGCGTAGCCCTCGTAGAAGGCCCTGAAGTGGACCCTTGACTTGATGACCAGTATGTCAAGCTCCTCGAAGGGGATTCCGTAGTGTTTGAAGCCCTCAGAGTCTTGGCACTGGTGTAGGGTCGAGGTGATGACCACATACCTTTCCCTGCCGAGGTCGAGGGCCGCGGTCAGGCCGACGTTGGTGAGGCGGCCGGTGTCCTTGGGGCCTGTGAGGCGGTAGTTCCCGTCGCCCAGGAACACGATGGTCCCCTCCACCCTGACGGGCTCCCCTGCGTACACCGTGGACGTGTATGCCCCGAAGGTGAGCTCCACCTCTTCCCCCACCTCGTGGTCCTCCATCAGCCTCTCGACCGCAAAGGGGTCGGCAATGGAGGAGACCCCGAAGTTCTCAACCCTCTGGAGCAGCAGCTCCTTGAGGATGTGGGTGCTGTCCCCCAGGCGGTCAGAGTGATCAGCCAGAACGATAGGGGTGTTCCCCATACGGGCCAACTGATTAGCCCTGAGGACCCCGTCCCTGGAGTTGGGTACATCGCGGTTCGCAAGGGGCTCCCTGAGCTCCCAGACGAGGTCTGAGATGTCCTGAGCTATCTCCTCAGCGAGGAGCTGGTCGTCGTTGGTGACCGCGATGACGGCGGCACCCCCGTCCGGGACATCGGCGTAGGCGAAGCCGAAGGCGACCGAGACATAGCAGTCGTGCTTCTCCTCCCACTCCCGGCACCTGTCCATGATGGTCTTCCCGGGGTGGATCCCGGTGCCTTGGAAGACGCTGGGGGAGATAACCCCTGGCTTCTTGATGGCCATTGTGGGGTTCCTCTCACCCCTGATGGTCTCGACCATCCAGCGGGCGGCCGTCATCCCGGCGTCCTCCTTGTCTATGTGGGGGTAAGTCTTGATGATGAAGACCGCGTCTGCGGCGTCTGTCAGCTCGTGGTCCTCGTTTGCATGTAGATCCAGGGTGACCATGATGGGGACATCAGGCCCCACAGCCCTCCGGGCCCTCCTTACCACCTCAGCCTCAGGCTTGTGGTGAGCCCGCGCGGCCATAGCCCCGTGGAGGCTCAAGAAGACCCCATCAAGATCACCCACCTCCCGTAGGCCATCGGCTATCCCGTCTGCGTACTTGTCAAAGCACTCCTCAGTCAGCCAGCTGCCTGAGGAGCCCCCCCAAGACCTTGAGGCGTCGAGTATCCCGACGAGCTCTGCTCCCTCTTCCTCGGCCGTCTCAATGAACCCTCTGACGTAGCCTTTGACCCCCCGAGCCCTCTCGATGACCTCCTCACCGTGGTAGACCCCACCTCTCTCGAAGTGATCGATGGTGGTAGGCCTCGGGCAGAAGGTACAAGTCTCATGGGAGAACCTCGCTATTGCGACCCTCATATTCGATCTTTTACCCATAACACACCATGATATTTAACAGGTTCAGGGCCGACTTGGGGAGAAACCATCAACCGGCAGGGCTGAGGGTGCCCGCTACCGCGAGTTGGGGGCCTGATCTTCCAGATAGATTATAGCGGGGATAAAGAAGGCGACCACCCCCATGAGAGTAAAAGCGACCCCGCCCACCAAGAACCAGATCCTCTCCCCCATGATATCGGCGACCGGCCCGGCTATAGAGAGGCCTAGGGGCGCCATCCCCGCGCTCAGGCTCATGAGCAGGGTGAACACCCGCCCCTGCATCCCCGGGGGGATCGACGCCTGCATGGTGGCGAAGAAAGTCCCGTTGGCGATGGCGTTCATCGTCGCGAAGAGGAAGATCAAGGCCACGGCGAGGAGGAGCATCGAGCCCGGGACCAGGCTGAAAACCGTTATGCATACACCTGAGCC
>JASFTK010000001.1:0-94142 GCA_050053595.1 Candidatus Bathyarchaeota archaeon | reverse complement strand
GGAGCAGGGGAAGACGGTGATCTTCATAAGCCACAAGCTCCGGGAGGTTCTCGCCATCTGTGACCGCATCACCATCCTGAAGCGGGGACGGGTTGTCGGTACCGTGGAAGCCTCTGAGACTGACCTTGGGCGTCTAGCAGAGATGATGGTAGGGCGGAGGGTTGTCTACTCTTTCGAGAAGCAGCAAGCGGAGGCCGGGGAACCGATCCTCAAGGTCGAGAGCTTAGAAGCCTTGGACGACAGGGGGCTCCCCGCCCTGCGAGGGATAGACCTCAAGGTGAGGGCTTCAGAGATCCTAGGGATAGCCGGGGTCGAAGGGAACGGCCAGACAGAACTGGTTGAAGTCCTAATGGGGCTCAGGGAGACGACAGAAGGCAGGGTCGTACTGAGGGGAAACGAAATAACTGGAGCGTCTCCCCACGAGAGGATCCGGAAGGGTATCTCCCACATACCCGAGGACCGCCACAAGAGGGGGCTCATCCCCGACTTCTCCGTCCTCGAGAATCTCATCTTGGGGAGCCACCGTATACCCGAGTTCACCCGGAGGGGACTCTTTATCGACTACCAGAGAGCCTTGAGCCACTCTGAAGGGCTTGTCGCTGACTATGACATCAGCACCCCCGGCGTCAATACTCCAGCGGGCAATCTCTCCGGAGGGACCCAGCAGAGGGTCATCGTCGCCCGGGAGTTCAGCAGGAGCCCAATGCTGATCATCGCCGCACAGCCAACCCGAGGCCTTGACGTGGGGGCCACGGAGTATGTCCGTAGGAAACTAGTGGAGATGAGGGATGAGGGGAGTGCCATCCTCCTGTTCTCTGCTGATCTAGATGAGATCTGGGCTCTCAGCGACAGGATCGCCGTTATCTACGAGGGGAGGATCGTGGCTGTGAAGATCCCCACGGAGACCAGTGAGCAAGAGGTGGGCCTCCTCATGGCAGGTGGGCGGGGTGAGTGAGTGGAGATGATGGACGCTGGCCTCCGAAGGACGCTCAAGAACGTACTGGTCCAACTGATCGCGATACTCATGGCATTCATAGTTGGGGCCGTCGTCCTCGCTGTGACCGGTCACTCCCCCACCGCTGCCTATGCAGCGATGTTCCAGGGTGCCTTCGGGGACATCTTCGGGATAGGCCAGACCCTGACCCAGGCAACCCCTATCATCTTCACAGCCCTCGCTTTCCTGTTCAGTTTTAAGGGGGGGCTGTTCAACATCGGGGCTGAGGGGCAGTTCCTAGTCGGTGCCTTTGCATCCGCGGTAGTGGGGATCTCATTCGAGGGGCTGCCTGCCCCAGTCCACATCCTCCTCGCCCTCCTTGCCGGAGCCGTGGCAGGGGGGATTTGGGGTGTGATACCTGGTGTGCTGCGGACGAGGTTCGGCGCCCATGAGGTCATCACAACTATGATGATGAGCTACGTAGCGCTCTATCTGACCAGCTATATGGTGAACTACCCCTTCAAGGCTCCGGGTTGGGTGGCCCAGACTGTGCCCATCTTCGAGTCCTCAAGACTCCCCCGGATCCTCCCCCCAACACAACTCTCGGCCGCCCTCTTAACCGCTGTATCCCTCGCCGCCTTCACCTATTTCCTCCTCAGGAAGACGACCCTTGGTTATGAGATCCGGGCCACAGGGCTCAACCCCGATGCAGCAGAGAATGCAGGTATAGACGTCAAGAGAGGTATGATCATAGCGCTCTTGGTGAGCGGGGCAATAGCGGGCCTCGGGGGCTCAGGGGAGATCCTCGGGGTCCACCGCCGATACATTGACGGCTTTTCCCCGGGGTACGGCTGGGATGGGCTTGCCGTAGCCTTGGTAGGAGGGCTACACCCAGCTGGGGTGGTGCTCGCGGCGGTCCTTTTCGGCGCCCTCCGGAGCGGGGGGATGGTGATGACTAGGGCCACAGGAGTCCCCCTAGACATAGTCTTTCTCCTGCAGGCGTTAGTGATCGTTTTCGTGGCAGCTCCGATGCTGATAAGGAGCATCCTCAGGAAGGGGGGCCTGAGATGGTGAACCTCCTCGACGTTATCAACTTGGGTTTATTCGCCGCGGCCCTCAGGATGGCTACCCCAATCGCCTACGCAGCACTTGGTGGGATCTTCTCCGAGAGGGTGGGGATTATTAACATCGGCCTCGAGGGGATGATGCTAACAAGCGCCTTCGCCGGGGTGACCACCACATATTACACTGGTAACCCCTGGCTTGGGGTATTGGTCGCCGTCTTGGTCGGAGGGGCGTTGGGTTTCTTCCACTCAGTGCTCACGGTGAAGTTCGTCGGGGACCAGATAGTGAGTGGCACGGGGATCAACATCTTTGCGATGGGGTTCACCGCTTACATGAGCCAGATAATCTGGGGATCCCGGGGCGCTTCGGAGGGGGTCAAAGGTCTCGGGAAGTGGACCATACCGCTCCTCAGGGATATCCCTGTCATCGGTCCCATCCTAGGCTCCCACTCCCCCTTGGTCTACCTAATGTTCCTGCTGACTGTCCTCTCCTATGTAGTCATCTTCAAAACCCCCCTGGGGCTCAGGATCAGGGCCGTCGGAGAGCATCCAACAGCGGCGGAGACAGCGGGGATCGATGTCTTCCGTGTCAAATATCTATGCGTCACAATCAGCGGTATGTTCGCGGGACTTGGCGGGGCTTTCCTGAGCCTGGGTCATCTCAACCTCTTCACCTGGGGGATGGCCGGCGGCCGGGGGTTCATAGCGATGGCTGCGATGATCTTCGGTAAGTGGATGCCCTTCGGGGCCTTCGGGGCGAGCATACTCTTCGGTTTCGCCGATGCCCTCCAGATGAGGCTCCAGGCCTTGGGGCTCCTCCCTCCCCAGATAATCCTCACCATCCCCTATGTCCTCACCGTGGCGGTATTAGCCGGAGTGGTGGGGAAGGCGACGCCCCCCAGTGACTACAAGCCCTACAAACGGGAGTAATTAGACCCCTTCGAGCAGCTGGCAGGCCCTTATGGCTACCCTGATCTCGTCGTCTATGGACCGTTGGACCCTTTCGTCGAGCTCCCCTGATCGCTCCCCAGGCTCAAACTCCCCCTTCCCTGTACCCTTGACAAGGTTACCGTCAACCACCATGATGGCTCCCGCCCGTTTCCCCCTGAGAGCCGCGAGGGTGAATATGGTACTCGCCTCCATCTCTATGGAGAGGACGTTCGCGGGTCCATAACTATTGATGACCTCCTCGTTCCCACCATAGTAAGCGTCGGTGGATATCACGATGCCGGGGTGAACCTCAACACTGAGCTCCTCAGCCGCCTGGATCAAGGCCAGAGCCACATCTAGGTCTGCCGCCGCCGGGTACTCCACGGGGACATAGTTCTTTGAGGTCCCCTCAGCCCGGACCGCCGCCGTGGCGATGATGACCTCCCCGATATCAATATGGGGCTGGAGGCTCCCTGTGGTGCCCACCCGGATGAAGGTCTCAACACCCAACTGCATCAACTCCTCAACGACTATCGCAGCCGAGGGACAGCCGATCCCCGTTGAGCTGGCGGTTATCTCCACACCCCCGGCTTCCCCTGTGTAAGTGACATACCCCCTATAATCCGCCACCTTCCTGGACCTTTCAAGATGGGAGTCGATCCTATCTACCCTACCAGGGTCCCCCGGGAGGAGGGCATATCTAGAGACATCGCCTACTCCACACATTATATGGGGTTGCATCCGTTTCTTCACCCGACTCACCTTGAGAACTCGTGGATGAGTTAGCCCGAGGCCTTAAAGATTCAACGGTAACATCCAAAAACCTCTAGTGGTCGTCGACCTCATTACGGGTCTGCGGTTCCCAACGACCTCGAACCTTCACGGCTTCTTCATCCCCGGGCCAGGGAGGCATGGTGAAGCAGAGGAAACGTAGGGGCCCCTCCCCCTTGTTCCTGAACTGGAACTCGGTGCCAACGGGGATGGTGATACAGACCCCTGGACCCACATCCACCGTCTCCTCCCGCTCACTGAACCTCCTCCAGACCTGTCCCTCCCCCTCGATGAAATACCAGATCTCATCGATAGATCTATGCTTGACAGCCTCGGAGACAGCCGCCTCAGGAAGGGTGCAGTGAGCCAGGCTCCCCCGTCCCACGCTCAGAAGAGGTCTGACATAAGAGCCATCCGGAGCGACCTCATATTCCTCAAGGAGCTTCATTGTCTCATACAAACAAGTACCCGGATAGGATCTGATGCCTGCTTCTTGTTAAGATCTGGGTAAGCCGGAGTATTGACGAAATGTTAAGTATAGTAACAACCTTACTCTTTTCTGGTGCGAGGTTTTGGCTAAAGCTTTCGTCCTCATCAACGTCGAGGTAGGCGCCGAGGAAGAGGTGCTCAGCGATCTCAGGCCCATCCCCGAGGTCAAGGAAACCCATGTGGTCTACGGGGTCTACGACATAATCGCCATCGTCGAGACCCCTACGATGCAGGAGTTGAAAGACGCTATCAGCCTCAAGATCAGACATTTGGACAAGGTACACAGCACTCTGACGATGATAGTGGTCTGAGAGGGCCGTAACAGGACGATTATTCATCATTCATCCGGGGACCTGCAGGGGCGGGGGGGGGGTCTAAAGGAGGCCTAGGACAGTAATAGCCCTATACATAACGCCTCCCAGCGCTAGGGCTAGACCGATCTCAGTGAGGCTGATGAGGGCGGCTTTCCAGTAGCCGAACTCCTTGACGAGGGCCCCTATGGTGGCGATACATGGGACATAGATCATCACCACGAATGAGAAGACGAACATCTGTACCGGGGTCAGGATCTGGGCGAAGTTTGCGGTCCCCAACATCGAGGCTAACAGGATCAGGGTTAGCTCCTTCCGCAGCACCCCGAATATCAGGGTGACACCTGCAGCAGCAGGCAGCCCGAGCCAGCCTACCGTGACCGGCCTCAATATCCATTGCACCGTCTCCAGTAACCCGAGCTGTTTCGCTATCTGGATAACTAAGTTACCAGCCACCATGATGGGGAAGGCCTCCTTGACAAAGTGCTCCAGCTTTATCCAAGACCTCCTGAGGGTCACGTTCAACGAGGGCATACGATAGGAAGGCATCTCCATGATAAGCCCCATCGGCTCACCGGGGAGCGCTTTGAAGGCGACCCGGCCCAGCAAGAAGATGAGGGCGAAATCCATAAGATAGAGGGCTACAGCCCACTCGAAGCCGACATATTCAGCCACTAACCCCATGATAACGACGCTCCGGGCGGCACAGGGTATCAAGGTCGCAGTAAGGGCACAGATGAGACGCTCCCTCTCGGTCTCCATGATCCTGCACCCCAGGGTCGCTGGGACGCTGCAACCGAAACCCAACATCAAGGGGATGAAACCCTTCCCGTGGAGCCCCATACGGTGCATCGCCGAGTCCATCAGGAAAGCGATCCTAGCAAGATACCCCGAGTCCTCCAACACCGACAGAACCAGATAGAACGGGACGATATAGGGGAGGGCGATGGTGACCCCGGCCACGACACCCTCGATGATCCCCTCCCACACAAAGGTCTGGACAGGCCCCACACCCAGCCACCCCTCATAGACCGCCCGTAGGGCTCCGAAAAGCGACTCTAAAAGGGCGGTGGTGTAATCCCCAAAAGAGAATATGGTGTAGAAGACGGCCAGTATCACGGCGAACATAAAGACGTAACCCAGCACCGGGTGGGATGTGAGCTCCTTGACCCTTAACCCTGGCCCCCGTTCAGGGTCGTGGTGGGTCGTGACGGCGGAGGCAACCCCGTTCGCGACGGCGTATCTCTCGGAAGCTAGGACGCTGGGGGCGTCGTGGCCGTGGATCCCCCCGATCTCCCTGGATAGTTCCTCAACCACCCCCTCGACCAGGGGCATGACAGGATAGACGGTTTTCTCTATCTCCTCATCCCTCTCCAAGAGCTTGATGGCGAGCCACCGTGTGGGGTAGGGGGAATCTAAACCCTTGAGCTTCTCAGCAAGCCCGCTGAGCCTCCCCTCGACCTCTGGTCCGTAGAGTATTGGGACAGCGGGTTCGCTATCTTCCTCGGCGATCTCTACTACTACGGACATCAATTCCTTGAGGCCTATGCCTTTCACCGCCACAGTCGGGATGACGGGGACCCCCAGTTCCTTTGAGAGCTTCTCGGTGTCTATCCTGATCCCCTTCTTCTCGGCGACGTCCATCTGGTTGAGAGCGATGACCATACGGGGCTCAAGCTCCAAGAGTTGGAGGGTGAAGAACAGGTTCCTCTCCAGGGTAGAGGCGTCGACGACATTCACCAGGACATCGGGCCTATCGACGGCGATGTACTCCCGGCTAACCAGTTCCTCGATGCTGTAGGTGGAGAGGCTGTAGATGCCTGGGAGATCTAGGACGTCTATGGTACGACCTTGGAACCCCAGGGTGCCCTCGGCCCGTTCCACGGTCTTTCCCGGCCAGTTCCCAACGTGCTGGTGGAGCCCCGTGAGCTCGTTGAAGATGACGCTCTTCCCGACGTTGGCATTACCCGCTAAGGCGACCTTCAGGGGCTTGCGCTCGTCCTCCCCCCTTCTACGGCCATGTCGAGATCCATCGTGTGAAAAACCATGAGACCGGATATTACCCAATCTTGGTACCCCTACTACAATCCAGACCTAGTGATGGGGGCCGTGTGGGTGTGCGATGACTTTCTCAACTCCGTTAGCGACTTCGACGAATACCTTGGAGGCTAGACCCCTGCCTAGAGCGAGGGAGGAGCCCCTGATGCTGACTTCGATGGGGCCTTGGAAAGGAGCGGCGTTCAGTACTTGGACTTTGGCTCCTCGGGTTAGACCCATATCGAGGAGGCGTTGACAGGCGCTAGTTCCGGCCCTGATGAAGGCGACCCTCCCTTCCTCGCCGGGTTTGAGGTTAGATAGTTCAGTGAGTAGATCCATGGTGCCTTCAGGTCTGGCGGCTACGCACTCCTCGCAGTCTTCTATGTCTAGGGGGCAGGGGGGGAGGGCTTTAAGGTCGTCGGGGCAGGTCTCGGGGTTCTCGAGTGCCTTGCAGAGGGCGAGGGCGGCCTCATCGGAGAGACTGTGCTCCATCCTGCAGGCCTCCTCATGGATCTTGTCCTTGTCCATACCGAGGGTATCGTGAAGAAACCTCTCCAGCAACCGGTGTTTCCTGACCACTTTCTGGGCCATAGCCATACCTTTCCCGGTTAAGGCGACCCCCTTGTAGGGCTTGTATTCCACGAGGCCTTCCTCAGCGAGCTTCTTGACCATCTGTGTTACACTGGGAGGCGCGACTTTGAGCCTCTTGGCCAGCTGTGTGTTCTTGGCCACCTTACCCTCCTCGTTGAAGGCGTATATGGCTTCTAGGTATTCCTCGACGCTTTCGCTGCTCATGTAATCGGATGAAATGATGAGATATAATATATAAATATTTAGGATGGCCTAAATATTCAGGCTATGGAGTAAGTGAATCTGGGGGTGTAGGGGAAACCACCCTCATCCTTCATTGCGATCCTCTCCCGGATGAAGCCGTCCTTAACGAGTTTGTCCATGAAGGCGAAGTATTCGTTGACATACCGGAACCCTCTCTTGTACTCCTTATCGAAGGTCTCCGGAGACACGCTGAAGATCTCGGCCCAACCAGCGGGGTAGAGGGTGTTGTTCAGTTTGTTTATCCCGAGTTCCTTCTCCTCCTTCAATGCCTTGATGATGAGTTCCGCCGCCTTCCCCTCGTCCATCTCCCAATCTAGAACCCTGCGGTCTGGGTCCATGGTGGTCACCTCGACCTTCCCCGGGGTCAACTTCAGGATGCTGTTCCTCGGAGGCTCGAAAACCCTGTCCAGCTCGTCGTGGACATCGTGGAAGCCAATTCTGCTGCTGCAGAACATTGTCTCATCATCTCCCACCGCCACGACGCAGGGTTGAAACCAGTTGGCGATCCAGACGGTCTCGGGGTGTTCGGGGGTTATGGCAGCTAAGAGGAATCCTCCGATGAGTCTTGTGGTGACGCTCCTGAGGGCTTCCCCCATCGATATACCCTCTTCCAATGCATCACTGAGCATGTGGACGGCGACCTCGCTGTCCGTGATGCTGTCGATCTCCTCCACATAGGACTGGAAGGCGTGACTCTCCTTGAGGCGGGTCCAGTGCTCCTTGTAGTTGTAGATAGTACCGTTGTGCATCAGTGCGAGATCACGGCTGTCGTTCAGGAAGGGGTGGGCCATCTCCCTAGCGTTGTACCGTGCATCATCTCTGGCTTTGGCGTTGTACCTGCTGTGGGCAATCCCCGCAGTTGCCTCCAAGGAACTTATCTCAGTGGACTGCTTGACCTTCGCGACCGGGCCGCTGTCTTTAACCACCTCAAGGGAGTCCCCGTTGATCACTCCCAACCCCGTGGCATGGCCTGCGTAATAGGGTTCCTGGAGCTCTAATGCCCTTAGAAGTAAGGGCGCGATAGGCCTCTCCCCGACGTAAGCAGCAAGCTGACACATATTGAATCTCTTCAATTAATATAGAGGTATAAAAAGGGTTTTGGAGTTACTTCTCAAGGCCAGACATCCGCCGGACCTCTCTGCCAACCTTCTCGATCTCCAGGTTCTTGCACTCCTCGTACAGGCGGGTAAACTCCTTGGACCCAGCCTTGTACTCGTCGATCCACTTCTCTGCGAAGCTCCCGTCCTGGACCGCTCTGAGGGCTTTCCGCATATTCTCCTCGACACGGTCGTCTACAATCTTGGGCCCCATGGACATACCGCCGAATTTTGCGGTATCCGAGACCGCAGCGTACATCCCACTTATCCCAACCTTGTAGATGAGGTCGACAATGAGCTTCAACTCGTTCAACACTTCGAAGTAAGAGAGTTCAGGTGGATATCCGGCCTCGGTGAGGACCTTGAAGCCCCGGCGGATGAGCTGGTCGACTCCCCCGCAGAGGACCGACTGCTCCCCGAAGAGGTCGCTCTCAGTCTCATCCTTGAAAGTGGTCTCTATGACTCCAGCCCGGCCGGAACCCAGAGCCTTCGCGATAGCGAGGACTGTTTCTTTGGCTTGTCCAGTAGCGTCTTGGGCAACTGCGATCAGACTCGGGACCCCAAAGCCCTCCTCGTACTGGCGGCGCATCTCGGGGCCAGGGGCTTTAGGAGCCACCATCACGACGTCTACGCCTTTAGGGGGTTCGATCTGACCGAAGTGGATGTTGAACCCGTGGGCGAACTGGAGGGTCTTCCCGGGTTTGAGGGCGAGGGCGACCTCCTCCTTGTAGACCGTGGGCTGAGCCATATCCGGGATCAACATCAGCATTATATCCGCCTCTGTTGCGGCGTCGATGACCGTTTCAACCCTCATGCCATCAGCCTCCGCCTTCTCCCATGACCTCCCAGGCCTCAGGCCGACAATGACATCGACCCCTGAGTCCCTCATATTCAGGGCCTGGGCTCTCCCCTGACTGCCGTACCCGATGACGGCTACCTTCTTGCCTTCTAGCGCCTTCTCGTCTATGTCTTGGTCGTGGTATACTTTCACCATCTCAATTCACTCCTATAGTTTGAGCCTCCCCTTCTCGAGTGCCGTGACCCCCGTCCTAGATAGCTCTTTGATGCCTATCGGTCGGGTTACCTTTATGAATTGGTTTATGGCCTCGGGGTCCCCTGTCACCTCAGCGATTATTGATTCTGGGTCTATGTGGAGGATGAGACCATGGTAGGTGTTCACGTGCTTAAGGGTCTCCTCCCTGGCCATGGGGTCTGAGGTGTCCAGCTTGATGAGGAGCATCTCCCTCATGATACTGCGCATCGGGTCGAGGCGTTTAACCTTGATGACTTCAACCATCTTCTCAAGTTGGAGGACGATCTGGTTCAGTTCCCTGCTGTCGGCCTCGACTGTCGCCGTCATCCGGGCGACATCACTCTCCACTACGGGGCCCACCGAGATGCTCTCAATGTTGAAGCCCCGCCGCCGGAACATGTTGGAGACGTTGAAGAGGACCCCAGGCTTGTTCTCAACGAGGAAGGCGATGGTATAGCGCTGCTCCATCAGTCCGCCTCCACAAGGATGTCCCTGAGCCCTTTCCCCGGTGGCACCATAGGGAAGACGTTCTCCTCAGGGTCAATAGGTACATCAATCACCGTCGTCACCTCGTCCTTGACAGCTATCCCCACCGCCTTCTCAAACTCCTCGATAGTCTCCGGCCTGACACCCACGGCGCCATAAGCCTCAGCGAGCTTTACGAAGTCAGGGGACTCGCCAAGTTCTACGGCCATGTACCTACGACCGTAGAAGAGCCTCTGCCATTGGGCCACCATCCCCAACATCTTGTTATTGAGGACGACGACTATCACCGGTAGCTCCTCCTCGACACAGGTCGCGAGGTTGTTCTCGGTCATGCTGAAGCTACCGTCCCCCGCGATATCCACCACCGGAAGCTCTGGCCTCGCGGCTTTAATCCCGATTGCAGCGGGGAAACCCCAGCCCATGGTCCCCAGACCCCCCGAGCTGAAGAACGTACGGGGTGCATAGACGTCGAAATAGAGAGCTGCCCACATCTGGTTCTGACCGACCTCAGTAGTGACCAGGGCGTCCCGGGGGAGGGCTTTCCGGAGGGCCTTCATAACGGAGGGGGCTTTCATGTGGGGGTTGTTGGATATCTCAGGGGGTTTGTACTGTTCCTTGAATTTATCCATCTTTTTTAGCCAGTCCTTGTGAGCCCGGGGCTGGTAACTTAACTTCTTGAGGCGTTCGATGATGCCTTGTAGTGCGAGTTTGGCGTCCCCGATGACACGGGTCACCGTCTCGACGTTCTTGTCGATCTCGCTCTTGTCGATGTCGATATGGATGATCTTGGAGTAAGGGCTGAAGTCCTCTAGTCGTGCGGTTGTCCTGTCGCTGAAACGGGAACCCACCACCAGGAGGACATCGGCGTCCGAGACCAGTAGGTTTGCCTCTCCAGTCCCATGCATACCACATAGCCCCGCGAACAGCGGGTGATCGCTGGGGACCACTCCCTTGCCCATGAGACTTGTGACCACCGGCGCCATGAGCATCTCGGCGACACTCATCAGCTCCTCAGAGGCGTCCGAGGCGATGACCCCACCCCCCGCAATGATGACGGGTCTCTGGGATTTAGCTAACAATGTCGCTGCCCATTCCAACTCTCTGGGGTTAGGCGCTAAATCGACCTTGTAACCCCTGAAGGATACCTCCTCGGGGAACTCCATATCTTCGATGTTGATCTGGCAATCCTTGGGAAGGTCAACCAAGACGGCGCCTTGGCGTCCAGTGGACGCGATGTGGAACGCTGATTTAACCGCAAGGGGAATATCAGCCGGACGCCTGACCTGGACGTTATACTTGGTGGCAGACGCCGATATACCGATGATATCCACCTCTTGGAACGCATCGGTCCCCACCATTGACAGAGGGACCTGACCCGTGAAGGCTACAACAGGAGAGGAATCTATATTGGCAGTAGCTATCCCCGTGATCAGGTTAGTCGCCCCAGGCCCGGATGTTGCCAGACAGACCCCCACTGAGCCACTGGCCCTAGCGAAGCCGTCGGCCATATGAGCTGCTCCCTGTTCGTGTCGCGCCATGATAAACCTGAGGTCGCTGTCCCAGAGTTCATCGCAGATTGGCAGGACTGCGCCACCTGTGACCCCGAACAAGGTCTTGACTCCCTCCAATCCTAAGGCCTCGACGAAAGCCTTGGCACCGGACATCTCAACCATAGCGGGGCCTCCATACTATTGGCCCGGCCATGGCTGGTCTGCCGGTCTTCTTTTCCTTGAAAATTTTTACGCTCGGCCGATTATGCCGTTCAGCGCTGTTTCTCTGATGAGGTTCATAGAGACTGGATAAAACGATACCCCATTTACTGTTCCCCCATTCCTGGGGACTGGACAAAACGATACCCCATTTGTATTCCTCAAGTAGGTTTGTGGATAGGTTTGATGGGTGTTAAGAATAAAAGGGTTACTGTTTGGGTCTATCGCTACTTGAGTTTGTAGACAATGTCGCCCTCGCGGACCCTGTCGTCCACCTTCATCCCTATGTCGTCGCCCGCTTTGGCCTCCTCGATGTCCTCGCCCTCTATCTGCATGGACTTGACGGTCATCTCGAAGTTGGTGGTCATCCCCTTGATCGCGATCCGGTCTCCGATCTTTATCGCGCCGTTCACATCCACCACGCCGACGCCGATCCGGGTGAAGTAATGGGTGATCTCCCCCACCTTCTCCAGACTTTTCGACATGGCTAAATCTAACACGGCTACCCCTAAAAGACTTTTCAACAAACAACCCCCTGAACCACGGTTGGGATGGATCGGGGTATGTTCTCTTGATTGTCTGTTGGGGAATTCGAATAAAATTTAAAGTACCATGACCCTCCTATGCAGATCATCATGAGCTATTTTACGCACCTAGAATGCTCAAAGTGCGGTAAGAAACACGACCACACTGAAGTGCAGACGGTCTGCAAGGAGTGTGGCAAGCCTCTCTTCGCTCGGTACGACATGGAAGCGGTGAAGGAGGTCGTGGGTCCAGAGGATTTCGTCGGGGGGGAGGCTTCAATGTGGAGGTACTGGGATCTCCTCCCAGTCAAGGACCCCGTGAACAAGGTCTCCCTCGGCGAGGGTTGGACCCCCCTGACCCACGTCACAAGATTAGGGGAGACCATAGGCCTACCCGACCTCTATGTCAAGGACGAGGGGATCATATCCACTGGCACCTTCAAGGCCAGGGGCCTCGCGATGGCGGTCTCCAAGGCCAAGGAGCTGGGGATCAGACGCTTGGCTCTCCCCAGCGCGGGGAACGCCGCGGGGGCGATGACAGCTTACGGCGCACGGGCGGGGATGGAGAGTTACGTCTTCATGCCGGTTGATGCCCCCGATGTCAACAAGGTGGAGTGTCAGGTGGTCGGTGCCAAGGTGGTGTTGGTCGAGGGGCTCATCACCGACGCCGGGAAGATGGTGGCTGACGGCATACCCGAGATGGACTGGTTCCCCCTCTCCACCCTCAAGGAGCCGTACAGGGTCGAAGGGAAGAAGACCATGGGCCTCGAGGTCGCTGAGCAGTTCGACTGGGAGCTCCCTGATGTCATCATCTACCCGACAGGCGGAGGCACAGGGATCATAGGGATGTGGAAGGTCTTCGACGAGCTTGAGGAGTTAGGATGGATAGGGAGCGAGCGCCCCCGGATGGTCTCCGTCCAAGCCTCGGGCTGCGCCCCCATCCCCAAAGCCTTCGACGAGGGGAAGGAGGAGTCCGAGTTCTGGGAGGGAGCGGAGACCCTAGCCGCGGGCTTGAGGGTCCCCCACGCTCTGGGAGACTTCCTTGTCCTCAGGGCCGTCAGGGAGAGTGGAGGCTCAGCGGTGGCTGTCCCCGACGACAAGATCATGGACGACGTCGGTCTCATAGCCAGGGAAGAGGGTCTCTTCGCCTGCCCCGAGGGGGCCGCAACCCTGTCAGGTTTGAAGCGTCTCCTCGCCGATGGTCAGGTGGACCGGGATGAGAGGGTGGTCCTCTTCAACACCGGCTCAGGCCTCAAGTACACCGACCTCTTCGAGGTCGAAGCCCCCACCTACGCCCCCGGCGACGAGATCAACTACAAGGATCTCTGAGGTCCCTGCGACCCGCAGTGGAAACCCATTCCCCGATTTTTTTACGGGACACCCCTCAAGATTAATCCATAGATAATATTATGATCCTACCAGAGAGGAGAATACCATGACGAGGGAGCACCATGTATCTGATGAGCACCCGAGGGCTGAGTCCATCAGGATCAGGGAGAGGCTGACAGGCCACATCGGGACCAAGGTACTGGCTCTGGCGGGGCTCATAGCCCACGGGAGAGGGGAGGCGTTCGACTACATCCTAGGGGAGGAGACCACCCCCTCAGCCATGAGAGCCATCAAGGTCGCTGCAGCGACCCTGCTCCTCGCAGAGCGGCCGGTTTTGTCGGTGAACGGGAACGTAGCAGCCCTCTGCGCGGATGGGCTTGTGGGGCTCTCCCGGGCGACCGGGGCAAGGTTGGAGGTGAACCTGTTCCACAGGCAGCCGGGGAGGGAGGAGGCGATAGAGAGGGTGCTCAGGGAGGCTGGGGCAGAGGAGGTCCTGGGGGTGGGGGGCACGGCGACGGCAAGGATAGAGGAGGTCTTCAGCGATAGGAGGACGGTGGACCCTAGGGGGATATACGTCGCCGATGTCGTCTTCGTCCCCCTGGAGGATGGGGATAGGACGGAGGGCCTCGTCAGTATGGGGAAGAAAGTGATAACCGTCGACCTGAACCCGATGTCGAGGACAGCCCAGTTCGCCACGGTGACCATAGTGGACAACATCGTCAGGGCTATGCCCCTCCTTGTCGAGGAAGCCGAGAGGCTGAGGAGACTGGACAACGAGGAGCTCAGGTCTATCCGATCAGGGTTCGACAACGGAGAAGTCCTCTCAGATGCGATGAGGGTTATGGAGGAGAGGCTCCACGCCCTCTCCGAGAAGGGGATCTACCTCAAGCCTGGCTAGTGAAGTATCCGGTGCCACGTAACCCTTATCGGGGGTAGAGGAGGAGAATATTGAACCGAAGATGAGGGAAGCATCTGCCTTCGCCCCAGGCCATCTGACGGGTTTCTTCCAGATATGCGACGAGCCCGATGACCCCCTGCTGAAGGGCTCTCGGGGGGCCGGATTCTCCATAGCCCAAGGGATCCACACGGAGGTCATGGTGGAACCCGCAGAATCTATATCGATCCAGGTAAAGATGAATGGAGCGTTCACTAAGGAGGCTGTGGTCTCGGAGAACGTCGCCAAGAGGATGCTCTCCAAGAGCAACGGGTGTTGGAGGCTCGAGATCACCCACGAGATAGGGGTCCCTATAGGGGCGGGTTTTGGCTCCAGCGGTGGAGGGGCGATCACTCTGGCCCTAGCCCTGAACGAGGTCCTTGAACTGGGCCTCTCATATGTGGAGGTGGGCCGGGTGGCCCATGTAGCAGAGATAGAGTGCAAGACGGGGTTGGGGACCGTCTTCGCCGTGACCCAGGGGGGGTTCGGCGTCCTCTATAGACCTGGGGCTCCGGGGGTCGGGGAAGCCCTGAAGTATGGTAGGAGCAACGAGTTATCCTGTGTCTATCTCCACTTCGGGCCTATATCCACGGCTGAGTCCCTCTCGGACCCCCGTTTGAGGGAGAGGATCAATGCCCTAGGCGGTAGATTCGTCGACCAGTTCAGAGAGGATCTGAACCCCACCACATTCATGGAGTTCTCCAGGAGGTTCACTGAACATGTCAATATCGTAACCCCCCGTATGAAGAGGGTGATGGACCAGGCGGACAAGGCAGGATTCCCGTGCTCCATGGCGATGTTCGGGGAAGCACTCTTCTCCCTTGTCCCTAGGGGTGAAGCAGATCTCGGGGCCGCGCTCTTCAGGGAAGCCGCGCCTAGGCGGAGGGTCTGTATCCTGCCTGTGGACGATCAGGGAGCCCGCCTATTGTAGGGTCTAGTTTCCTCTGTGCTGTGTGGATGGAGAAAAGGGTGGATGCGTTGTCCTCAGAACTCTTGGGGCAGTAGGACCTCGGCTATATGGTGGGGCATCTTGGCGTGCCGGACAACGTTCTTGCCCATTTCGAGGAATTTCTCGTAGCCATTGGTCTTGAAGATGCTTACAAAGTTCCATTTCTCGTTCATGGAACCGTAGAGGCCCATGTACTCGACGCCCGTCTTCTCGCAGGACTCTTGGATCTTCGTTTCCCAGGCCTTGAGCTCCTTGGAGCTTCCGACCCAGTCGAAGTAGAGTAGAACTATCAAAGCCTGTACCTTCCCCCTACCAAAAAGGGGGCTCTGTTATATTGTTTACGATCTAAACGGGGGACCCTCAATCGGTGGGGTCCGCCGCATATAAGTGGAGGACAATCATGGCTATGAACATCATCGCCCCGTGGGTGACCCCCATCGTTTTATAGCCTGAGATCATGATGACAAGCCCCCCCAGAGCCGTGCCTAGGAACCCTCCGAGACTGAAGGCCGACTGGTTCAGTGACATGACGGTGCTCCGGAACCCTGGGAGCTGCTCCAAGGTCAGAGCGTTGGTAGCGGTGAAGACGATGGCGGATATTGTGCTCCCCAAGAATCGGGCGGCGAGGGAGAGCCACAGGTCAGGGAGGTTCAGGTATGCGACTATGGAGACTGCGGCGAGAGCAGAGAGCCATAGGGTTATAGGCTTCCGGCCATAGGTTCTGACAAGCCCAGCGCTAAGGCGGGTCCCCGCGATGAAGAAGACGGAGGAGACAATGATCAGTAGGGATGCCTGGGCGGTTGAGAGGCCAAATCTCTCCCTGTAGAAGGAGGGGGCGTAGCTCACCATAGCCATGTAGGCCGCCGCGACTAAGGCGGTGCCCGAAAGGCATGAGAGGGATGAGATATCCGTGAGCACTTTTGTAAAGCCCTTGAGGAGCCCCGCCTCAACCCTCTGACCCTCCAGGTCTGGCCTACCTTTGGAGGGGATGAAGGTCTGGGCCATCAGCAGTCCTAGGAGAGAGACGGGTAGCACGAACCAGAGGAAAGCCCCCCGCCATCCCACGAACCCCGAGATGTAGCCTATGATCGGGGCTCCGACTAGGTAGGAGCCTGACATCCCGGCGATGATCCAGCTTATGGCATTGGCCCTCTGATCCCGGGGGAAGTGATCAGCTACCAAGGTGAAAGTCATGGGGCCCACTAGGGCAACCACGACGCCTGTCAGGGCGTATGCAGAGAGAAGGACGGGGAAGCTGGGGGCGAGGGCGCAGCCAACCGCTGAGACCACGAGGATGGAGAGGCCTGCTAGGAGAAGAGGCTTGGGCTTGAACCTGAGGCTGAGGCCTCCGATCAGGAGGGCGAAGACGACCCCCACCACAGAGGCGGCTGACCTGACCTGCCCAGCGATCCCAACCGTTAAACTGAAGGTCTCGCCGATGTCGAGCAGGAGGAGGCCTGTCAAGATGCCTGGGGGCATCGTAGCGAATCGGGAGAAGACCAGTGTAGGCAGTATCATACGCCCGGGTTCTGCCGTCTCCTCTCCCATCTCAACCCTCCTTTATCTCAAAATACCCCGCTGGCTTCACTGGATGTTTTGCACTTTCCGACCGAGGGGATTGGACATATCAGTTAGCCCCAGACGTCGTTCAACAGGTAGAGGGGTTTCTCCCCCCTAGTGAACCGGGTGATCTGGTCCCTTATCTGGTCGAAGAACTGCTCTGAAGCGTTCCAGGTGCCACTGGCGATGTGGGGCGTCAGGACCACGTTGTCCAACCCCTTGAATATCTCCCTGAGCTCGTCCTGCTCCTCAGGTGTTCTTGGTACGTCGATCCCAACCCCCCAGAGCTTCCCGCTCCTCAGGGCTTCAGCCACAGCCGCGTCGTCGACAATGCCTTTCCTCGCGGTGTTGACCAAGATTGCCCCGGTCTTCATCATCCCTATCTGCTCCCTCCCTATCATCCCCCGTGTCTCGTTGGTGAGGGGTGTGTGAACGCTGAGGACATCAGACTCTCTCAGTAGCTCTTCAAGGGTGGCGTACTCAACACCCAAACCCCTCTCTTTCCCCTCTCTGAGGCGGTTCCTCTTATTGTACAGGACCCGCGCTTCGAACGCCACTCCTCTCTTTGCAACCTCCACTCCTATGTTCCCCAGACCTAGGACCCCCAGGGTTTTTCCCCGGAGCTCGTAGAGATATTTGTCTTTATCTATGAGCTCCTGTTGTGGCCAACCACCCTGTATCACGCCCTGGTGGGCCAAGAAGGCCTTCTTGAGGAGGACTAGGATCATCATGATAGCATGTTCTGCGACGGCGACGGCGTTGTATCCCGCGTTGTTGGCGACAGATATCCCCAGCTCTTTGGATGCTTCGAGGTCGATATTGTCATAACCGACAGACATGAACTGGACCAGTCGGAGTTCCTCGACGGACTCAAGGCGAGCCCGATCTAGGAAGGGGGATCTCGGAGCCATGAGTATCATGGATGCTCCCGAGATGGTTTCTTTGATCTCTTCCTCGGTGGGGTCCTTGGGGATCACCACGAATTCAAAGGTCCCAGGGTCTAAATTACAGCAAAACTTCTCTATCTGATGTTCCCTCGGGATGTAGGCGTAGAGGGAGGCTATCTTGTGTTTAACCATCCTCTCCCCACCCCCATTTTGATGATCCTATCAAAGTAAAAAACGAGTTGACCACCTTGTACTCTCTCCTACGACTCAAACAAACAAGCATTTTTGCTTCCCTCAACGGCATCTGGTAAGAACATTAGGGGCAACGATTTTGTTCAGTAGGACTATAATAGGGATAAACATTGGACCCCTTTTTAATTCAAATATTTTTAAGATTTGCTACTATAGGAGGGCTTCAAATCTCGATAATCACGGTTTTTTAGTGTATGCAGAGATATTTTTCAACAGAAATAAATGGGACCGGTTCACACCATCTCTAACATAGGTGAAGAGAATTGTACCATGCACCGTTCAACTCCGCTTCAATCGAGGGGATGCTCGCTGCTCCAGGTAAAAAGTGGCACACTTACCCTGAGGATGTCATACCCCTCTGGATAGCGGACCCGGATTTTCCAGTGGCAATGGAGATCAAGAAGGCCCTCATCAACGCAGTCCAGGACGAGGACCTCTTCTACAACTTCGACGAGCCCACCATGGAGGCGATGGCTGAAAAGGTGGAGAGGAGGAACGGCTTAGATGCCAAAGCCGAGGATATACTGATAACCCAGGGCGTTATACCCGCGATGTGGCTCGCCGTGAGGCACGCCTGCCAGGCAGGGGACGAGGTTATCGTCACCGACCCGATGTACTTCCATTTCTACACATCTCAGGAGGTGACGGGGACCAAACCGGTCCACTGGCCTCTCAATATGAATGAGGGATATACTTTCGACATCGAACGCCTCAAGGGGCTGGTGACCCCCAAGACCAAGCTCATCTTCGTCTGCAACCCCCACAACCCTGCAGGCCGTGTTATGACTGAAGAGGAACTCAAGGGCATCGCTGATGTAGCGGTTGACAATGAGATAGTCGTCATGGTTGACGAGCTCTGGGAGGATATCCTCTACGATGGTCGGGAACACATCACCTTGGCGGCACTCAACCCCGAGATAGAGAGGCTCACCATGACAACATGGGGTTTCTCCAAGACCTTTGGAGTCGCAGGGCTAAGGATGGGCTACACATGCGCCACCGACAAGGGTATGATGGAGAGTCTGAGAAGGCATGCAGCGGACATCACCCGGACCACAAGCACTCTTGCCAAGGCTGCGGCGCCAGTGATGCTGGGAAAGAAGCTGGACTGGTGGCGTCGAGACATAATGGAACACCTCCACAAGATGAGGGCCCTCTGCGAGAAACGCCTCGGAGAACTCCCCAATGTGACCGTCCCAAAACTAGAGGGGACGTATCTGATGTTCCCCAAGTTCGACTACGGGAAGACCAGCGACGAGCTCTTCGAATATCTCTTAGAAGAGGGGAAGGTAGCTTACGAGACGGGTTCCAAGTTCGGAGCCAAGGGTGAGGGCCACCTCAGATTGTGCATCGCCACTAGTGAGGCCATCATGAACGAGGCCCTGGACAGGACGGAGAAGGCCCTAGCCAAGCTCTGACCGCCTTCCTATCCGAATTTTTCTATATGTTTTTTGCTCCTTCCCGCCCTCAGTATCTCCTTATATCTTGGAGTAGGACACCGGATTCCGCCTTCTCCCTCTCCTCCTCGAACAGCGCCTCCAGTCCCTTCTCGGCAACTCTCCTATAATGAACGATGACAAAGGGGTATCTGTCCCGCTGGTACTCGGTCCGGGGGCACTCCAAGAACTCCGCGCAGACGAGGCAGCTCCCTTTCTCCTCCACCTTTTCGCATTTCAAGACCTCACACCAGGGATCCTCTATGCCTAGACAGGTGGGACAACCATAACTCTCACAGAAGTAGTCGAGGCCCTTCCTATACTGGTCCCAATCGAAGTCCCCATGTCCAGGAGGGAAGACCTTGAAAAATCCTGCTGTGAGCCGTCTCAACTCCTCGGCTAGTTCCTTGACTCTCCCATTCCCTGTGGAGCACATCTCACAGAACACCCCGCACCTGCCGTATCGGTAATCGCCCTCCATAGTACACTCCAATCGAACCGGGCATCAGACCCTTAAAAAACATTCACAGGATAGTTTCAAGGACAAGCCGAGAAGCCCCCTGTAAATTTCCACATCCCACTCAAATGACAGAGTTGGGGCGAAACGCATTTAGAGAACCAGACGACTGGGGGGGAACTAAATCAGGTTTTCTTGAGGGCTCTCATCTTCTTCCCGGAGCTGGTGAGACCTCTATGGGCCCTGCCTCTCTGCCCCTTCGAGGACTGTTTGACCTTGGGGACCCTGAAACCCTCCCTCCGGGCTTCCTCGATCCACTCTTTGAGGCCCTCAACGTTCTCAGGATAGCTGGTGCTCCTCCTCGGGTCCACGGGGATCCCTAGGTGGCGTGCCTCGCCGGCGTTGAGGCCGGCTTCCTGAAGTTCATCCATGGAGAAACCTTTTCCCGGGCGCTCCTTGTCGCCTGATCTAACGACTGGTGAGATCATCCTGACCATGGGGATATCACCTGTAGCTCTTCTGCTTCTTGCTCCGGGCGCCTGGTCCACCGAACTTCTTGGGTTCCTTGCGGCGGGCGTCCCCTGCCAGCATGGTCCTGTCATAATCGATGTAGGTCTTCCTCAGTCTCTTGCTCCTAGTCCACTTGACAAGGCCCTGGGCGACTCCCATCCTGACGGCTTCAGCCTGGCTCATGAAACCTCCACCGTGGACCTTGGCGCTGATATCGATGTCGTCCACAACGTCCCCGGCGATCCAGATGGACTCCAGTATCTTCTCCCTTGCTATAAGGGGCTGATATAATGAGATCGGCTTGTTGTTGACCCTGATACGTCCCTTCCCCGGAGCGATGACGACCCTTGCCTTGGATGTCTTTCTCTTTCCAACGGTGAGCTGCGCTTTTTTCTTCGACGGCATACTAAACCTTCCAACCTATGTTCTCTGCTATCTCGCCCACGGTGACATACCGCCCTTTGAGCCTATCGACCTTGGCGCTCTCGATGCTCTCGGCTTCGGCTCCTTCAAACTCCCGTGGGATCCCGATGTGGACCTTGAGTCTTCCGTAGGCGTCCCGGCCGCGGGGCTTCCTGTGGGGTAGCATCCCCCGTATGGTCCTCCTGACGATGGCGTTGGGCTTCCTGTAGTGGAAAGGTCCCTTGGTAGGCCCTCCAACCTCTAGGAACTCCTTCCTCTCGTTGATGACCATCTTCCGCTTACCCGAGACCACTGCGCCTTCCGCGTTAACTATGTCTATGTACGCCCCCTCGAGGAGCCTCTTGGCCACGACGCTCGCCATCCTCCCTAGGATTAGGCCTTCGGCGTTGATGACCGCCCTGTTCAGCTCGCTCATTTATCTTTCACCTTGTAGGTCCGGGTTCCGGAATGCGTAAACTGTGAAAACGTCTGGGCGTATAAAGGTTTTCACCCTATAATCCCCGATGTCGGGCATCACCCACCAGCGCGATAGGGGGATTCTTTGAGAACCCCCTGAGGCTAGGTGGGGCGTTCATGGGGTCGGTGAACGGATAAGATAACTAAGGACGGTCCCCATAATACTCTGATATGAGCGAGAGACTGCTAGTCTTCACTGGTAGGCCCAACTCAGGGAAGAGCACCATCATACGGCTGATGACCGGGATAAAGACCAGATCGGGGAAGCGACCCGGGACAACCAGGAGGATCTTGACCTATCAGGTGGGGAAGCACCTCTCTCTGGTGGACATGCCGGGATACGGCAGGATCTCGGGAGCTCCTAAGAGACAGGAGGGCAGGATTAAGGACGAGATAATCGACTTCATCGAGACCCGGGGGAGAGACATCGCCGTAGCGGTGCACGTTCTGGATGTATCGACGTTCCGGGAAGTCTCTAGGAGGCTGGAGAGGAAGGGTTTCATACCCATCGACCTGGAGATGATCCAGTTCATCACGGAGAACACACAGGACGCCCTGGTGATCGCTGCAAACAAGATAGATAAGATCAGGGGAGACCCCCAACCCCTCCTAAATGAGACCTTTGAGAGTATAGTGGGCATGATCCCCCCAGGGACGGAGATAGCCATGTATCCCGTAAGCGGGAGGACGGGTGAAGGCGTGGGGGAGTTGAAGGCAGCAGTGGTGAGGAAACTGGTCGAGAAGGGGTTGAGAGCGCCCTTCAGGATGTGACCCTCAGGGAGAACATACTGCCGGTGCAACCGGCCTCATGTCTACTGTGGGAAAAAATCCAGTTATTACTATGCAGCCCACTGAGGTGAGCTACCCTTGTCCTCAGCCTATAGTGAGGTAGCCTTTCTCCCTGAGCCAGTGGGCCTGGTTGGCCGTATAACGGAAGATGATATCCCCCTTCCGCTCCCAAGCGAACTCCCAAGGCGAGACCAATACAACATCCCTCTCCCGGACCCAGTTCCTCTTCTTCATCTTACCACGGACCCGGCACATCCTCCTATGACCATCCTGGCAGACGACCCTCATCCTGGTGAATCCTAGATTCTTGTCTACGATGCCAAGGATATCATTCTTATTAGGCATAAGCATGCTCCTCCGGATGTCGCTCTCGCTCTTCACCAGCTTCTTACCCATATACCTGATCAGGCTACAAAATCATGCGGCCCCTTATAAACTCCGACGTTATCAGACCATGAACCCCCGAATGGGTAACCCCCTAAAAAATACCCGTCAGTAGATTGTACCCCAGCATGGAGTATACGGGCTAGAGGTCGGCCTGAGCCCTACCAACTGCCTTGGCGAGGTTCACGGCCTTTGCATTCGCTTGGGCTATTATCTCGGAGGCGGTCTCCGGCGTCATCCAAGCGGCCTCCATGGCGACCTTCTTCGCGTCTTGGGCTGCCCTGGAGAGGAGGGGCTTGATGGTGACTGGGGTGGCGTAAGAAGCCTTAAGGGCTACCTGATATGCGCCACTGAAAGCCTTGGTGAGCCTATCCAGGTACGTCTCAATATCGATGAGGAGATCCTCCCGGGGGATTATCACCCCATCCTCGTAGACGGCCTTAATCTCAAGACCCATCTCTGATGCCCTGATCCCCAGACGGGCGAGAAGATCAGCGAGATCCTCAGAGATCTCATCCCCCGCCTTAGCGACCTCGGTGTCGTTGACGACCCAGATGTTCCCGGCCTCTATGCGGGTCCTGATCCCGAGAGACCCAAATTTGCTGATGATGGGTCCGGGGCTGAGGCCGGTGTTCCCCGCTGGGATCATTACATCTTCTATGGCTATGTCCCCTGTCTTTGAGAATACCCTGGCCTTGTTCTTGTGGAGGGCCATCGCGAGGCGGAAGGGATTGCCATTGGAGAATATGTAGATGTTCTGGCCCTTGATGAGTTCTAGGAAATCCTCAGTGTCTTCAAAGTTGGCTTTGTCCATCGCGATACGCATAAGGGTGTTCTTTATACCCCTGAGGAGCACCTGACCCCTGAGTTGCTTCCTGAGATCTTGGAGCATCTCGCTCCCCACCTTGTTCAAATCGGCTGCGCCTATGAGCTTGTATTCATCAAGCAGCTTCGCCGTGGCGTCGACGATCTCGATCTTCTCATCGGATACCTGCGACAACTATCACACCATCCTGATCGCTGGACCCATGGTAAGCTTCAGATAGACTGAGTTAATATTATTCCGCCCCCGCTTCAGGGTGTCAAGAAGACTGTTGAGTACCGTCTCAACATTATCGGCAAGCTCCTCGTCAGACATCGACTCCTGACCCACCTTACATTTCACGAACAGCCTCTCCCTGCTCCTCAGGATCACCGTCCGACGCTCCCTCTCCAAGATAGCGTCGATGGGCGCCTGGGGGGGCACCGGGGTAGGCATCTTCCCCTTGGGGCCCAGGATTGGGCCCGCGACCCTGCCCACCGTGGGCATCAGAGGCGCTTCGGCGACGAAAACATCGTAGTCCTTGAGTATATTCTTCGCCTCCTTCTTGTCGGAAGCCATCTCGTCGAGCTCAGCGGGCTCGACCACCCGGTCTGCGCCAGCTCTACGGGCTCTGAGTGCTAGGTCCCCCTGTGCGAACACCAGTACCTTCTGGCCGCCGACCCCGTGGGGCACCTGGATCCTGAGGTTTACCCTGTTGGCGGGCTGCCTCATATCGATGTCCCTGAAGTTGACGGTCAGGTCAACGGACTGCTCGAAGCCCCTGGGAGGGGCTATCTCCCTCGCCTTCGCGAGGAAGTCCATTATCTCGTCCTTCCGGACCGACATATCAAATTCCCCTTGTCTTCACCATAGACAGACTATAAAACTTTACTCGGTCTCAGCCAGTTTGGAGTCATAAACCCCTGTAGATATCATCTCTTGGACTGTTTTGGCGTGTTGACCCTCAATGGTGACACCCATACTCTGACAGCTCCCCACTATCTCTTTAACGGCTGATTTAAGGGAGACCGCGAATAGGCCATCCCACTTCTTCTTGGCGATGTCCACGACCTGGTCGATGGTTAGATCACCGATGTAGTCAACGTTCGGGGTCGATGAGCCTTTTGATACCTCGAGGAACTGGGTGATCAGGGCGAAGGTGGACAGCATCCCAGTCTTGACCTCGAACTCCTTGGTGTCGGTGTCTATGGTGACATCGACGGGGATGGGGACCCCTTTGTAGTCCGCGGTCTCCTCGTTGATCTTAGCGACAATCTGCATGATATTGACGCCGAGGGGGCCTAGGGCTGGTCCTATGGGGGGGCCTCCGCTCGCCTCGCCGCCGTTGACGATAAAGTTGAATGTCTTCTCTACCATTCTATGACCTTCCTTTTACCTCCCGGACATAGTCAGCATGGACAGTTATGGGGAGAGTGAAGGCGGCTTCAAGGATCTCGACTGTGACTTCCTCCTTCGATTCGTCGACCCTCACGATCTTGGCCTCCATCCCCTTGAATGGACCGGCGATGACCTCTACCAGAGCCCCCTCCTCCAAGCCCTCAACGACGGACTTGGTTTCGAGATAGTGCTCCACCTCTGAGGGGTTGACGAGACCCTGCACCCTAGACCGGGTGTGCCTCATCCCCCTGATGAGCTCGTCCACTGCATGGGGCGCGGCTGCTTCAACTATGACATAGCCCCTCAGCTCGACGGGGGAGAGGATAGCCACGATGGGGATGCCTTCTACCCTCGTCTTGTCTGCGAGCATCTTGGCTACGTTCTTCTCTTGACCCATGGTCACCTTTACTGCGTAGAGCTGGGTTCGGGGCTTCTGTTCGGACATTATACCACGTCCGGTTTCACCGTAGAAGTCGAGCGCGCGGTTATATATATTTCCCAGCGACAGACAGCGACGTTTTTCACTCTTTCTATGTTTCCCGTTGCAGCGTCTATTATGCACTTATTAGTGAAAACCTTTATCAATCTCCAACAAAATCACGGGAGAGTAATAGAGTTGGACGATTTTGGAGCAGAAAGCGAGTGGTTTCTCCTTAGGTTTCTATGTAATCTCAGTGGCCTCCTTTCTGTTCCAGCTCTCAAGGTTCACCACTCGACCCATCTTCACCCTCTATGTCCTTGAGATAGGGGGCTCCTTGGCGGAGGTGGGGATATTCCTCGCAATACAGTCCATACTGATGATAGTGATGAAGATCCCTCTAACCATGGTCGCCGACAGGATAGGGCACAATAAGATGTTCCTTATCGCTTTCATCGTGCAGATAACCACACCCCTCCTATACGCCTTCGTCCCCAACCCAACTTGGCTGTACATAATCCCTTTCTATATGATCATCGCTGGCGGCTCCTACAATCAACTCGCCATGTCAGCAGCATCCAACATGGCCCCTGCAAGGAGGCAGGGGGATGCTATGGGTAGATATATGACATTCATGTCAATGGGGATGTTCGTCGGCCCGTTCATCGCAAGTGCCCTAGTGAATTATATAAGCTACAGGCAACTCTACCTCGTTACTGCCGTCTTTCCCGCAACCGGCCTTGCTCTCTTCCTTATCCATAGGCCAGAAGAGAGTGGAGGGAACTCCTCTGAGAAAGATTATCCCCAAGAGAAGCTGGGGACGTTCTCTACGCTGAAGGTCATACTGAGGAACAAGAACGTCCTGGTCCTGACCTTTATCAGGGCTGCATTCTCGATGACCAACACCGTCTTCACAAGCCTCTTCGCGGTCTACGTTGTCCAGGAGCTGGGTTTCACCCCCTCTTTTGCCTCCCTCCTGTTCTCTTTGGTCGGGTTCTCCAATGCCTTCATCAAGTTACCGGCGGGTAGAGTCGCCGACAGGGTAGGCCCTAGAAAGATATTGATTGGGGCCTTTGCCACCCTCATAATGGTCTACGTCTCGGTGGCGTATGCGACGGGGGTAGTTCCCTTGGTATTAGCCCTGTTACTTTTCGGGGTGTGCTGGGGGACCCGGGCGGTGACTGAGTGGGCTACCCTAGCGAACACGGTCACCCCTGAGATTAAGACGATGGCGATGTCCTATCTCTCCAGTATCTGGGGGTTGGGGGCGACCCTGGGGAGCGCCATGGTGGGCCTCGTGGGGGAGAGCCTCCCCTTCTCCACCATCTTCCTGATCCTCGCTGCCATCAATGTCCCAGCCCTACCCGCCATCGCTATCATGAGGAAAGAGGAAGAGGCCTAATCGCGTTATCCGAAACTCTCACGGAAAATACGCTCGATCTCCTCAGGTTTCTCGAAAGTGGTGACCCCGTCCATCGCATCGATCTTGTTCACGTTCTCAACATCTTCCTTCCGCGCTCTGAGCTCCAGCTTCTTCCCGCTGGGCAGGGTGGTGATGACGGTGCCAACCCGGTAGTCGACAGGCATGATGTAGACAGGGACATAGGCTTTGAGGGCCTGGATCGCCCCGTTAGTGAGCATCGTGTCGGAGATACCGTGAGCGAGCTTTGCGACAGTGTTGCTCGTCGCAGGGGCGATGAGGAGAAACTCGAAACGCCCTAACTGGAGGGCTCCCGTGATGAAAGGGGTGTTCGCATCTCTCTCTACCATGACCTTACTGAAAGTTGACCTGAGCCCCTCGTTGACCCTGTAGAACCGGGTAACCTGATCGGCAGCCTTGGACAGATAGACTTCGATGTCCACAGATCCCCCGTATTCCTCTTTGAGTCCCTCCATGACCTCAAGAGTCTCCTTGAGTAGATCCCCTGCCCCCGTAATCCCCCACGCCACCCTCCGCTTCCTCTCATTCATTATCCGTCAAACCACTCCACGACCCAACTGCTTGGCGAACCGCTACACAGTTAACCTTAAGCTCCTAATGACCCCCTCTTCTTTCTAAACATCTCTATGAAAACCTTGACCTGAGGGCGGCCTTAGGTTCATCATAACCCCAGTCTTTCAGAGGTTGAAAAACCTTATTCGTATCCCCGAACGCGGGGGAAGGTTTTAATGCTCAACTTGTGGAGTTATCTAGTCTGGAGGCTACGAGTTGGATCCTGCATTGGCGTTCTTAGAGTTTGAGTATATACTCGGTATAGGCGTAGTCGCTGTAATTGTTCTAATGTTGGTCTTCTATGTGCTCTATCCCTATGACAGAGAACCGGAGAACCAGCAGTCCTCTGATCTGTGAGAAGGGTATCAGGCGGGTATGCCCTGGATCGTTGCAGATAACAGCCTGATCAAATAACCGATGGCACCTAGGATAGCGACCCCGACGAAGACGATCTTGAGGCTGAGGGAGTAGGTCTTCCAATCAGGTCTACTGAGAGTCCTAATAAGGCGGGATGCCGATTGAAAGAAGCTGCCCAGACCCATCTTAGCGCACATACTGAGAGCGGCCTTAAATCCTTTATGTATCGCCTATAATTTTCTCGGCGAACCACGAAGACCTGAAAGGCTGAAGGTCTGGGTATTCTTGGCCAACGCCGACGTAGATGACGGGCTTCCCGGTGAGATAGGCTACGCTGAGGCTGGAACCCCCTTTGGCGTCGGCATCTACCTTGGTCAGTATCGCGGCGTCGAATCCAACCCGCTCGTTGAAGGTCTGGGCTTGCTCGACGGCGTCATTCCCGATGAGGCTATCCAACACCATCAGGGTAAGGTCAGGCTGGACCACCCTCTTGATCTTACTCAGCTCATCCATGAGGTTCCTGTTAGTCTGCATCCGGCCCGCAGTGTCAATGAGGACGACATCGATACCCTGAGCTCTTGCATGCTGGACCGCGTCAAAGCTCACCGCCGCGGCGTCTGAGCCGTACCTGTGTTTTATCACCCTGACCCCGAGGCGGCGTCCATGTTCCTCCAGCTGCTCTATTGCCCCCGCCCGATAGGTGTCCCCAGACGCCAGTACAACCTTGTAGCCCTCCCCCAGTAGCAGGTGGGCAATCTTGGCGATGGTGGTGGTCTTCCCCGTACCGTTGATACCTATGAAGAGGATGACATAAGGCTCCCCAAGGCTTCTCTTGGCCGAGACAAGATCGACCAGTTCCGGCTGCTTATCCGTGGCCATGACCGTTTCGATGCTCTCCTTCAGGGCTACCCTGATGGGGCCTGTCTTGTCTGAGAACCGGGTCACCGCTGTGCCCGCTAGGCGTTCCTTGAGGTCTTCTGAGACCTTGGCGGCGACCTCCATGGCAACGTCGTTAGAGATGAGTTGGAGCTGGAGATCCCATAGAATAGGTTCGAGGTCCTTCTCGTCGAGATCACTCTTGGAGATCCTGTCGACTACGCCTCGGAGGCCCTGTCTGAGCTTCTCAAACACCGGCCTCCGCCCCCTGGAGGGCTTCACTTATCCTGTTGATGGTATTCCTGTGGCGCTCCATCTGACTGAGGATCTGCTGAAGTTGCATCTGGACTGATTGGCTGGCCTTGTCGGTGTCCTCTAGGCGGCTTGAGATATTCTCCTCCGCCTCCTCTAGGCCCATCTCGATGGAGACTTCAGCCCCTATGTTCACCATGATATTGCTCAGGTCCCCAAGTCTTGCGTTGACCAAGGCGCCTCCGCCCATAGGGACGAGGATCGAGTCCCCTTCCTCGACCTCTTTGAGAGCCTCAATGGACTCCTTCGCGATGTTCAGGTCAGAGAGGGCGTTCTGGAGAATCCCGAGTCTCTGCTGGAGCGTCTCAGCGGAGCCCTGCATCATCTGTAGTTCATAGACCAGTTTGCGGAACTGCTCCTCACGGCTCGACCCGGCCAAGGTCAGGACTCCTCCATGCTCTCAAATTCCTCGACTGATATGATGGTGATCTGATGTCTCTGCGCCCTGTGGCGGCTGCCCATCTCTGCGTAAATCTTCTCTAATGCGTGGGCTTTCTTCACCGCTGCAATCTCCTTGTTGAATGTGATGGGATCGAATAAACCGGGCTTGTCTATACGCCCTGAGACCCTGAAGGTTTTGGTCGCGCTCACTCCTCAGCCTCCGCTAGGAAGACCGTGACAATGCCCTCGTCGTCTTTAGAGAGCACTATCCTGAGCTTCCTTGGGGGTTTCCTAATACCCTTAGCCCATATGACCTCATTGACGCTGGGGTCGATAATAACTCCCTCTGGCTTCATATGGCGCTGGACGAACTTACGGAGCAGCGATATGGCTCTGTCCGCCCTCTTGTAGGGGGGAGCCACCCATGCCCTCCCGAGGGGGACGGTGTAGATCCGTTCCTCTGCTGACAACGCCCTCCCCTCCTAGACCTTCAGCTTGGAGCGCCGCCAGTGCCTTCTGCTCTTAGGGCTCCAGCGGACCTCGCCCTGGGTTTTGGCTATAATCCATGCGGGCACGGATTTGTTCTGTTTACCCGCCTTGTTGAGGCGGAGTTTGAAAGCTAGGTTCTTGTTTCTCGCCATACATCTATCTCCTAGTTATCTTTATATCCCTCTTGCTCTGCCGGGCTTGGATCTGGGCTAACAATCGTTTGAGCGCTTTGTCATCGATCGGTAGGTTCAACCTGCCACTCTGGGCTACCTGGATGAGTTGGACCTCAAGTTGGGATCCAAAGTCAGGGCGGACCATGCTTATGTTGGTGAGCCTCTGACGGGCTTCAGGGGTGAGGATCTGTCTGAGGAGTGCTTCCTTCTTTGCCTCAGCCTCAAGCTGAGCCCTCTGGAGCTCCTCTTGCTGTTGCTGCTGGCTCTGCAGCTCCCTCAACCTGCGCTGTTTAAGCTTTTCCAGTTCCTCGTCTCTAGACACTCCCACCACCTCAGTACTTCTTAAACTCCGGGTCCTCTCTGTCCATCTCCCGCTTTATCTGACCCGACATAGCATCGAGAAGGCTCCTCCCCTTCGCGCTGACCATCCTGCCCTTGATACCATCCTTCTCGACTAACTCTACCTTCTCCAACTGCTGCAGGAGGGTCCTGATGATATTGCCACCAGCTTTCCTGAAATGAGCGGGTTTAACGCCTCTCCGCCTACGGCCTCCATAGGCTTTACGGAGCCTAGAGACCCCGAGAGGCCCCCGCGTGTAGAGCTTTCTCATCATGGAGGACGCCCTGACGTACCACCAGTCGGGGTTCTGGGGGGCCCTCTCGACATGAGGCCCGGTCTTGACATAGTCTGCCCACTCGGGAGGCGTGAGTTCTTGGAAGTTGCCCTTAAGGTAGACTGAGAGCCTCTCGATGAGGGCATCGGCGGGTACGTCGTAGACGGTAGTCATATTCCATCCCTTTTTCTAATGCACTCAATTTGTAAGGGGACCGACATATATATCTAGTTGTTTCAGCCGGTTCGTCTGTTCTAACCCTGAAATAGGGATAAAAAGGTTATGCGGGGCCAGCGAAACCCAAGGAGGGGTCCAACCGAGATCTGGGATCCCTGACCTACATCTCCTCGAATTCGGACTTGGCGGCCCCGCAGACGGGACAGACCCAGTCATCCGGGAGCTCCTCGAAAGGTGTCCCCGGCTCAACACCCCCATCGGGGTCTCCCTCATCCGGGTCGTAGATGTAGCCACAGACAGTGCATTGCCATTTTGACATGGATAAAAGATTCAGGTGCTGATATATAGTGTTGATCGCTCACAATCCCGGTGTTCAAGTGGTCACGATAAATGGACTGTGTTTTTTCGAGATTTCTAATGTTTCGTTCATGTCCAGAGGCCTGGCGCGTCTCCCCAGACTGCATCCCACCAGTCCTCATCAGTCACAGTCTCCCCTTGGATCAGTAGTTTCTCAACCCTTTTCAGCACTTTGTGGTGGCGTCTCTCGTCCTCGATAATCGCCTCTAACAAGAAGGAGACCTTCTCGTTCTCGACCTCAGGGATCATTTTCTCCAGTTTGGTAATGACCTTCTCCTCCATCCTGATGTGCTTGGCCACTAAATCTCGTTGAACGTCCAATTGCCTCTCGTCTAATGCGGGTCGAGGCTCTGAGAGGAGATCCGCTGCAGATCTGTACATCTCAGCGTGTTTCAGGGAGTCGTATGAGATCCCCTTCAGAGCGCTCCTGACAGCATAGTTCTGTAAATCGACCATCGAACCCTCTACCGAGCGGACGATCTCCTCCTCAGCCCCAACCATACTCTTAAGGAAACTCAACACACTCAACACAACAACCTCAACCAGACAGTGTGAACGACAAGGAAAAAAAGTTTCTAAATTCGACAGAACCCGGGCAGAAATGGGGATGGCTACCTCGCTCCATGGAGGAGGTTAACTATCACCATTAGAGAAACCGGCTCAGGCATCAATAGACCTAGATTCTATGGCATATGGGGGGGAATCAACCCTGAATCTTGGCTAGAGTTGCCTCGCACCCTCTCCTCAGGAACGCTGTGTCGCCACCTACCCCGATGAATCTGAAGCCCTGCTCGATAAGCTCCACGCAGTGTTCGGGTCCCTTTCCGAAGGCGATACCCGGCGCCACCCCGGCGGCCTCAGAGGCTTCGATGATCGTCTCAAGGGCTCCCCGTACCTTGGGGTGCCAGAACTGCCCTCTGACCCCGTATGAGGCGGATAGGTCGGAGGGTCCTACAAAGGTGGCGTCAACCCCTTCTGCTGAGACTATCTCGTCGATGTTATCCACAGCCTTCTTGGTCTCGATCTGGACAGCAACGAAGATTTGGTCGTTTACTATATCCATATACTCCTTCCCCGTCATCCCCCAAGCGCTGGCGGGGCGGCCTGCAGCGCAGCCCCTGAGACCTTCAGGAGCGTACCTTGTATAGCTGACCGCCTTCTCTGCCTCTTCCTTGGTGTTGACCCATGGCACCACTATGCCGTAAACCCCTGTGTCGAGGGCTTTCTTTATAGCGTTGATGTCATTCCAGACTACCCTAATCAGGGGGGAGGCTCCTGCACCGATGACACCCCGGACAAGGCCGTCGATGGTCTCGATGCCGGAGGGCCCATGTTCGGTGTCGAATAGCACCCAATCGAGCCCAGAACCCGCTACAACACGGGCCGTGACCGGGTCCAGGACGGATATCCATGCGCCGAGCGCAACGCCGCCCTCCTCAAGTGTCTCCTTCACATTATTCCTCATAGGATCTCTCTCCCATTCACTCATTCTCAACGATATATAACACTCTTCAAAGGGGGCTCAAAGCATTATATTCAGAGATGTAACATTACTCGGGATGTCGGGACTCAGAGATCTGGATGGCATACGTCAAAGATTCGAGGCCGAAGCCTCAATGAGGGGGCTGAATGGCGTTCTGGGTGTTGCATCATTCAAGGGTGTCTATGATAGCCTCCTCCCGGTCCAGAGGATTAGACTCAGGGAACATTCTGGAGATATATTTGATAGGCTCTTGGAGAGAGGGTCCATCATCAGTATTGCTTACGCCTACCCTGAGGAGGCCATTGACGCTGTCGCCCGGAAGTGGGATGGGGGGTACGATCTAAAGTTATGGAATGTCTACGCTGATTGGTACCATCGACTGAACACCGCTCTGAACGATACCGCCTCCCTCCTGGCAGAAGATATCGGAGGATACTCGATCCCCGCAACGACGACGGGGATCGCTAAAGAGATCTCCCACGTAGAGGACTTTTACCCCCTTGTTGTGTCTCACAGGGTCGCCGCTGAACTCTCAGGGGTGGGCTGGAGGGGGAGGAACGAGTTGATAGTGAATCCCAGGTACAGCTGTGCCATAAGACTCGCATCGGTGGTCACCGACCTACCTCTAGAGAGGACCCCTCCGACCTCCGAGGGTTGCGGGGGCTGCTCGGCGTGCCTTGACGCCTGCCGGTTCCTTGCGAACAAGGAGAGGCTCCCGAATTATAGGGAGCAGTGTCGCCGTTATATAGTGGCCCTGGGGTTGGACGGTGAGGTTTGCGGGAAGTGCATCAAAGCCTGCTACAGGAGAGGCGTTTACAGAGATGTCTTTGAACTCTGACCCGTCCATCTATCCCTCGGCGTAGAGTTCGATGTAGTTACACAGGGTGCAACGTTGGGCGCGTATCTTCATCGTTATCATCTTGTCCTTCTTGAAGATGAGCCCCGTCTTTTCCCCTGTCTTTTCTTCCCAGTGGGGGACGGTGGTGAAGTTCTCCACTATTGGGGGGAGGCCCTCCCTCATGAAGCCGGGGGTGAGCTGACCCATCTCAGGGGAGCTCAGCCTCTCGATGGGGATGATGACCCTCCCCTTGATCATGGATCCGCCGCACTTGGGGCACACAATGGTCTCTGTCTCTTCCACCTAATTCACCTCTAAATACTTCTTCGATAGCTTCGCGACCACCGTATAAAGGGGGTCAACGATCTGCGCTATCCTTGCTTTCGCCACCACGCTTAAGAACATGTAGGCATCATCGGGGGTCCAGCCGTGGTCAGCGACCATCCATTCCACCATCTCTCTGAAGGCATGGCGGGCCGCGTCCTCCAGCGGCCGGGCGCTGCCCACGGCCATAATCTCCTCAGGCGACTCGATCCTCGGCCACGTGAGACCCCCATCTTTGACAAGGTTGAACCTGAGGGTGACAACGGCGTCTACCTCGATGGCGACCCCACACAACTCTCCATCTCCCTGGACGGCATGGACGTCGCCGAGCTTGAAGAGGGCGCCAGGTCTGGAGACAGGTAGCATCAGCTTGTTCCCTGGCTTTATGTCGGGGCAATCCATGTTCCCCCCGTGAAGGCCGGGGGTGAGGCTGGATACAGCCTCGACACTGGGTGAGACCCCGATGGTTCCTATGAAGGGATCAGCTTCTAGCTCGAAGTTCTTCCCATCATCCCTCTCGTAGAGTATCTTGCCTTCTCTGATCTCGCATTCCTTTCTCTTGGGCTCCATGAGGTTCAGCCAGCCCTCCAAGGCTCCAAAGCCAGGGATGATGGCCACTGTCCCCCGGTCAGGGAGTTCTATGTCCAGTATCTCGACGACCAGGGTGTCCCCGGGCTCGGCTCCCACCACATAAAGGGGGCCGGTCACAGGGTTGGTGACCTTGGTGAGTGCGCTCCAGGTCTCGATCTCCACAGTCTCCCCGGGTTCAATCCTCGCAATCGGTGGGGTGTGAGGGTCAAGGACGGAGTCCACGAGGGCGTCGAGGGCCTCCACCGGTTTCTTCCTGATTCTCCTAGTCATCCGAGTCTCACACCTTTTCTAGTTCGTAGACGATAAAACATTTCCTCAGTTAGGGTGTAGAAATAGGAAAGAATAAAAGCCGGTTCTATACTCGTTACTTCACGGTCCGCCGGACCGGACCATGAGAGGTTAAAAGATGGAATATATGTACGCCGCGATGTTGCTCCACAGCGCCGGTGAGGAGATCAATGAGAATTCCATAGGGAATATTCTAAACGCCGCAGGGATCAGCCCTGACGCCGTCAGGGTGAAGGCCCTTGTTGCCGCCCTTGCGGAGGTCGATATCGACGAGGCGCTTAAGGCCCCCGTCGTCACCGCTGCCGCTGCACCCTCTGCCGCCCCTGTCGCTCAGGAGGAGGAAGAGGAGGAGCCGGAGGAAGAGGAAGAAGAAGAGGAAGAAGAGGACCTACAGGGACTCAGCGCCCTCTTCGGTGCTTAAGCAAAGTTTTTTCCACTCCCCAGACCATTCCCCCTGCGGGAGATTGAGCCACGTGGAAGTACCCCCAGACGAGTTCAGATTGCCATTCTTCCTTGAGACGGGATACGTCAGGAAGCTCTGCCCCAGCTGTGGCCTCCACTACTGGACGTTGGACCCTGACGCCGAGAACTGCGGGGATGCACCTTGCGTCGACTACACTTTCATCGGCGATCCCCCCGTTAACCGTCCGTTCACGGTCTCCGAGATGAGGGAAAAGTTCCTCTCATTCTTCGAAGAGAGGGGACACCTACGGGTGAGTCCCTACCCCGTCGTCGCCAGGTGGCGGGACGACCTGATGATCACCATCGCTAGCATCATCGACTTCCAGCCCTACGTCACCGAGGGCATCATACCCCCGCCTGGGAACCCTCTGGTCGTCAGCCAGCCTTGCATAAGGTTCGAGGACATCGACTTGGCCGGCTACACGGCTGGACGTCACCTCACCTTCTTTGAGATGGGAGGCCACCACGCTTTCAACTACGAGGGGGAGCCTCAGATCTACTGGAAAGACCAGACCGTCCGCTACCACCACGAGTTGCTCACAGAAGATCTAGGGGTCAAAGATGAGCTGGTCACCTACAAGGAGGGACTCTGGAGTGGTGGGGGTAACGCGGGATTCGACCTAGAGGGATGCGTCGGCGGCCTAGAGGTCTCCACCCTGGTGTTCATGATGTACCGTGTGATCGGGGACCGGATGGAGCCGATGCCCATCCAGGTTGTGGACACCGGATACGGTATGGAGAGGTGGGCGTGGCTGAGCCAGGGCTCCCCCAGCGCCTTCCACACCATATACGGATCCATCCTTGACGAGGTCATGGGATGGGCGAGGATAAGCCCAGACACCGAACTCCTCGCAGAGACAGCTAAGTATTCCTGCCGCATCACCTCGGGTAATAAAGAGATGGAGAGGGAGAAGATAGCGAAGCTGGTCGGCATCGACCCCGGAGAGTTGGACCGACAGCTTACCCCGGTGGAGTCAGTCTACGCGGTCCTCGACCACTCCAAGAGTCTGGCATTTATTCTCTCAGAGGGGGTGGTGCCCTCCAATGTCCGTGAGGGCTACCTAGCCCGTCTCCTCTACAGGCGTATCTACAGGCTCCTCCGCAGGATCGGTATCGAGGACCGGCTACCGGATCTAGTGGAGGCCCAGATTGGGTTCTGGGGTGGCGATTTCCCCCAGCTCCATTCGATGAGTGATGATATACTTGAGATGGTGGAGCATGAGGGAGAGAAATACCGGGACACCCTCAATAGGGGTAGAGGTCTGGTCAAGCGTTACCTCCAGCGGAACGAGGCGGGTGTCCCCGTCGACCAGTTAGTAGAGTTCTATGACTCCCATGGCCTCACACCCGACGACGTCACCGAGGTCGCCTCCGAGTCCGGTGTGAAGGTCGGGGTCCCCGAGGACTTTTACTCTCTGGTAGCCATGAGGCACCTCACCGGCGAGGGCGGGGATAGGGAGACAAGGGAGGATGAACTCGCCTCGGAGGTAGAGGGGATGGAGGCTACCAGGGCTCTATTCTACGAGGACCCTTATCTGAGGGAGTTCAGAGCGGAAGTTAAGGCGATCATCTCTGGCGGATACATCGTCCTCGACCAGACCGGGTTCTACGCGGAGGGCGGGGGACAGATCTCAGACATCGGTAAATTGGAGAAAGATGAAACCGAGGTCCAGGTGGAGAACGTTTTATCCATCGAGGGGGTGATACTTCACAAGGTTGACGACGCGTCAGAGATCGGTGTCGGAGACAAGGTGAGGGGTGTCATCGACTGGGAGAGGCGGCTCGCCCTGATGAGAGCCCACACAGCCACCCACCTGATCCTTGGGGCTGCCCGGAGGGTCTTGGGGGATCATGCATGGCAGTCTGGTGCCCAGAAAGGGGTGGAGACCAGCCGCCTTGACATCAGTCACTACAAGAGGCTCACAAGGGAGCAGGTCGAGGAGATAGAACGCCTCGCCAATATGGTTGTCTGGGAGGGCCGACCCGTCGCCTGCCGCTGGATGCAGAGGAACGACGCAGAGGCAGAGTACGGGTTCAGGCTCTATCAAGGGGGGGCGGTCCCCGGGAAGGAGATCAGGGTCGTCGAGGTGGAGGGGGGTTGGGATGTCGAGGCGTGTGGTGGGACCCACCTCTCTAACACCTCTGAGGCGGGGCTCATCAAGATAGTGAACACTGAGAGGGTCCAAGATGGTGTCGAGCGCCTGATCTACGCAGTGGGTCCCCACGCCCTCGCCGAGGTCCAGAGGAGGGAGAGGAGCCTCATGGAAGCTGCTGAACTACTTGGCACAACATATCATCAGGTGGGAACATCAACCGCCACGTTAATTGACCAAGATAAAGAGCTCAAGAAGCAACTTGAGACCCTCCAACTCGCGGCTTCCAGACAGACCGCCCAGAGGCTGATTGAAGAAGCCGAGGATGTCGACGGTATCACGCTCGTGGTCCACTCCGATAAAACGGACCCTGACTTCCTAATCGAGGTGGGGAACGCTCTAGCAGAGAACGACGAGGGAGTTGTTGCCTTATTGTTCTCCGAGGACGAGGGGAGGCTCGTAGTTAAAGTGGGAGAGGTGGCCATCTCCAAGGGGGTCCACGCCGGGAGACTGACTTCCAAGGTCTCAGAGATGATCGGAGGGCAGGGGGGTGGGCAGCCCCATTTCGGTCAGGGGGGTGGAGGAGACCCTGAGAAGTTCAGGGGGTCTAGGGAAGTGATAAGGGAAACCCTCAGGGATCAGCTCAGCTGAGGGGTTCCGCAACGATTTTTACTCACAACCTTTATTCCCCTGACAATCGAAAATAACCCGCAAATCTAGATGAGTAGGTGATACGATGGTTGATTGGAAGAACATCGAGGAGAAGTGGAGGAGGCGGTGGGCGGAGGCCGGGGTCTTCGAGGCTGACCCTGACCCTGAGAAGCCCAAGTACTTCATCACAGTCGCTTACCCCTACCCCAACTCCCCCCAGCACATAGGTCACGGCAGGACCTACACACTGACCGATGTCCACGCCCGCTACCGGAGGATGCAGGGCTACAATGTCCTCTTCCCTATGGCGTTCCACTACACCGGTACCCCCGTAATCGCGATGGTGGACAGGCTCAAGGAGAAGGACCCGGAACTCCTCGACACCTTCGTCAACATCTACAACATCCCAGAGGACGAGCTGCACAGACTGGAGACCCCCACAGGGATGGCGGCGTACTTCGCCGAGGAGATCAAGACAGGGATGCAGCTGATGGGGTTCAGCATCGACTGGCGCCGAGAGTTCACCACCATCGACCCCATATACAGCAAGTTCATCGAGTGGCAGTTCGCCAAGCTCAGGCAGCGAGGTTATATAACCCAAGGGAGCCACCCAGTGGGCTGGTGCCCCGGCTGCGGTAACCCTGTGGGACAGCACGACACTGTCGGTGATAAGGAACCCGAGATCGAGGAGTTCACGGTCATCAAGTTCAAGCGTGGTGATGTCGTCTATCCCGCCGCCACCCTCCGCCCTGAGACCGTCTTCGGGGTCACTAACATGTGGCTCAACCCCGACACACTATATGTCGAGGTGAAGGTGGAAGGAGAGGTCTGGCTGGTGAGCGCAGACGCGGCCAACAAGCTCCAATTCCTGGGATACGAGGTCGAGGTCGTCACCGAGTACCTAGGCAGCAAGCTGATAGGTGGGACCCTCACCAACCCCATGACCGGAAATGAGATCCCCATACTGCCAGCCACATTCGTCGACCCCAAGAACGCCACAGGGGTGGTGATGTCGGTGCCCGCCCACGCCCCATTCGACTTGGTCGCCCTAGAGCAACTGAAGAAAGCCCCAAGGGACGAGTATGAGAGGTTCAACATGAGACGGTCGGACATAGCGAAGCTGAAACCCATAAGCCTCATCGAAGTCCAGGGCTGGGGGGAGGTCCCCGCCGCTGACGTAGTGGAAAAGATGGGGATCACCGAGCAGGACGACCCTAAACTGGAGAAGGCCACCAGAGAGGTCTACAGTCAAGAGTTCCACAACGGCCGCCTCAAGGGAATAACCGGGCAATACGTCGGATTGACCGTCGACAGGGCCAAGGACGCGGTGAAGGAGGACATGATCGCCGACGGCCGGGCCACGACGATGTACGAGTTGATCGAGCCTGTGCAGTGCCGCTGTGGCTCCGACGTCCTGGTTAAGATATTCGAGAACCAGTGGTTTATTGACTACGGCGCCACGTCCTGGAAGGCGCTCGCCCACGAGAATCTGGCGGAGATGGAGATCATCCCCAAGGAACTGAGGCGGGAGTATATATATGTCATCGACTGGCTGGACAGGAAGGCCTGCGCCCGGAATGTCGGGATGGGCACCAAGCTGCCGTGGGCCCCTGAGTGGATCATCGAGAGCCTCAGCGACTCCACCATATACATGGCATACTACACCGTAATCAAGAACATCTACAAGTTACAACCAGACCCTGACTCCCTCACCGAGGATTTCTGGGACTACGTCTTCCTGGGGGAGGGCTCCGCCGAGGCCGTCTCCGAGATGATCGATATCCCCATTGAGGAACTGGAGGCTGTCAGGGACCAGTTCGAGTACTTCTATCCGTTGGACGCCAGACACTCAGGGCGAGACCTGATCTCGAACCACCTCACCTTCATGATCTTCAACCACGACGCGATCTTCCCCCAGGAGAAGTGGCCCCGGGGCATCGTGGTCAACGGCAGCGTCTTGATGGAGGGGGAGAAGATGAGCAAATCGATGAACAACATCATCCCCCTGGCCAACGCCATCGACCAGTTCCACACCGACCCTCTCAGGCTGGCGCTGATGATCACCGCCGAGCCCCTGAAGGACGCGGATTTCAGCCCCGAGCTGGCTAAATCGATGCAGGACAACCTGGAGAGTTTCTACTCCAACGCGATGGAGATCGTTGGGGAGAAGTACAGGGAGGCATCCGTACTCACTGAGATCGATGAGTGGATGCTGAGCTGCCTCCAGGGGTACGTAGCCGAGGCGGAGGAGGCGATGAAGGAGATGAAAGTGCGTAGGACCATCCACGCCGCCCTCTACGACCTCAATCAGGATCTAGGCTGGTACAGCCGCAGGGTCAGAAGTAAAAAGGATGACCCGGAGAGGGAGAAAGCGATTAACTACGTCCTGGGGAAGGTGGTGGACGCCCAAGTGAGGATCCTCGCGCCCTTTACCCCCCACATATGCGAGGAGATCTGGGAAGCTATGGGTAACGACAGCCTCGTATCATTCGCCCCGTGGCCTACTCCTGATCCTGGGCTTATCAAACCCGAGGCTGAGGAGATGGAGCAGATCATCCGGGACACCCTTGAAGATGTCAAGAAGATAGTGAGGGTGACAGGTATCGAGCCGACCCGGATCCATTTCTACACCGCGACCACGTGGAAATGGAAGGTCTATCTCAAAGCCCTGGAGCTGGCCAAGAAAGGAAAGTTGGAGATAGGCACCCTGATCCAGGAGTCTTTCAAGAACGAGGAGGTCAAGGCCCACGCGAAGGCAGTCCCGGGCTTCGCAAGGACCATAGCAGAGGACGTCAAGAAGATCCCCCCAAAGGTCTTGGAGAGGAGATTGGGTAGGGGGGCTTTCAGCGAGCTGAACCTCATAGAAGACGCCTCCGGATTCTTCGAGCAAGAGATGGGCTGCGGGGTCACCATTGCCAACGAGAGCGACCCCTGGATCCACGACCCGGAGAACAGGGCAGCCCGGGCCAAACCCTACAGGCCCGCTATCTATGTGGAATAAGCCCCTCTCCCTCCCCTTTATGCACTTCCTGCCCCTGTCTCTCCTGGATTGAGAATGGAGTCAGAAGAGGACTAACCTCCCTTAGTTCTCTTCGGTTGTAGGGAGCCTCATAAGATAGATTGTGACGCAAATTGCGATACCGACCATGGCTGCGGACAATAAGATTGTTGACGAAATACACAGCGGATATAACGATTGTAACCCACATGAGACAGATAGCCCTAATCTTCACGTTCAGGGTGATGCCTCTCCCCTCTTGATAGTTTTTAATCAGTTCGCCGAACCATCTGCTGTTCAGGATCCAAGTGTGGAGCTTCTCAGATCCCCGATAATAACAGGCAGCAGCGAGGATTACGAAGGGCGTAGTCGGCAAGACGGGTAGAAGCAGCCCCACGGCGCCGAGGGCGAGGGCGATAGTGCCCAGAACAACGTAGATATACCCCTTTATTCCTTCCATCGTTGATTTACTCTGCATCTACCGTGCACTCCTATGAATCCTATCGTAGCTGGGAACCCATTCTCCGCTCATAGCACGTAGAGCAGGAGGTAGCCGACCTCGCCGCTCAAGAAGGAGAACCACCAGAGTGGGAACAGGACATAGGTCAGCCTTCTGTGCCAGGGTCCTCTTATTCTACCCCTCCAGGTCAGTACTCCCGTTGCCAGGACGCCCAGCTCCAAAAGGATCACAATCGCCGAGACGATACCGTGGATTATGAAAAGATTTAGGATCCAGCCACTCAGATGGAGGCTGCCCCCTCCACTGCCCGCCGTCAAGTATCTATTTATCATGTATCCCAGGGACATTACCAGATCGGATATCAACGCCACTAAACCAGCTTTGCTATGGCCGCTCCCCCTGTTTCTCCCGGTTATGAAAGCGTGCGTGAACAGGAAGGCCACTGGTAACAGGAGAACCGCGATGAGTGTGCTAGCCAACGGTGCTTGCGCTATTTTTATTCCCCCTTTTCACGACAAAGATATGGCGTGATTATAAATATTTTGCGATTTCAGTAATAATTATATGTAATAATTACGATTAACGCAAAATTGTAGATCAGAACGTGGTATCATCGCAGCTTGTATCTCGGCTCCACCTTCACGAGGTAGGTCGCCACCTCCACCGAGGCCTCCCTCACACCCGGGATCCTCTTGATCCTCTCTATGAGGTCATCTAGATGCCCTATGTCCCTTGCGTGGACAACCGAGACGAGGTCGAAGGAGCCGGTGCTCCTGAAAAGGTGGTGGGACTCGTCGAAGGTGGCGAGGACCTCGGAGGCCTCTGCCAGCTGATTCGCTTCCACCTTTATCAGGGCGATAGCGATGATGTTGAGGCCGATCTTCCGTGGATCCAAGAGCGCCATGAAAGAGGTGATGACGCCTTTGTCCCTGAGCCGATCCACCCTATACCTCACGGTGGATTCGGGGATGTCTAGCTCACGGGCTATGGCAGAGTAGGGGGTCCTTGCACTGTTCTGGAGGATCTCCAAGATCCTTATATCTACCGTGTCAAGTTCCACCATATCGTCTAAAATTGTGGTTTTGAAAAATTTAAGTCAACTCTTTTCAGATAAAGAGTCAGATTATAGGAGGTATAGAGTCCTGTCGGTCTGGGTGAGTAGCTCGTGGCCGTCTGAGGTCACTAGCGCGGTGTCTTCCAGCTGGATCCCATTCCAACCCAACTCTAGGAGAGAGATGTCAATGTTGATGACCATCCCCTCGAGAAGTTCGGTCTCGCTCCCTTCAGTGATCGCAGGAGCTTCATAGCATTCGATGCCGATGCCGTGGCCGATGTCGGGAGACCTGGTCTTCACCTCTGCCCCTTCCAGCTCCTTGGACGCGGCGGAGTAGAGGTCCCCAACCTTCACCCCTGGTTCGACGATGTCTAGGGCTGCGTCCTGGGCCGCGATAACTGACTCCCCTACCCGTCTGGCCTTGGCAAGGGGGCGGCCGATCACAGCGGTCCGGGATATATTGGAATGATAGTGATCCCAGGTGCAGCCAAGGGTGAGGCGGACTAGATCCCTTTTCCTAGCCTCACGGGGTGTGGGGAGAGGGTTGGGATAAGCGCTCCTCTGACCGAAGCCAATCATATTCTGTGTGACCCGCCCACCGTCATAGGCAACGGAGTAACCGAACATCCCCGCCAGATCCAACTCGGTGATCTCGTCCCTGGCGATCTCTAGGGCGTCCTCCATGGACTTCTCGGTGATAGCGGTAGCCCTCATAATCCTGTCAATCTCATCCTCAGTCTTGACCAGCCTCATCTCCCTGAGGAGACTTGAACCATCGATCAACTCCGCATCTTTCAACCCGGATTGGATACGCTCATACTGGATCGGGGTGAGACCCCCTGTGTCCAAAGCGATCACTCCATTGGTCAGCCCCTTTTCCTCAAGGGCGTTGATGAGGGTTTTAACCCCGCTCTCCCCAGGCTGTGAGGAACTGTGGAGCTCAATTAGAGCAGCCAACTGTTCTGGGGGCTCCTCTGTGTCCCCAACTGAGGTCCTGGTCCCCCCGTAGAACCTCAGGTCTTGCATCCAGGTCTGGTTCTCAAGGATAAGATCCGCCTCGTTGAGGGGCGCTACGAGAGCGGGGTAACTCTCTATGGGGAGTATAGTAAATGCGTCGATGCCGCATCCCAACCTCTTCCCAACGCTCCAGTAGTTGGAGATATAGTAGACATTCTCAGTCGATGAGGCGACAAGGGTATCAACCCCGTCCCTCTGCATCAGTTCGAAGGCTCTCTCACCGTTCAAAGGCATGACAGGACGGATACTCGTAGTTTAAGGGGTTTTTAAGATAGATGGATTCAAGAGAAACATCCCGCGGTTACGGGCTAAAGACATTCCTTTCTGGAAGGATCACCAACCTTAGAGAGGGGTTCAGCACCAAGCTCTCGGATTTCCAGACTTGGACGCAGAGATATTCCCTTAAACCGGGCCTCTCCCTTGGAGCAGTTGGTCTTTAGGTCTAGGTCGCAGGTAAAAGACCCAACATTTTTGAGACGCCTCTGCAGAAGCGTGTGGAAAATTTAAACCCCGTAGGGTAAATCATAGGGGGAAAGGGGGACTGAAGACGCCAAGAAGGAGGCGAGGTTATAGGCGGGGTTATCCTGTCGCTGTTCTAGTGGGCTTTGACGGGGGTCAGGCTGTGGTCTGGAGGGTCTTCAGCAGGGTAGTTAAGCCCCATGCAACTATCGAGGTCAAGGGGAAGGGGCTCTACAATTTCTTTGAGGGGGTGGTAGACGCTCTGAGACCAATACTCAGTGAGGGGGTGGGGAGTTTGGTCGTTGCAGCGCCCCCGAGAAAGGGTTACGCCGGGGACTTCCTTGATCACATCGCCAAGCACCAGCCATGGATGACCGGGGTTGCCACGTTTGTAGAGATCGAGGGCTCAGCTACCTCCCCGGATGAGGTTTCCGTATTGGTCAGAGCCGACGAGTTCAAGAATGCTCTCGACGAAGCTACCCATGGGGAAGCGGATAGCATTCTTCGGCTGCTAGAGCGGAGACTGAACGATGAACGTGCCGACGCTATCCTATACTCCTTGGGGGCGGTGGAGAAGGTTTACTTTGCCAATGGGGGGCCTGAGCCTGAGCACCTGATCCTCACCGATGAGTTTCTGGCAGCCCACAGGAGGAGGGGTCAGAGGCTTCTGCAAGCCTCAAAGAGCAGAGGGATAAAAGCCACAATCGTTGAGGTTGAAACCGCTGCGGGACGACGGCTGAGCCAGCTCGGAGGGATGGTGCTACTTACCAGCCCTGGGAGATAGCCGTTCACGACCGCTGTATATTTTAGTTGATAGTGGCTAAGCTATTCCATGGTCAAATCTCTGAAGGAAACGGCTTCTAGGGAGATCGACGCTCATAGGGAAAGGCTCATCGAGGTCAGCACCGCGATACACGAAGAGCCCGAGTTGGGACATCAGGAGTATAAGGCTTCGGAGCTCCTGGCGTCGGAGCTAGAAAGATTAGGTTTTGAGGTCGAGAGGGGGACCTCAGGGCTTTCCACAGCGTTCAAAGCGGTCCTCAGGGGGAAGAAAGAGGGGCCGACCGTCGCTATACTCGCTGAGTACGATGCACTGCCTGAGCTTGGTCACGCCTGTGGCCACAACATCATCGCCTCGGCTGCTCTGGGGGCGGGTGTTGGTATACGGGCTGTCATAGAGGATCTTGAGGGGACGGTGATCGTCTTCGGGACCCCTGCTGAGGAGGGTTACGCTGAGAACGCTGGGGGGAAGGTCATCATGCTAGAGGAGATCAAGGGGGCGGACGCCGCTCTCATGGTCCACCCCTCCAACCGGTATGGGGTGGGATCCACATCCCTGGCGAGGGAGTCCTTCATGATCTACTTCAAGGGGAAAGCCGCCCACGCTGGGGCTATCCCCGAGAAGGGTATCAACGCCTTGGAAGGCGTCCTGCTCACTTACCAAGGGGTAAACGCCCTCAGGCAGCACATCAGGCGGGACATCCGGATCCATGGGGTTATCAAGGACGGCGGTGCTGCCCCCAACATCGTCCCCGAAACCGCCTCTGCCCATTTCTACGTGAGAGCCCCTACCATGGAACTCTTGGAGGAGACCCTGGAGAGGGTGAAGAACTGCGCCCGAGGGGCAGCCTTGGCAACTGGGACGAAAGTCACATTCAGGAAGGTCGCGAATACCTATGCAAACAAGGTCCCCAACATGGCCCTCTCCGAAACATTCAAGGCAAACCTCGAAACCCTTGGAGCCCAGTTCCCCGAGACCCCCTCCGAGAGCCCTGGGGCTTCTACCGACTTTGGGACAGTGAGCCATGCGATACCAGCAGCGAGCGCCTCCATCTTCATCGGCGAGGACATCGCGCTGCATTCCTACGAAGCGGCTGAGGCAACATTATCAGATATCGCCCACGAAGCGGTCATTATCGGAGCAAAGGGTCTCGCCCACACAGCCATAGACGTCCTCACCGACGAGGTCCTCCTGAAAAGGATAAAGGAAGAGCATTCAGACCGCTGAATTATTTTGGCTGGGTCACGACGAAGAGGCAGTGAGGGTCGTCAGTTGTGAGGATCTCAGGGAGCTGGACATCGAGGTCCGATCTATAACTCTGCCAGAAGGCGTGGTGGAAGTACTGGCAGTAGATCTTCCCAACGTCGAGGCATCCTCGCTCCCTCCATTGAGTTTCGTAGGGACACCCATAGGTGTAGGAGATGAGCTTATCGTCCTCGAAGGTGGTCCTCTCCTTCACCGTCCCTGAGTGCCCGGGTAGGTCATAGTGCTCAAACAAGGATCTCAGGTTTATGGGTAGCCCCTGCTCCTGATGTCTCTCCCTCAACCTATCCCCCCGTGCTCTCCCGTAAGCCTTGACAGCCCGGATCAAGGCTGCCCTACCTTCCTCCCCGAAAGTGTCCACCATCTCCCTGGAGAAAACACAGTACAGAAGAGCCCAGAGATCCCCGAACTCATCAATATCACCTTGGCTAACCATCGAGATCAAGAGACAATGGGCCACTTTCCATGGATAAAACCTTTTACGCAGAGCCTGAAGCCCAGCCCGATATGGTCAGGACATGAAAAGGTAGATCTGACCCTCCGGTTTTTCCTTTAGCACGAACTGAATTCTTATAGCCATAGACTGTGTGAAAGATAAGGTACCGAGGGAAACTTGATGTCCTTGATGGAGAGGCTGAGGAGACGGGGGCGGGTCGCCACCCTGGCCACAATATCAGCCCTTAGAGGGACCATCTTCAGCATATGGGGTGTGATCTGGCAACCCTTCGTACTGAGCCTTGGGGTCCCCATGACCAGTCTCGGGGGTCTTGAGAGTCTCCTTGACCTCACCGTGATCATCGTACAGCCCTTAGTGGGGAGGGCTTCCGACGCTTACGGCAGGAGGAGATTCATCATTGTGAGGGATATACTGATACTTGCAGCGGCGGTGACTTACGTCTTCGCTAGTAACTGGACCCATATATTCATCGGGGTCGTATTCAGCGGGATGTCCTCTGCTATATATCCCGTCTGGAACGCCCTGATAGCCGAGTCCTCAGAACCATCAGAGCTGGGACACACCTACAGCATCATAGGATCTTTCCACCTAGGAGTAGGCCTTGTGGCTACCCTAGCCACTGGCTTCGTTGCCAAGACTTACGGGTTTAGGACTGTTTTCGGCTCGGCCACTTTTCTCGGGTTGCTATGCCTTGTGGTTGTCTGGTTGAGGCTCCCTGAGACCATGGCTAAGACTGATAGTTCCCCTCCTAGATGGCGGGAGATCGCCGGGACCCTCATCAACTCTTTCAAGCCTCCCCGCTACATGTGGGGCTGGTACGCTGCGATGTCTCTCGACCTTTTCGCCTTCAACATGGGACACAGGCTCCTTAACGGGATGCTCTCCAGCGGTTACGGTTTCACCCCCGACATGCTCGGCATCACCGTATCGGCGATGACTGGGGCGATGGCGCTGAGCCAGATCCTCCTCGGCAGGCTTGCGGACAGGCTCGGTTACGTCCGTTTCCTATTTTTATCTCAGGTGATGGCTGTAGTCTCTCTCGGCCTTGTCATCTTCTCTAAAGACTTCTATTCCGTCATCGCTGCCCAGGTCATCATGGGGGTTGCAGGTGGCTTGTGGTCACCCGCCGAGCAGGCCTGGATAGCCAGCAACGTTGACAAGGAGAGGAGGGGTCAGGAGATAAGCTCCTACGGGACCTTCAGGGGGCTGATAGCTTTCCCCGCCCCCTTCATCGGCGGTCTCCTCTTCGACAGGTTCGGATTCAACGCCCCCATAGCCATCAACCTCGTCCTGGCATTGGTAGACGCTGTCCTTATCCTAGTCTTAGTCAAGGATAGGGTAAGACCCCCCGGCTGACTGGGAGGGTGCCCTCAAGTAGCGGGCTCCACATCCTAATATATCAGGAGACAGAAACACATCAAGAGGTTTGAAATTTGAGGATCGCAGTGGTAAACTATTCTCATGAGACCTGCACTTTCTGCCCTGAGATCTCCACCCTGGAACTCTGGGAGAAGGGCGGGATAAAGTATGGGGAAGAGACTCTCGACACGGAGGGGGAAGGGAAAGGGTATCTCACCGGGTACAAGGAGGTCGCGGAGGCGGCGGAGGACGTCGAGCTCGTCGGCATTATCAGGACCAGCTGGCCTGCTACAACGGGATACGGGAGCTGGAACACCACGGAGTCCTTCGACGTCATCTCGGGGAGGATAATGGACCGCCTGAAGGGGGCTGGGAAGCTAGATGGGGTGCTCTTGGCCCTCCACGGCGCCATGGCAGTCACAGGGGTCCCCCGACCAGAGGCGGAGCTCGCCCGCAGAGTCAGGAAAGTGGTAGGGAAAATACCCATCATGGTCACCCTAGACCTCCACGCCAACGAGGACATCGAACTCGCCAACGCGGTAGATGGCGTCTTCATCCTCAAGACATACCCCCACCTTGACACCCACGACGTCGGGGTCACTGCCGCCCGGTGTATGGTCGAGACCATCCGAGGCAACTTTAAACCCGCCATGGCCCACAGGAGGCCAGGTGTAGTCTGTGCCAGCGTCTTCCAAGCCAGCGGCTACCATCCCATGAAGACCGTCTACGACCGCTGCAGGGAATGGGAGGAAAAAGGAGCCTACTGCGCGTCCGTCGCCCCGGGCTACGCCTATGCCGACGTCCCCGATGTTGGGGTCTCCGTCTTTGTCGTCACCGATGGCGACCGTGCTCTTGCAGAGGAGGCAGCCCAGGACCTCAGTGACCTCGTCTGGAGTCTCAGGGAGGCCCTGACCCGGAGCTTACCCAAGGCAGCGGAAGGGGTTGCGGAGGTCATCGGGATGGTTGAGAGGGGGGAGATGCCTGTGGTCATCGCCTACCATGACGACCGCCTCGGGGACGGCACCCACATCCTAAAGGAGCTGATAGAGCAGGGGGCCAAGAACTGGTGCTCCACCGGTATTGCCGACCCCAAGGTCTTGGAGGAGTTGAAGGAGAACCACAAGGTGGGTGACACGGTCACCGTCACCATAGGCGGGTGGCTCCATCAGATATCTGGAAACCCCGTCACCGTCACAGGCGTCATCGAGCATCTTGGCCCAGCGGAGTGGGTCGAGACAGGTCCTATGAGGCGGGGCGCCCAGCAGGAGATCGACCTCATCGCGAGCCTAGACATCGGGGAAAACCGCCACATAGTTGTCACGGAGAAGCTCTACGCTCCCATGAGCGCTGATCCGTTGAAGACAATCGGCATCGATGTAGACAGCCTTGAGATCGTCGAGATAAAAAGTCGGGTCCATCACAAGGCTTATTGGGACACCTGGTCCACCGTCGACTACCCTATTGACCCCCCCGGCTTGGGCCCGGCTGACCTGAGCACCCTGGACTATGAAAACCTCCCGTGGGGCATCTACCCTATAGGCGAGAAATGGGAGAGATAGGACCAAGCTTGGGAGTGTGGACGTCCAGACCCTCCTCAAACTTTTTTAAGATATCGCAAACCCCCTGAATGAGAGGAAGAGAAGATACCCAGCCACAGAACCATAACCATCCTGAAGAAGCTTGTCGTGGTCCTCATACTACTAATGTTGCTAGGGAGCTACCTGATCCGCCTATAGTGATAGTTATCTACGCGATATCCCTGAGGTGGCCGGGCTGGGAGAGATATCGTTTAAAGCATAATAGGGCTTTGATGAACGATCAACATGACTGCGCCTAGTCTTCTCGACCACATCCTCATCGTTGTTAAGGACCTTGAACGCTCAATTGGGTTCTACAAGCTACTGGGCTTCAAGCATCTGGAGACCATACAGAGACCTAAAGATAGAGTCGCCGTTCTGAGGTTAGGGTCGACCAAGATCGAGTTAATGAACCTCCCTGAGGGGAAGGAGACCATCCAACCTCCGAGGAGGCTGACAGACCTCGGCTTCAGGCATATCGGTTTCAGCGTCGAGGATGTGGGTGATATGTATGAGAGGCTCAAAGACAAGATAGAGTTCATCTCTCCCCCTAGGAAGATCCCTGGTAGAGGAGACCGGACGACTGTCTTCTTCAGGGATCCCGACGGGGTCGAGATGCATCTGGTCCAAGAATGAGCTGATACGCCTCACCGTCTGGACCTGAGCTCCCTAAAGGTTAAGCGCTCCTCCGCTCATTTATCCTCGATTGAGATGGCCGAAGAGTTAGACATCCTCATCAAGAACGCAAACATAGTCGACGGTACAGGCGGATCAGCCTACAATGGCGCCCTCTCCGTAAAGGGAGAGCTGATCTCAGCCCTCGGCAAGGTGGAGGGAGAGATCAAGGCCGACGCCAAGACCATTATCGACGCTGAGGGGCTGGTGGTCTGCCCAGGGTTCATCGATGTTCACAACCACGGGGATCTCAGCATCCTCTACTATCCCGAGGCCCCCGGTTTCGTGAGGCAGGGGATAACCACCTTCATCGGGGGGCAATGCGGGGACAGCCCTGGCCCCTTCGGGGACATGATAGGGCTCCCCTGGGTTCTCACCGACCTATGGACGGATATTGCCCCCCGGATGTACTACAAGGATTGTCTCCTCCCCCGTGACGAGGTCAACGCCCGGCACAAGGAGCTTTATGGATGGGAGATAGACTGGCATACCCTGGGAGAGTTCTTCAAGAGGGTAGAGAAGGGAGGGATCAGCGCCAATTATGTCCCTTTGGTCGGTCACGGTGATATCCGCAGCTTAGTAATGGGCGCCGACTTCAAACGAGAAGCTACGGAACAGGAGGTCCAGGAGATGGGAGAGCATGTAGAGAGGGCGATGCAAGACGGGTGCAGGGGCATAAGTGTGGGCCGGGACTATGATCCAGGGATATGGGCAGGATTTGAAGAACTCTTCGCCTGCGCCAAAGTAGCGGCCGGATACGGCGGTGTTTACGCCAGCCATAGCCTCCGGACGGGTCACAGGAAGGCCCGGAGACCCGGGGAGTTCCCCCCTGTCAAGACGGAGGGGGTACTCGAGGCTATAGACATAGGCCGGAAAGCAGGTATCCCGGTACAGGTCTCCCATCTGGGCTCCCTCTATGATGTCACCCCCGGCGACAACGATCTGATGAAAGAGGCTGCGGTGAGGGCGACACTCAAGCTCGTCGACGACGCCCGGGAGGAGGAGATCGATGTCAACTTTGATCTCATCCCCCATCACTCAACCGGGGGGATATACACCAGTCCCTGGCTTGCAGGCACCCTGGCCCCGTGGCTCAAGATATCCGGGAGCTTAGAGCAGTTCGCCGAGGCACTGAAGATGAAGGACTTCAGGGAGGAGATCAAAGAGGCTATCTGGGCGGGGAAGTGGTACCGCCTCAACCCGAATATCACTCCCAACTGGGCGGGGATGAGGGAGATCGTCGAGTCTGAGGCCGAGGATTGCGTCGGTAAGACTGTGGCGGAGGTCGCTGAGGAGAGGGGGGTTGAGCCCCTCGACGCCCTGATGGAAATCCTCTCTGAGGACCCCTCAACCAAGGCGGTCAGGGATAGAGGAGACGACTGGGTCAAGCTCAGGTTCATGCAGCACCCCGAGGGGATGGTAGGCATCGACACCTTCGCAGTCGACGACAAGTGGGAGAGCCGACACCCGCCATGGTATCTGCCCAACGAGAACAGCTATGGAGGGTTCCCGCGGTATCTCAGGAGAGCCTACAGGGAGACGGGAGCCCTCAGCTTGGAGGAGGCGATCAGGAAGGTCACCAGCCTCCCCGCACAGAAGTTCAGCCTCCAAGGCCGAGGGACCCTAAAGAAGGGCGGCTACGCAGACATCGTAGTACTGGATCCCCGGAAGGTAACCGATAAAGGGGACCAATTGAACCCGAGACGCTACCCTGAGGGGATCGAGCATGTCATCGTGAACGGGATCCTCGTCGTCAAGGACGCCCAACATACAGGTGTGAGACCCGGCAAGGTGCTGCGCAGGGAACAGACGGAGTGAGGACGGTCCTAATCAGGGACCTTACTGCTCATTCTTATGAGGCCCATCTCCCCCTGCTTTCTTGGCTAATCTGCTTAGGGATCAGAGGGTGGGGGCTGTGGTTTCTTGGCCAGGTACATGAAGACTATGGCTAGGGCCTGGAGCCCTGCAATTATCAGGAAGGCGTCCGTGTAGCTCCCCGTTACATCATAGGTCCAGCCAGCGAAGATGGGGTATACGATGTTGGTGAGTGCCGTGAAAAAGGTGGTGTAGCCTGTGATGGTGGCGTACGCCTTCCTGCCGAAGAAACTGGCCCTGAGGGAGGTTTGGACGGGGATGGTTCCCCCGTATCCCAGGCCAAAGAGGACGACGAACACCATTATCTGGGGGATGGTCCGGGCTGTCGTCCAGATCAGGAGGCCCACGGTCTTCAGTGCATATCCGAGCATCAGGGCTCTCCTCTCCCCCCATCGGTCCCCCACCCACGCGAATACGACCCTGCCGGGGAGGCTCATGGTAGCCATCAACCCTAACACGCCTGCCGCTGCAAGAGGATCGATGCCTATGTCCTCAAGGTAGGGCATCTGGTGCATCGTTACCATGGCTAGGATGCCTCCATTGAGGGCGAAGGCGATGAGCATAGTCCAGAACGAGCGGGTCCTGAGGGCCTGTTTGGGGGTGAACTCATACTCCTCGATGGCGTTCTCCCGGTCATTATCCTCCACGTCGGAGGTCTTTATCACGGTGTCCCCATCAGGGAGCAGCCCGTAGTGCTCTGGGGGATGATCTTTCATCCAGAACCACGCGAGGGGTAGACAGATAACGAGGGTTGAGAGGGACACGAAGATCAACGCCGACCTCCAACCGTAGTTGACGATAATCCACGTCATCACGGGGACCACGACAGGAGCTCCAAGACCCCCTCCGATGGTCACCAAGGAGATCGCCCGCCCTCTTTTCCTCACGAACCACTTCGCCACAGCTGCGTTCACAGTGTCATAGAGCCCGAGGTTGAAGCCCAGGCTCACAACGAAACCCCAAACTATGACGAACTGCCAGATGTCACGGACGAAGAGAACCAGGAGGAGCCCGAGGCTGGCGATGATCGTGGAGATGATTGTGATCTTCTTGGGGCCATATCTATCGATGAGCATACCCCCGATGGGGCCCTCCAAGCCCCCCTCGATGCTACGCATGCTGAAGGCTGCCGAGAGCTGAGCCCGGGTCCATCCATACTCGGCGATAAGGGGGGTGAAAAGAGCGCTCATCCCATAATACCAGCTCCCATATCCCCAGCAGGCGATGATGGCACCGGCGAGCACGGTGTACCAGCCGAAATACATGTCTTTAAGGCGTTCACGCAATGAGGGAGCCGACATCCCAGTTTTCGGCACCTCTACAAACACGATAAATATAAGCTTTTTAGTGTAAGCCGATGGTGAGCGGCATTATTGTCCTAGAAAAGTACAAACCAAGCGCCTAAATATCTTATTAGACTCAAAAAGTGCTGAAAAACAGGTTATAGGAGAAACAGGGCTTCAAGTATGTTCAGTCCAGATTCATTATTCAGTGAGGGTGTCTAATCACACACGAAATATTCGTTAACCGGTCTAGAGTAATTGGCGCTAGTTTACGCCCCCTCTCGTCGGGTATGACCTTACCCTGCTCTCCCCGGTCTTTAGGTCTGTCTGTCTCAGTTGTTGTCGTTTTCGGTGTAGGGGGAGATGCTTACGCCTGTGCTGTCGAAGTTGAGCTCACGGTTGCATTCCGGGCATCGGCCGTCGTATTTTTTTATGATGTCCTGAGGTGATTTCAGGATATCCCCTTCGTAGAGCAGATGGTTGCACTCGGCGCACGTGACCCTTTGTGGCATACCTTCGTCCCCGATATCCTCCGTAGGACCTAGATTTAAAGGGTTGTCCGGAGGTGAAGGGGTTGTTGGATCGTAAAAAACCATATATCCCGGAGGTCACATGAGTACATCCCTGATAGGAGGCTGTTGGGATCCCATCAATTGGAGAACGGCTGAAGAGGTTCATCGACGACCTGAGTAGAGGCAGTAGGCGACTCCCGAGGATATCCGCCACCACAGTCGCCATCATTATGGTCGTTTTTACAGCCTTCATCGCCGGCGGGGGCATCTACGATATCCTCGACAACCCCCCGTCCATCGTCCCGGGTCCGGGTGGGAGTTGGATTGCAATTCACCCCTTGATAGGTGAGCAGACTATCAACGAGAGCATCGTGAGCATGATCCTCACTTTTTTCATGGTTGGGGGCCTCTTGGTCTCTTATAGGAGTACAAAGGTCACAAACAACCCTAGGAAGGCTAACACAATGCTCGTGATCGGCATAGCCCTGATCCTTCTGGGACTAGCAGGTAACCATTACTTGCTCATACTGAAGAAGACTGTCGGTCGCTAGGCGAAAGAATTTTCTTGCTAGGGGTGGATTATTCCCCGAGAGAAATTGAAGAAAATAGGTTTTATTGGGCTCGGGCTCATGGGCAGCGGCATGTCCATGAATCTGATCAAGGCGGGTTTCCCCGTCACAGTCTGGAATAGGACGGCTTCTAAGATGGACCCCCTCGTCGAAGCGGGGGCCAAGGCTGCCGCCTCCCCCAAGGAGGTGGCAGAGGCCTCGGAGATTATCCTATCAATTGTCACTGACTCCCCTGATGTCGAGGAGGTCATCATGGGCTCCAAGGGGGTGATACATGGGGCCAGTACCGGTGATATCGTCATCGATATGAGCACTATCTCCCCGGCGGTTACGAGGGATATCGCGGAGAGGCTTGGAGAGAAGGGCGTAAGGATGCTGGACGCCCCTGTTAGCGGTGGGGCCATCGGCGCCCAGAACGGCACCCTGAGCATCATGGTCGGTGGGGACCCGGAGACTTTCAATGAAGCCCTCCCCGTCTTCGAGGCGATGGGGAAGACGATAACCCACGTCGGAGGCAATGGGATGGGCCAGACCGTGAAGCTGGTCAACCAGATCCTGGTGGGAACCGCAATGCTGGGGGTCGCCGAGGCTCTGATGTTCGCCAAGAAGTCTGGAGCGGACCTTGAGAAATGTCACGCAGCGGTCTCAGGCGGTGCAGCAGGGAGCTGGCAGCTGACCAACAACGGCGCGAGGCTGCTCAAGGGTGACATGGAGCCAGGCTTCAAGATCAAGGACTACCTCAAGGATCTGAGGCTCATAATGGAGGCAGCGGCAGAAGTCAAGATGCCCCTGATAGAGACCTCGGTCGTCCACCAGATGTACAGGAGCCTCGAGGCTGAGGACTTGACACAGAAGGGGACCCAGGCCGTCATCAAGGCGGTCGAAAAGATCGCCGGCGAGAAGCTGGTCTAACCCCTTCCCTCGGGTTTTTTTAAAAGGATCCCCACTGAGAGAGTGGGGTCATCTGATATTGGATCCGTCAACAGAGAGGATTCTGGCCGCGCTGGTGTTCCTGGCCCTCTGGCTCAACGGGTCTTTCTATCCCCTAATCCTCCTACCGCTACTCTTCGTCAAGGCGGTCTTGAAGGAGGAACTCTCCCATACGGGTCTCAGTACCGAGGCAATACCCCCATCTCTCATATTGGGGCTCATCGCCGCTCTCTTGGTGCTGATAGCTTACTACCCCATCCACCTCACCTATCAGATGTTGAGGGCAAAGCCCATTGTGGCTTGGGCTATATTTACGGATATAGTCTGGTACCCGGTCTATGAGGAGGTGGCTTACAGGGGGTTCTTCCTCGGATATTATTCAGATAAGGGGGCAGTGCTTTCAACCCGAAATCTCGCCCTTAACCTCATACAGACCGCCCTTTTCACGGCGGTCCATCATGGACATGTCAGAGCGGGGTTCCCCCTCCTCCTGATACCGGTATTCCTCCTAGGATTCCTGAACGGCATTGTCTTCCTCAGAACCCGGAGCATCCTAGGGTGCGTCGTGGGTCATGCTGTAGTGAATGGTGCTGCAATGCTGATGCTGAATGCCTGACTGTTCTCAAGGATTTTATATCAAGGGAAGGGTGCACATTGTTGAGGGAATCCAATGGATTACAGGCGTGCTCTGGTGAGGGAACCAGGGAACAGCTACAAGGGATGCATCTCCTCCCATCCCCTCCATCATACCCTAGACCTGTCGAAGGCCAGAGAACAGCATGCGAGGTATTGCGAGGTCCTCTCGGAGCTGGGACTGGAGGTGATACGGGTATCGCGAGACGATGTACTCCCCGACTCCTGTTTTGTAGAGGATAACGCAGTGGTCTACAGGGGGAAGGCGCTCATCTGCCGTATGGCCAAGGAGGGCAGGAGAGGGGAGCAGCCTGGGGTGGCAGCGGTCCTTGAAGAGTACATGCCCGTCAGGTGGGCGGAGGCCCCGGCAACCATCGAAGGGGGAGATGTGATCCATCTCCCAGACCGGTTGATATGCGGTCTCACTCAGAGGACCAACCTCGAGGGGGTCGCCCAGATGAGGGATTGGCTGGGGATCACGGTCGACACAATTGAGGATCCAGGCATAATGCACCTCAAAAGCTATATCACCAGCCTCGGGAATGGCAGGGTGATCGCTACAGCCAGATACGCGGATCACCCCGCCTTGAATGGTCTCAAGGTCCTAAGGGTCCCGGAGGGGGAGGAGTATGCTGCGGACACCCTGACTGTGGATGACACCGTGTTGATGCCAAAGGGTTACCCAGAGTCTCACGCTATGGTCCGGGAGGCCGGTTACCATGTCATACCTATGGACGTGAGCGAGATAGAGAAATGCGACGGAGCCCTGACCTGTCTCTCCATCCTATTCTGAGCCCCCTCGGAAGGGGGAATACAACTTAACCCGTTGAAGGACTCTGAGATAGGGCCTTCTCCTGTCTAGCCTCCATGAAGGTCAGCACGGTCTCAATCATCTTCAAGATCACACCCACTGCAGTGAGCTGGACGAATATCCTGAAATCTAGGACAATATGGTTGAGGCTGCCCTCCACATCGACGGTTATAGAAGTCAACCCCAAGTTACCCAACTCATCGAGCCTCCCGAGGCTGACGGCGGTCACGGTGAAGAAGAGGGTCACAACGCTTGACGCGAGGGCCGCCAACAGGTATATGGGGGAATGAAGTGCCACGAACCCTTTAACCAGAGTCAGCAGGGCCACGACCCCCCCGATCACAGCTATCTGGGTAGTAAACTGGCCTATGTCTATCCCGAACTCCGCGACCTTCTCCAGATATTGGGGTGGTAACAAGCTAGGGACGTAGAGGGGGAGCACGGTGAAAATGATGAGGGTTATGGTCGCTGATATTATGGCGCTGGATCGCCTGCTCATCGTTGACCCCCCTGCGGGATGGTGAAGGTGTCGGAGATACCTACCAGATCGTATAGAGTCCGGAGGGACACGCTGATCTCCAGTGAACTCTCCCCTTCGTTATAGATCCTCTCAAAGTCCTCCCGAGGGACCTCAAGGACCAGGTTGAGCGTCCCTGAACCCCCTGCTGTTAGAGATAACGACCCCGAGTCACTTGCTACTGGTTCCCCCTCAGAGTCAAGTAGGCTCAGGCCAAAGGAGAAATCAGCGTCTAAGACTCCTGGGTTGCTCGGCTGAAGTTCTAGAGCAAGGGTCCCCGCCCCCGTTGTCTGGTCCACCTCCATCTGGAACATCATGCCTCCACCGAGAGCGCTGGTGAGTACACCATAGACAGTCATGATGCTCAGTACGAAGGCCACAGCTGAGCCTATCTGGACCAAGAGCGCCATTACACCGACAAGCTTTGAGGTTTTCAATGGGATCACTTGAAATGAACCTGGTCTCCAAGAATTAAAGATTGATGGTCTAACTGGCGACCAGAGGAGACTCTGTCCCCACTCACAGATGGGGGTTGACCACCACCTTCAAGGACTCCCTCGCCTCGGCGACCAGCTTGAAGCCCGCCTGTATCTCCCAGAGGCTCAGCCTGTGGGTCACCATGTCGCGAAAGTTGATAGACCCTGACCGGATCAACCCAAGGGCAGTCTCCAGATCTCCGGGGGCGGCTGCATAGGTCGTTGTCAGGGTGATCTGTCTACTCCAGACATCGTTCAGGTTTAATGGGAGTTCAACTCCCGGCGGCGTCGGAGCGAAAAGGAGTATATCCCCTCCGTCGTCGATACTCTCAAAGGCCTGTTTCACAGCGGAGAGGGCGGCCGTGCTCACAATGACATGATCTGCGGCCTCTCCATCATTGAGTTTCCGGACCACCCCAGGCACGTCACCACGGGCATCTATAGCATCATCTGCCCCGAATTGCTCGGCATACTTCAGCCTCGCCTCCTGGATGTCAGTGGCCAAGACCTTTGAGGCCCCCATATGGCGGGCGAGCTGGATGTGGAGGATCCCTGAGACTCCACTCCCCAGGACCAGAACAGTGTCCCCAGGGCGGATGTCCAGCCTTTCCTGGCCTCTGACGACGCATCCCAAGGGCTCGATAAAGACCCCCTCCTCATCCGTAACGTTGTCGGGGAGAGGGAATATGCCGTAGTCGACATTGATGGCGGGGACCCGGACGTACTCGGCGAATCCCCCTGGATCTATGTTGATGGAGTGGAGGGTCTCGCAGGCGGTGTAAGCCCCTTTCGCGCAATAACGGCACTCACCGCAAGGGACATGGTGGGAGACGAAGACCCTGTCTCCGACCTCGACCTTTTCGACGCCCTCACCGACATCATTGACAACTCCGACAGCCTCGTGACCCAAGACCCTTGGGGCCTTCTTGACCCTGTACCACTCCATGACATCGCTGCCACAGATCCCGCACAACGAGACCTCCAGCAGCAGCTCCCCGGACCCAATCTCCGGGACTGGCATCTCCTCGACCCTGACATCGTCGTTCCTGTAGTAGACACCTACGTGCAACTGGATCCCTGATGCAATACTCCCGTGGAACGGGTTTAAAGTAATACCTCCGATGGTATCCCCCTTGATGGAAGGGTTAATAGACCTATGACTTCCCTGAATTAACTGTGAAGACTTATGGATTGGGGTATAAAGAACCGGTTGTCTAAGATCATCAAGCCCGAAACGGGGCGGGCCCTCATCCTCCCCATCGACCACGGCTATTTCATGGGGCCTACCCGGAAACTTGAGGACCCTGGAGAGACCGTTGCGCCCTTGCTGCCTTACTGCGACGGGTTGATGCTCACCAGGGGGATCCTGAGAAACTGCATCGACCCAGGGGCAGATATCCCGATAGTACTCAGGGTCTCCGGTGGTTCCAGCATCCTGAAGGAAGACCTCTCCAACGAGACCATAATCACCTCCATCCAAGAAGCCATAAGGCTCAATGCCTCCGCCCTCTCGCTCTCCATCTTCGTCGGTGCCCCCCATGAGCACCAGTCCCTCAAGAACCTATCGAAGTTGGTGGACGAGGCTGAGGGGTATGGGATACCCGTCCTCGCGGTCACCGCCGTTGGTAAGGAACTGGAGAAGAGAGACGCCCGATACCTCTCCCTCTGCTGCCGCATAGCGGCAGAGTTGGGGGCTAGGTTTGTGAAGACCTATTACTGTGAAGACTTTGAGAGGGTTGTGGAGGGCTGCCCTGTCCCCATCCTCATTGCAGGGGGCCCAAAGATGGACACCGAGCTTGACGCCCTCCAGACCACCTACAACGCCTTGGAGGGTGGCGCAGTCGGGGTGATCATGGGCCGGAACATCTGGCAGAACGACCACGCAGAGCCCATGATACGGGCGGTAAGGAACGTGATACATGAAGGGGCGACACCTGAAGAAGCCCACAACCTCTATAACCAGCTCAAATCTGAGAAGTGAACAGTCTCATCCCTTCGACCGAATGGGTTCAGGGAAAACAGAAAAAAGGGCTGAGGGGTCGACGTCATTCCGTGGGGGCATAGTAGCATCTCTTGGGGGAGTGGACTTTCCCCTCTTTCCTCAGTGCCTTGATGGCTTTGGAGACCTGTTTGCTCTCGACGCCGAGAACCTTGGCGACCTCCCCGGGCCTGACTGGCTTCCCAGCTTCTTTCATGGCCTTGAGGACAGCTTCCGCGTGCTCACTCATCTTTACACCTTCAGACTGGTACGATGAGAAGACGGATTATATTAAGAATTCCCCGTTCTTCAATGACTCTGAAGGCTTAGGCTTTAACCTAGAAAAAGGAGAGAAAAGGGGTATCCGGTATTCAGGAGGTTCTCTTTAGGACCCGACCTGGGGTGGCGTCTGTGTGCTTACCCTTTTCGACCACAGTCTCGCCGTTGACGAAGACATACTCGATGCCTTCAGGGTGCCTCCGGGACTCGATCTCGTCGCTCAACACCTTAAGTTTCGGGATGTCCATGAGGACGATGTCTGCGTAAGCCCCTTCACTGAGGACTCCCCGACCTTCTAATTTATGGACCCGTGCCGGCATCGTGGCGGTCTTCTGCACAGCCTCCTCAAGGGTGAATAGGCCTCCATCCCTGACGTATTTGATGTAGAACATCGGGTAAGCGCTGAAGGTATTTATACCAGGGAAGCTGTAGGGTGGATTCTTGGCTTGGAATTTGGTGTCGAAGACACCTGTGTCGAGGCCCACCATCCCCTTGGGGTCTGTGTAGTACTGGAGATAGCAATCCATGGGCTGGAGCTGCCCTGTGGCGCCTCTGGCGTCAGGGTCCTCCGCTATCAGGTCGAGCCAAGTGTCCCACTCGTCAGTTTCCCGTTCCTTGGCTATCTCGGCGATGGATTTGCCGTCGACGTCTGGGATCTTACTGTTGAGGACGTAGATGTTCTCAGCCCATTGGGGATTGGTGTTGGGGTTGTAGGCGACCCTGATGAACCATTTTCCCTGCTTAATAGCCTCCTTGACCTCCTCCCTGAAATCCTTGACTTTGAGCCATTTTGAAAACTGCTCCCTACCACCCAGCTCCCTGAGCCATGGAGAGTACAGGCTGCATAGGTAGGGCATCACGGCGAATCCGCTCCGGGTCATCCGGGGGATGGCGTCCCATGTTATATCCAGCTCCTCCTTGGAGTCATGGGTGATCATGTCGAGGGTGGCCTTGATGTTCGCCGCCTCCAGCTCTTCAGATGGTTGAGGGTAGATCTGCCAGCCGGTGGACATGTGGGCATAGTGTAAGCGGACCCCGGTCTTCTTTTGGACGTCGACACACTCCATAAGGGCGGTGATCTTCTCATTGGGGACATGCCCGGCGGCTATCCCCCTCCTACGACCTGTCCGCCTCCAGTGGGGGCAGTAGACTCCACCATACTCCTTTAAGACGCCAACACCGTCGATGATCTCTTCTTGGGCGGCGAAGACATCAGGGTCATAGTCGAGACCTGTACTCATGCCGATGCAGCCCTGCTTCATCGCCTCGTGGATCAACTCCCGCATCTTGGCTTGCTCCTCCTCGGTTGACTCCCGCTTGTAATCGAGACCCATCACCTTAGTCCTGATGGAACCGTGGCCGACGAGAGGTGCATAGTTCATGGAGATGCCGACCTCCTCGACCTTCTTGAAGTAGCCTTCCATTGTCTCCCAGTCCAAGGTCCATCCATAGATCTCCTCCATCCACTCGTTGACCTGCTCCAGAGGATAGTAGGGTTGCTTGGGGTAGAACTTGAAAGGATCCAGGTCGGGCAGATGGTCCATCAGCAGCCAGGGCACCCTGATGTGCTCACCGAGGGGTGCGGGCGATCCACCGCACTGTCCTCCTACGAAGGTTGTCACCCCCTGCATGATGTAGCTCTCGACTTTGGGGAACCAGAGGAGGCTCCAGTCGGCGTGGCTGTGAGCGTCGACGAAGCCTGGGAGGGCAGTGAGACCTTTCGCCTCGACGACCTTCTCAGCATCCCCCTTGATCTCACCGAGGTCTTCGATCTTGTCCCCCTTGACCCCGATGGAGCCCCTGTATACCTTCTTTCCCGTCCCTTCAACGATCTCAGCGTCTTTAATCAATACATCATACTCAGTCATTTGAATCTCCGCTAAACAATATCCCTCTCACAATTTAACAATTTTAACTCGCACTCAGAGGGAAACTGTGGGGGTAGTTCAGTGCTCTGAGTCGAAAACCGTATATGCGTGAATTAGGGGAGTGAGTGGTCTAGGCGTATTTACTTCGAGTCATTACAAGTGAGTTTGAAACGGGGTATACGGAGCTTCTGGGAGAGACTGTTTTTATCTTTAGACTGGGGTTCTTTCCTTGAGCTCCTCGCGGTATATCTTCTTATAGACTGTCTCCCATTTATCGTCCTGGATCTTCTCTGCTATCTCCTTCATGACGGACCTGAACGCCCGTTTTTGGGCCTCGTCCTCATATTTATAGTAGATTCGTGAGAGATCGGCCCAAACCTCGTCCTTGATCTCGTCGATATCGACCTCTTCATCAGGCATGACCTTGGAGATCACCTCTCGGATCGCTACCTTGAGAGCGTCTATAGGTTCGGTCGTGTCCATTTCTCACCATCCCCGTCTTTGAAGACTCTGATTTAAGCGTTTTCCAACATTATTTTTGATAGTAAATAGATTTTTTGAGGCTTTCCCTTCCACTTTATATATGTTTGCTTATATCTAACATAATTTGCCTAAAGATCTAGTTTTCACCCAAAACGGTGAATAGAAACACCCAGAAAGATGCATATATTCCCCCTGACTCTGCCATGGCAGATATGAGCGCCAAAGGGAAGACGATCATAACCCGATTGGAGAAGGAATACCCTGAAGCGGAGGGTACGTCCCTGAACTGGAGGACCCCCCTGGACCTCCTAGTGGCAACCATCCTCTCAGCCCAGAGCACAGATGAACAGATCAACAAGGTCACCGCGACCCTTTTTAAGAAGTACCGGACGGCGGAGAGCTACGCCGAAGCTCCCAGGGAGGAGCTGGAGCAGGCTGTTAGGTCCTCGGGGTTCTACAGAAGGAAGGCTGAGGCGATCCAGGAGGCCTGCAAGGTCATCGTGGAAGAACATGATGGAGAAGTCCCTTCCACGATGGAAGAACTCACCAAACTCAAAGGCGTAGCGAGGAAGACCGCCAACATTGTCCTCGGGAACGCCTTCGGCGTCGTCGAAGGGATCGCCGTAGACACCCACGTCTGGAGGCTATCACACCGGTTGGGGTTGAGTGAGGAGGAGTACAGAGACAAGATCGAGAGAGACCTGATGGAGGTCTTACCCATGGAGAAATGGCTCTCAGTGAACTACCTGCTCATAGAGCATGGTCGGATTATCTGCGACGCCAGGAAGCCGGACTGTGGAGCGTGTGTCCTCAATGACCTATGCCCCTCGGCCTTCACCTTCCCCCACAACGAGAAATAGGGCTCACTTGACGAAGATCTTCTTGTAAGCCTCCGCCTTAGAGATCACCCTCGACTGCTCCTGGTTAATCATATTCCTCTCCTCCGCCCTGACTTCCCGCACCGGCTTAGCTGGGACCCCCAAGGCGAGAGTGTTCGGAGGGATCACAGACCTTGGGGGGACCACAGCCCCAGCCCCTATGACAGCCCCTTCACCCACCTCAGCACCGTCGAGGACGATTGCCCCTATGCCCACAAGGGCCCTGTCACCGACTGTGGCGCCATGTACTATAGCCCCATGGGAGATGGTGGCGTCGTCCCCGATACTGACAGGGTTCCCGACAGGGGCCTCGACTATGCAGTTCTCCAAGACCGTGGAACGGGCGCCGATCTCGACGGAGTCATCGTCGCCCCTGACCACAGCCCCGTTCCAGACCCCGGAACCCTCATCGATGGTGACTTCTCCGATGATAAATGAGCCGGGGGCTTGGAACACCGACTCTGCAACTTTCGGCTTCTTACCCCTAAATTCAACAACGGACATATTCTAACCGCTTTATAGAGAGAAGCATCAAAGATTAAACGTGTACCCTGACTCGGTTATGACATCTTGAGCATTCGCTCTATTGGTAGTCGAGCCCTGTCAGCAATATCCTGAGGGACCTTGACGACCGGCCCCTCGTCCTTGAGGGCTTGAAGAGTGTTCTCCAGGTCGATGCGCTTCATCGCGGCGCACTCTGTACGTTCCTTGGCAGGGAGGAAGGTCTTCCCTGGGATCTCCCTTCTCAACCGGTGGACTAGACCCATCTCGGTGGCGATGATGAAGGTCCCAGCGTCTGACTCTTTACACCGGCGGTACATGCCCCCGGTGGAGAGGATGAAGTCTGCTTTCTCTTGGAACTCTGGCTCGCACTCGGGGTGGACCAGGAGTTCAGCGTCTGGATGTCTCTTCTTGAGCTCCATCGCCTCGGAGCCGTCCCCCATGAATCGATGGACATTACAGTGGCCATAATCGGGTACCGGGATCACCTCCTTATGGGGGACCCTCTGAGAGACATACCAGGCTAAATTCCTGTCAGGTCCTAAAAGGACGGTATCCCCCTCCATCTGGGCTACGATCTCAGCTGCGTTGGAGGAAGTGCAGGTTACATCGGCCTCGGCCTTCACATCAGCAAGGGTATTGACGTAGAGAACGACAGGGGCTCCGGGGTGAGCTTCCTTCATTGCTCTGAGGACTTTAAGGGGGAGCATCGCTGCCATGGGGCACCTAGCTCTTGTGGTGGGGATCACCACCTTCTTTTGGGGGTTGAGGATCGAAGCCGTCTCAGCCATGAAGTCGACGCCGCAGAACACGATCATATCCTTGTCCTCGACCCCCTGGGCTTTCCTGCAGAGCCCCAGGGAGTCACCGATGTAGTCGGCGATCACCTGGATCTCGTCTATCTGGTAGTTATGGGCTAGTAGGAGGGCGTCCTTCTCCTCTTTGAGTTCGATTATCTTCGTCTGTAGCTCTGAGGGTTCCAACCTATACCATCTCTATCTCAAGCTTGACGTTGAGGCTCCTCACAGAGTGGGTGAGGCTGCCCATCGAGACTACATCTACACCAGAGGCGGCGTAATCCGCCAGATTACTGAGGGTTATCCCGCCTGAAGCCTCGAACAGCCTTCCCTCTCTGAGACCTCTCTCATTCAACCCGTCCAAGCTTATACAGATTTCCCCCGGGGGCATGTTGTCAAACATCACAATATCAGCACCGGCCTCTGCGGCCTCCAGAGCCCCCTCAAGGCTCCGGACCTCCACCTCGATCTTCTTGGTGAAGCTCACCCTGTCCCGTGCTCTCCCGACCGCCTCGGCGATTGAAGGGACGAGGGCGAGGTGGTTGTCCTTGATGAGAACACAATCGTCCAGCCTGAATCGGTGGGTATCCCCGCCCCCCAGCTCAACCGCCCTCTTGTCAAGATCCCTGAGGCCTGGCACTGTTTTACGGGTCGCTGCAACCCTCACTCCGGGATTCGCCTCAGAGGCAACCCTCTGAGCCTCCGCGACCCGGGTGGCGATGCCAGACATCCTGCCCACGATGTTGAGGACAGTCCTCTCCCCGGCGAGGAGAGCCCTGACAGAACCCTCGACCTCAATCAGGGTCTGTCCCTCTTGGACCATTTCTCCGTCTTTCCTGTGGGGCTTGACATCGCATCCGAGAAGATTGAAGACCATCCCAGCCTCCCGGAGCCCAGCGGCGACACCATCCTCCCTGAAATAAAGGCGTGCTCTCCCCTGTTGGTCTTCGTCCACGAGAGCGATGGAGGTGATGTCACCCATCCCAATGTCTTCCTCGAGGAAATCCTTCAGCTTCTCTTCCACCAGTTGGCGCCTACCCGTCATCCTCACCGCCTTAACCGTATATTCTTGTTCAACTCCCTGATCCGATCTTATATTTTAAGGGGTCAAGAACCCTTTTTATCCCCTTAGAAATAGAAGTCTTCGATGGATCTGAGATGGTTTATAGACGTTATCTGGTGGAGGTCGGGACCGGCATAGATCTCCACGGCGAGGACGAGACTAAGGCAGCCCAGAGGGCTGTCAAAGACGCCATCAGCCATTCCAGCATGGTGGGTCTGATGCAGCTTTTCGAGGCCGACAGCTTCGAGGAGGTGGAGGAGGCCCTTATGGTGGATGTCACGGTGGCCACCCCAAACCCTGAGAGTGTGGACGCGGAAGCCGTTTTGAATATCCTCCCTGAAGGGGAGAGGAGGATAGACGTTATCCGAGGCGGGATCAGATTCCCCGTTTCCTCCACAACTGATGAGGCTAGGACCCACGGCATAATTATGGTCAACGCAGTGATTGTGGTCTTAGTTGACGTTGATATGCTCAAAAGGCCATGACCCATTGAGGCACAACCGCCATCAATTGGTCCAGAGGTTCGTTGTCCCATCGATCCGAGGGTGATCCCGGTAAATACAAATAGGGAGTATTAGACACGGATATCTCTGAAGGTGGGTAGGGTTGAAGGTATACATCTCCTTTGACATGGAAGGGGTCTCAGGAATAGCGGGGGGAGGCATGACGGGGCCGACCACCAAAACCCCCTCGGCCTACCCTCGGGGTCAGCGTTTCGCCACCGAGGACGTCAAAGCGTCGATAGAGGGGGTCTTGGAGGTGGATCCCGAGGCGGAGATCTGGTTCAATGACGCTCACGGGAAGTCGATGAACGTCTATTCCGAGGAGTTCCCGGAGAATGTCAATATAGTCGTCAACTCCGCTGAGCTCTTTGACGAGGTCCTCGGCTTGGATGGGAGTTTTGACGCTCTGATCTGTATCGGCGCTCACGGCCATCTCATCCAAGAGGATGCTGTGTTAGGTCACATCTGGGATGTGAGATCCGTGGAATTTAATGGGAAGAGCCTCACTGAGACCTGCCTCAACGCCGCGTTAGCTGGTCACTATGGGGTCCCCTTGGTGATGATCTCTGGGGACGATGACAGTCTGGAGTACATAAGGGACAACATCTCCTACGAGATCGCTGTTGCCCCGGTGAAGAAGGGTATAGGGAGGTACAGTGCGGTCTCCCTCCACCCCAAGAAGGCTCAGAGGCTTATCAAGGAGACCGTCATCGAAGGTCTCAAACGGCGCCACGAGATCCCGCCCCTCAGATTTGAGACCCCCATCACCGTGGACATAACCTACAAGGACCAAGGGGGAGCCTTCAATAACATCTTCTTCATGCCGGGGGACGAGAGGATCGCAGGGGACAAGGTTAGATTCATGGCGTCCGACGCCAAGGAGGCCTACTACGGTTTCCTAGCCCGGGATAAGCTGAGCAAACCTAAATGAGGGACTGCAACCCCCATCTAGGCTCTGCACTCGTACAAGGGGCTGGCTAGGAGGTCAGGCGTAGAGGAGGGCTTCGTCGATGCGGGTGTAGACCAATATCTCGTCCTCATTGAAGTAGATCGAGTACTCTTCCTTGGCGTTCTGAGGGGAGTCCCCGGCGTGGACGATGTTTCTCTGGATGTCTAGCCCCAGATCCCCCCTGATAGAGCCTGGTGTGGCTTCCTTCGGGTCGGTGGCCCCGATGATCTTCCTTGCATGCTTAACTGCGTCCCACCCCTCCACAACTATCGCGACTACGGGGCCGCTCGTGATGTACCTGATGAGACCATCGTAGAAGGGTTTGCCCTTGTGGACGGCATAATGCCTCTCAGCCTGATCTCGTGAAACCTCGAGGATCTTCATCGCGACGACCTTCAACCCCAGCCTCTCGAATCTTGAGATGATCTCCCCGATGAGTCCTCTCTGGACGCCGTCGGGTTTAATCATGATAAACTCCCGCTCCAACGTGTTTCACCAATACTTTACTATTCTATGAGCGTCCACAGGAGCCTCAGTGGTCCCATATAGGGGGCTCTCCCCTTGGGGTGCTGTGTATACGCCCATCTTGAAGACTTTGGGGGCTCAATACTAAATTTTTATGGTTCAGGAACAGATTGAGCGCTCTCTACCCCTTCAGTAAGTGCTGGAAGTAGTCCACAATCCTCGCATGGATCGGTATACCTGTCGCCTCAATGAGGGCGGTGTAACCCGGGAAGCAGTTGGCTTCAAGGATGTAAGGCCCTCTCTCACGGGTTGGTAGAACGTCGATGCCGCAGATCTTGAGCCTCCGTTACCTCAACCGCCAGCTCGTCGTAGATGGGATCGTCAAAAGGCTCGGCCAGACCCCCGGCTGCCACATTGTACCTGAAATCTTCGGGGTTCGATCTCTTCTCACGGCCCACCACTTCTCCGTCTACTACCATGCACCGTATGTCGTAGCCCAGGTTCGGGATGTACTCTTGGAGATAGAAGACCCCGTGGCTGTGGGACCTGTTGTACCACATCAGGTACTGTAGTAGGTCACTACGGCTGCGGATCCTGTCGAGCCTGACAACCCCGATCCCTCGGCCCCGGCAGAGGGGTTTGAGGACCACAGTCTTCCCTGAGTCGATGAGTTCAGTGGCGAAATCATGAGCGACCTCGATGTTCTCGGTGACTATGGTGTTAGGATGGGGGATGTCTAAGCCGTTCAGCTGGACGGTGAGGTGCCCCTTGGAGTATAGGAGCATGCTGTCCACGGGGTTAACGACGATCCCTATCTGGCGGTCGAGCTCCCTGAGGAGTAACAGCCTGTGGATGAGCTCGAAGGTGGAGCCCCGGTTGAGCATGTTGCTGGGGACGTAGACCATCCCGACATCAAATTCAGGGATCTCGGGCAGGATGATGTCCCAGGGAGCTATGAACGTGTGTTCGATACCCCTCTCTCGCAGCTCCTCGCGGACCAACTGGGTCTCCTCCACCGTGGGATTATCCGTGAATATCAGGACCGACAAAATATCCCCAACCCCCCACTACAACCATCCCCTTATAGGGTTAGCCCTCAACGGAAAATAAATATCGCTTTGAACGAATATTAAACCGTGATTGATATTGGTAAACCCTTACACTGAATTGGACAAGAGGATACTGGGCGAGGTCTACGGGAGTACCGAGACCATGGAGAACATCGTGGTTCTCTGTGATGAGTATGGGAGCCGTTGGCCGGGCTCGGGGGACGACCGGGCAGCCTGTGAGTACATGGTGGGGAAGCTGGAGGAGTACGGCTTGGAGAATGTCCACATGGAGAGATTCACACATCCCGGTTGGATCCGGGGCTCCTCTACCCTCATAATGATGGAGCCCAAGGAGAAAGAGATCCCTTGCATCGCCCTCCCAATGGGCTGCGAAGGAGAAGTCGAGGCTGAACTGGTATTCCTGGGTGACGGCCCAGTAGACATCTACGAGGAGAGGAAAGGAGAGATCAAGGGGAAGATCGCTATGGTGACCAGCCGTACCCCCCTCGGGATGACCCGATCCCTCCACAGGAGCGAGAAGTACCAGAGGAGCGTCCTTGCAGGCGCAGCGGGATGGATATTCATGAACCACTACCCCGCCTACGGCCCGCCGACAGGGGGTATAAGCCCCATCATACCGGCGGTGGGGGTGAGCTACGAGGACGGCCACTACCTTGCGCGGCAGCTCCAGCGGACAGGGGAGGTCAAGGTCAAACTCAAGACCAGGTGCCAGAACCTCGATGTGGAGACATGGAATGTCATTGCGGATCTCCCGGGGACGGGAGATGGTGATATGTTGGTGTATGGTGCCCATTATGAGGGTCACGACATTGCGGTGGGGGCTCTGGACGACGCCACTGGGGCAGCCTGTGTAATGGAGGTGGCCAGGGTCCTCTCAGGAGAGCGGGAGCATCTGGAACGCCCCATGAGATTCATACTCTTCGGCTCAGAGGAGATCGGCCTCTTTGGGAGCAGGGCCTACGTCGACCAGCACCCAGAGGAGATGGAGGGGATCAGGTTCATGCTCAACTTTGATGCCGCGGGCAGGGCGGGTAGACAGGGCTTCAACCTGAGTGGCTTCCCAGAGCTTGAGCCCTTCTTCCAGGAGATCGCTGGAGCCATAGGCGCCAAGATACCCATCTGGCAGAGTGTCAGCCCCTATAGCGACCACTGGCCCTTCCTTCTGAGGGGGGTGCCCACGGGGAGGATGGGGGACCCGGAGGAGGCCCGGAGGCGCGGGGGAAGGGGCTACGGTCATACCATGTACGACACCGTCGACAAGGCAGACCTCAGAGCCCAGAGGGAGTGCGTAGCCAACTCAGCCATCGCAGCAATCAGGATCGCAAACACCGACGACTGGCCAGCAAGGCACAGGACCCAGGAGGAGATCGACGAGCTGGTCAAGAAGATGGGCTATGAGGATACCGTGGCTCTAGGCGGGAAGGTGAAGGAGTACCTCTCCACCCGCATCGATAACCTCAGGCCCGAGACCAAGGTCTGGCTAGAGAGGACGAAGGCGAGCTGGGACGAGGTCCTCTAACCCCTTTTTATACACCACGAGTCTGCAGGGGTTAGTTTCTTTAACCCTCACAGGGGACTGGCTAACATGGACAATCCAAGTGTCAACGGACTGATCACATTCTTCTACTACGATGACCTAGAGAAAGCCTCCGAGTTCTACGGAGGGGTCATGGGCTTCGAACTCACCACCGACCAAGGGTGGGCGAAGATCTTCAAGGTGGCGGAGGACGCCTATGTGGGGTGCGTCGACGGCAATGTCGGTTACCATAAGCCCACTATGGACAAGCCCGTGATGCTCACTGTTGTGGTGGACGATCCTGATGCTTGGTACCATCACCTCAGGAGCCATGGTGTGGAGACCCTGAGCGAGCCCCACGACAACGAAGAGCTGAACCTACGCATCTTCCTACTGGAGGACCCAGAGGGCTACGTCATCGAGATACAGAAATTCTACTGACCCATCAACGTTTTTCTACAGGCTACAACCCACGTAGCTATCAACCCAGACGCGCTATCCGGCGGCTTTCAGAGCCAACGACCACAGCCACCCTTCTACGGGGGGCTCCTTTTAGTAAACCGAACGCTGGGAGTCGAAGTCTTCTGTCCATTCGGGGTTTATATTATATATCCACCTTCAATGGTTTATCTTCAAGGTGAAACTTAGATGGACAACCCATATCTGAAAGTCGATAAGAAGATTGCCGCCGAGGTTTACACCTCCTCTGAGCCAATGGACAACCTGAAGACCCTCTGCGATGTCTATGGTAGCAGGTTCCCTGGGACTGAGGGGGATCTCGGTTCCGTCAAATTCATGGTTAAGAAGCTCAAGGAGTATGGCATCAAGAACGCCCGATACGAGACCTACAACATCCCAGGATGGAAAAGGGGGAAAGCCTCCCTCAAAGTCACCAGCCCCATCAAGAAGAAGTTCGATGTCATCTCTCTTCCCTTGGGAATAAGGGGTGAAGTAGAGGGGAAGCTGGTATATCTTGGGGATGGGGCGATAGAGGACTATGAGAAGCGGAAGGATGAGATCGAGGGGAACATCGTCTTAGTGACTAGCCGGAACCCCCTCGGGATGACTAGGTTCCTCCACAGGACAGAGAAATATATGCGGAGCATCCTGGCTGGCGCGGCGGGTTGGATATTCATGAACCATTACCCCGCCTACGGCCCCCCGACTGGCGGCATAAGCCCCATCATACCGGCGGTGGGTATCGGTCATGAGGAGGGCTGCTTCTTGGTGAGGCTGCTGGAGCGGGAGGACGAGGTCACCGTCAAGATCAGGACCACGGACAAGAACATGGAGGTCGAGACCTACAATGTCATCTGTGACGTGGGTCCTGATGAACCCGTGGATGAGGAGTACGTGGTTGTGGGGAGCCACTACGACGGTCATGACATCAGCCAGGGTGCTGTTGACCCCGCCTCCGGGGCGGTTACGGTGATGGAGATCGCCAGGGTCCTATGGGATGTGAGGGATGAACTTAAGCGCAGGGTGAGACTCGTCTGCTTCGGCGCAGAGGAGATCGGCCTCTTCGGCTCCTACAACTACGTCGCAGTGCACGGGGATGAGATGGACGACCTCAGGTTCATGCTCAACCTTGACTCCGGTGGGAGAGCGGGGAAGAAAGGTGTCACTTTCCACGACTTCCCCGAACTTGAGCCCCTCTTAAAGGAGTGGGCTGCTGAGATGAACGCCGATATGCCCATAGACCAGAGGGTGAGCCCCTACAGCGACCACTGGCCCTTCTTCCTGAAGAGTGTACCCTGCGGGAGTGGCGGAGACCCCGAGGCCAGGAGGAGCCGCACAGGCAGAGGTTACGGTCACACAAAATACGACACTGTCGACAAGGTAGAGCAGGACTATCTGAGGCTCGCTGCGGTCAATTATGCGCGATTCCTTTTCAGGGTCGCCAACGCGGAAGAGTGGCCTGCGAAGAGGAAGACCCCTGAGGAGATACAGGCGTTCATCGAGGAACAGGGCTATGACCAGACGGTCAAGCTCGCTGAGAAGGTCAAGGACTACGTCAGGGACTGGGACAAGATACCACCCGACACCCAAGGTTGGCTCGACCGGGAATCCGATTGGTAACTCTCATCCAATTTTTTCTAAAATGGTTTTTTAACCCCTCTTCAGCAGTCCAAAATGTGGGCGATCATTGAACTCCAATGAGGGAGGAGTCCCTGCAAACGGACTGGACGAAGGGTGTGAAGGAGTCAAGCTCCTAGAGCTGCGAGGTGAGTACGCATCTTTCATTATCGACCTCGAGACGGAGCGTGAGATCCTCATACACCTCATGGGATGCGAGAGATGCCGAGACCGTGTGAAGCTGATCGTGCAGAGGGGTGAGGATGATGACCGGTGGAACAGGCTCTTCAGTCGAGACTTGCCCGAAGTACTGGGAGAGACTCAAGACACCTTGGATGCCTCCGTGGTGCTGTGCCCGAGGGTGGAGGAATCCGATGACGTTGATAATTTCATCAACGCGAGGATCCGATGGAGGATAAAGAAGCTCAGAGAGTTAATAGACAACGCTGAGACCGAGCTTAGAGACCTGAATAGCCAACTCTCCTGAATCCGCCCAGATATTTCGAGCCCTCGCGACCCTTCTCAGCGACTATGATCTTGACAGGTAGACCCATCATCCCGGACCTCTCTGATTCTATAATCTCGAATCCAGCCTCCTCCATCGATTGCTCTACGTAGATCGGTCTACAGTCCAGCTTCGCAGGCCAATGTCCGTGAGCCCATTCGTAGACCCTCAACATCAAGGTCTTCTTCTCCCTGGACAAGGAGGTAATGCTGAACCGCCCCCCATCCTTCAGAACCCGACGGACCTCGCCCAGGACGACCGGTATCTCAGGGGTGTCAAAGAGTTCCAAGGTGAACCCCATGAAAGCCGCGTCCAAGACCTCGTCCCTCCAAGGAAGGCATGCCGCGTCACCTATAACGAGGTTGACACCCTCGATACCCGCTCTACCCAGTCGTGCGAGGGTCTGCCGGACCATCCCGGGAGAGAGATCCAGCCCCATAACCTCACCGGGTCCAGCCTTCTCGGATATCCTCTGGAGGGAGTACCCTGTACCGAAACCGATGTCAATGACCGTCTCACCCCAGCTCAGGGGTGACAATTCGATGGCTTTCTCTGTATTTTTACGCTCGAAAAGAGCCGAGAGGGCGTCGTATATGCCGCTTATGCTGTCGTAGAACCTTCTGGCTTCCCTTTTCGACCTTGGGACTGGGAGCACTTTTTGGTCTTCCAGTCCACCCCTATCGTTCAACCCGGTCTCTTCCCGTCATTCACTGGTCTAAACCCAAAGTCTCCCTGAGACTCTCCAAGGCTTCCTGATAGTCGGACCACATCCTCCCGCCGCTTACCCCTCCATCGACGACAAGGGCGTGACCATTGACGAAGCTGGACTCGTCGGTGGCAAGCCAGAGCGCCGCCTTGGCGATATCCTCAGGGAGCCCTGGCCGCTTCAGGGGCTGGGCGTCCGTAAAGACCTCTTTTATCTCCTCTAACTTGTCATCGGCCTCCTCTATGGTGAGGCCTCTGGCTCTCCCGATCATGGGGGTGGGGATGAATCCTGGGAGGATGCAGTTGACCCTGACACCGCTCTCCCCTAACTCCATGGCAACAGACCGGGTCAACTGGATAACCCCCGCCTTCGCAGCACTATATATGTGGTTGCCGTAGCCGGTACGGAGGCCGGCGATGCTTGCTGTGTTGATGATGCTCCCTCGCCCTTGCTGTTTCATAACCGGGGCTGCGTGTTTTATCCCTAGGAATACCCCACGGAGGAGTACCGCTACTGCCTCATCAAACTCCTCCACAGTGACCGATTCGATGAGCCCTGTGGGGCCAGCTATACCTGCATTGTTGAACATACAGTCCAGCCGTCCATACTCACTGAGCGTGACAGCGATGGCAGCCTCAACATCCCCCTCGACAGAGACATCAGCGTGGATATAGGAAGCTCTGGTACCCAGTGTCTCCATCAACTCTCGGCCTTTCCGATCTTGGACATCGGCGATGAGAACCGATGCCCCCTCACTGACGAACAACCTCGCCATAGCCTCCCCTATGCCACTCGCGCCCCCTGTGATGATGGCCACCCTACTCTCCAGTCTATTCATAACAGCCGGTCCCCAAGCTCTCCATATCTCGATATGGAAAAAAGCCTTGGCATGAGGTAGAGAGAATGATGGTTATTCTTCCAGTTCGACCCTCAACTCTTTCATCTTCACCGATGCCATCGCCCTTCTAGAGAAGGGCTGACAGCGATAAGCTCCTCAAATATAATCACCAAGGGCTAACCTATTTTTTATCCGTACGCCAACATATCGTATCCGGTATGGTCGATCGGAGCCAGGTTGAGGCCCTGATAAGGGAGCACTTTCAGTGGAGACCTTGTATGAGAGCTACCGACTTTTACAAGCTCCTCTATCAAGGGGTTTTCGGAGTGGGACATATCATAGGGGAGGGGGCAGGTCGGAGGCTTGAGGAGGAGGCCGCCTCCCTTGACCTCGAAGAACATCCTGAGGAGCCTTTACTGGAGAAGATCCCACCCGACGGATCCATGTTCCGGGTGAACCTCAGGCCATATCTGCGGCAAACATTGCCCTTAGAGGAATTGTATTCCGCTATGATCGAGACGGCAAAGGAGAAGGGAGACCCAATAGAGTTTGCGGAGGTGTGGGATATCTTCAATGGGCTTGTCGCTTCTGGGGTCATAGAGGTCAATCTGGAGGAGCTGGAGACCCTGAACGCAGAGCTACGGCAGTACGGACCCCGCCCCCACCACCACTCCCGAGAGTACCGGGAAGCCTACTACCCTGCATATAGGATCATCGGGAGAGGGGAGCTGGAGCGTATATTAGGCCTTGAACCAGATTGATCCCCAATTTTCAACACATCATAAATACGATTACCGATATACAAGATAGGATCCGATATGTCTGACGTTAAAGGTAATGCATGGAGCTGGATCGAGGAGAATAAGGAGAGGCTCATCGAGATCAGTGACACTATATGGGAGTACGCCGAACTCGGCTTTGTAGAGTTCAAGTCATCCAAGCTACTAGCCGACGAGCTGGAGGGACACGGATTCGAGGTCGAGCGCGGGGTCGCCGACATCCCCACCGCTTTCGTGGCGACCTGGGGTAAAGGCAAGCCCGTGATCGGGATCATGGGGGAGTACGACGCCCTCCCAGGCATCAGCAACAAAGCAGTCCCCTATAAGGACCCCTTGAGAGAGGGGGCGCCAGGCCACGGGTGCGGGCACAACATCCACGGGACCACAGGACTTGCCTGTGCCTTAGCTGTGAGGGCTGTGATGGAGGCCGAGGGGATACCCGGGACCATCAAGTTCTTTGGCTGCCCAGCTGAGGAGATGCTGAGCGGCAAGGTCTGGATGGTAAGGGAGGGGATCTTCGATGGAGTCGATGCCTGCCTCAGCCACCACCCCAGCAGCATGAACACCGCCAGCCTGGGTAGCAGCAACGCGAACAACTCGGTGAAGTTCCACTTCCACGGCAAGACAGCCCACGCCGCAGGGAGCCCTGAGCAGGGGCGGAGCGCCTTGGACGCTGTCGAGCTGATGAACATGGGCGTCAACTACATGCGGGAGCACATTATCGAGAAGGCAAGGATCCACTATGTCATCGAGGAAGGCGGAGGACAACCCAACGTCGTCCCCGACTACGCCCGGGTATGGTACCTGGTGAGAGCCCCCGAGAGAGATCAGGTGGATCACATCTACAAGTGGGTGATCAACATCGCCAAAGGCGCGGCCCTCATGACGGGTACAGAGCTTGAAGTCGAGTTGGCTAAGGCCATCTACAACTTACTCCCTAACAAGACCCTCGCAGAGCTGGTGATAGAGAACATGCGGGAGGTCGGTACTCCCGACTATACTGAGGAGGAGCTGGAGTTCGCCAGGAAGATCGGGGAGACGGTGTCGGAGCAGGATAAGTTAGACAGTCTGAGAAAGCGGAAAGTCCCTGACTGGGAGAAATATGTCGATGTCGACCTCGTCACAGACATCTTAGACCCCTTCAATGAGGGCGAGGTGAGCGCTGGCTCAACCGATGTCTCCGACGTGAGTTGGAACCTCCCCACCACCGAGTTCGGGACCACCAGTGTCGTCCTAGGCACTCCGGGTCACTCCTGGACCACCGTCGCAACCTGTGGCATGAGCATCGGCCATAAAAGCCTCATCTTCGCTGCGAAGACCATGGTAGGTGCCGCTCTGGACCTCATGACCAAGGCGGATCTGTTGAAGAAGGCTCAGGACGAGCACAAAGAGAAACTCGGAGGCAGGGAGTACAAGACGCCACTACCGCCGGACGCAACGCCACCGATAGACCAGTGGATCAAGAAAGACTGACTACCCCTTTCCTTTTTTTGGGGAGATTATGATAAAAAAATTAGAGGTCGTGGGTATCCCCAGGCCTGAGGATCACAACTCGGATACCTGATACGGACTCGACCCGACTCTTGAACTCCCCTGGGTCAGAGTCCCAGATGTGCATGGGGATTGCCTTCTTGGGGTGGATAGCGACCGCTGCCTCGGCGGCGTCCTCGTTGTCCATGGTGTAAGTCCCACCGCTGGGGATCAGGAGCACATCTACCCCCTCAATCTCTTTCATCTCAGGGATGAAGTCTGAATCCCCCACATGGTAGACCGCTTTCCCCTCGGCTCTGATGATGTACCCAACCCCCAGATCCTTCGGGTGGAAGGGCACCCCAGGGGATCTGAACCTCTTCACATTGTAGGCCTCCACCGCCTCTACCTCTATCTCCCCAAATTGAGCCTTCTCCCTTGGCTTGAGACTCTTCACGGGGCTCCCGATCTTATCGGCGCAATCAGCGGGGGCCACAATCACAGTGTTATCCCCTTTCACCATAGCGACCTTAGAGGGATCGCAGTGATCAGTATGTGAGTGGGTTACAAGGATAAGATCAGCCTCCTCGTCGTATCGTCCCCGGTAGGGGTCAATGTAGAGGGTCTTATCGCCTGCATCGATCTTCCAACTGGCGTGTCCCAACCATTTCAACCTCATATCTGACACTGGTTTATTATTGAGAACCAGCGTTTATGTGTCTTCCCCAGAATAGACCCCCAGAGCCATGATCCTTTGTTAGTCTTCGTCCTCGGTCTCTCGGGAGAGAAGTCTCTTCAAGAAACCTAACACCCCTGTCCGCTTCTCTAACGGGATCCTGATAGATCTGTTTCTGACGGTTCTCATCCTCTCAACCATGTGGTCTCTTTCCCGCCTGATCTCAGCCATCTTTGATAAGATCCGATGCTTTCGCCTTCTTGTCTTGTCCCTGTATCTCCGGAGGAAGACATCCGATTTCTTCTCGGGAGCCTCAATGTCTGTCGGTGTCTCAACTACTTTCTCGTCAGGGGTTCCGGTGGGTGCCCTTTCTGGGACAGGCTCAGGGAGGGTCGGCGGGATATACTCCTCAATGGGCTTTTCAATCGGTTCTTTGAGTACCGGGGGCTCCTCCGGGGTTGACTCCTCCTCATGTTCGACGGTTTCAATGGTTACTTCGGGTTCAGGGACCTCCTCTTCTTCCGGTTCCGGCTCCTCAAGGGTCTCCCTGGCAAGGGTCTCGGGAAGCTTGTAGGTGCCTTCCTGGAGACCTCTCAGTTTGGGCATGAGGTCCTCGAGTAAAGGCTCCAAGATCTCCCTACCTCTGGATTCCGATATATCCAAGGTCTCAAACTCCCCCCCCGGTCTTGTGAGTATCAGAAGCCCCTCAGGGCTCACCCTGACCCCCTCGATCTCCCCCAGCCAGTTAGGCAGGGCGGTGGGCTCCAAAGGGATCTTCGAGACTGTGGGGGCTACACGTTTCAATGATTCTAGGAATGTGTCGATGGTTTTTTCCTCCTCGTCGATGAGGGCGGATACAGAGTTGAGACCCTCCTGTAGCTCTTTGAGAGACTCGATAACTGTCTCCGGGGAGGCCGGGAGCTCTGAGGATGCATCTAGGCTGTAGGCCAGCACCTCTTGGTCGATTTGGTTGACAGTTGCCACCCTTTACGCTCCCCTGATGTAGATTGACATTGAAATCGACTCCCGCCCTGGCGGCTTTGTAATACTCCAAAGGAAAATCTGTTTGTGTGTAGCATCAACCTACTCCCGGTTGATGCTTGAGAAGGACCGTTCATGTCAACCTCTGACAGGCTGATAGAAATGCACGCCTGGGGATAGGCCTGAGTTCTCTCCGATAAACCGCTTTCCTCCGAAAGATTCCTAAGGAGACCCCGTAAAGTTTCAGACGGTTGAATTGAGGATAGGATTCGTCGGTCTGGGTAAGATGGGCATCAGGATGGTAGGGAGGATCCTAGAAGACCACGAGGTAGTTGCATACGACATCAACCCCGAGAGCGTTGCTATGGCCGCTGGCTTGGGTGCCGAACCCGCCGCCTCCTTGAGGAACCTCGCCCAGAGGCTGAGACCACCGAGGGTTGTCTGGATGATGGTACCCGCCGGTAACCCCGTCGACAGCGTCATAGAGGAACTCAAACCCCACCTTGAGGACGGGGACACCCTCATCGACGGGGGGAACAGCTTCTATTTAGACTCGACCAGTAGGGCTGAGAAGCTCAGTGCCCGTGGCATCCTCTATCTGGACATCGGTACCTCAGGCGGCCTTGAAGGCGCAGAGGAGGGGGCGTCCCTCACTGTAGGCGGGCCAGAGGAGGCCTATGATGCCATCACTCCCCTCTTGGAGAGCGTTGCGGTTCCCGGTGGTCATCTACACTGTGGGCCTAACGGCGCCGGCCACTATGTCAAGATGGTCCATAACGGTGTCGAGTACGCCATGCTCCAGGCCCTCGGGGAGGGTTTTGAGATGCTTGAAGCGGGACCCTACGAACTAGACCTCGAAGCCATCGCCGGTGTCTGGAACAGGGGGACGGTGATCCGTTCATGGATGTTGGAGCTCGTGAAGAATGCTCTCGCTGAGGATCCCGGACTCCTGGGACTGAAGGGGGAGGTGGGAGGGGGAGAGACGGGACGTTGGATGCTGGAGACCGCCATGGAGAGGGGGATCCCGACCCCCGTTATCGCCCTATCACTGCTGATGAGGTATAGGTCCCGGCAGGAAGACACCTTCGCCGGTAAAGTGGTCGCGGCGATCAGGCGGGAGTTCGGGGGCCACCCGGTAAAATCCTCGGAGTAAGGCTTTCATGAGGATCCTCCTCGTCCAGAACGACGAGATCGAGGGCCTGGGGGCATACGAGCAGCACCTCAAGAGGTTCAGGGTGGACCACACAGTGTTCCACGCCTACGACATGGAGGAGGAGGACGTCTTCCCCCCCGTGGACCTCTTCGACGCCTTCATCATCGGGGCCACCCCCATCTCGGCCAACGACGTGGACGACCACCTCTTCCTGAGGAGGGAGTGGGAGGTGCTGGGGGAGATAGTCGAGAGCGGGAAGCCCTGCCTCGGCGTCTGCTGCGGGGGCCAGATGCTGGCGAGGGTGCTGGGGGGCGGGGTGGTGAGGAGCCCCGAGAGGGAGGTAGGGGGCTACGAGGTGCACCTCACCGAGGAGGGCCTGGGGGACCCGCTGTTCCAGGGCTTCCCGGAGGAGTTCCCCGTCTTCCACTGGCACAGTGACATGTTCCAGGTGCCCCCGGGTGGGAGCCTGCTGGCTGTGGGTGACCCGTGCCCCGTCCAGGCCTTCGGCCACGGCAACCTGAGGGGGGTCATCTTCCACCTGGAGATCGACAGGCGGGAGGCGGCGAGGTGGGCCGACGCGTACCCCGGGGAGCTGGAGGCCGTGGAGAAGACTAAGGAACAGGTCTTGGACGAGTGCAGGGCCCGGGAGCCCGACATGAGGTGGTTGGCGAACCGGCTCATGGAGAACTTCCTTGGGATGGCGTAGAGTGTCTCTCTCCAATTTCACCGATCTCTCCCCCTAGCGGGGGTGCGTACCCCTTAAGAGCGCGCTGGACGCGCGTCCTCCCGTACATCCATGGTTTCTCAACACCCCCACGGAGCCCAAGCGGGGCCACCCTTCGAGTCGGCCCTGTCTCTCCTCCGGAAGCGGGAGGGGCGCAGCGTCCTCTCCACGGGCAGTCCGGAGCTGGACCATCTCACCGGCGGCCTGACACCCGGCCTATTCTATCTCTTCTACGGGGACGAGGGCTGTGAACTCCCGGACATCCTACTCCTCAGGCTGCTGGTGGAGGCGGTGGGGGACTACGGCGCGGGGGCGGTCTACCTCCTCTGCGGAAACTACCGTCGCTCCAGAACGGTGATGGACCCCGAGCTCCTCCTCTCCCTCATCGACGCCTCCGGTCTCGACACAGAGAACGCCCTCTCCAAGGTCCATGTTGTCTCCGCCTTCTCCGAGAGGCACCTCCTCAACGCCCCCACCCTTGTCGAGGGGATCCTGGAGAGGCATGAGGGGTTCACCCTGGTGGCAGTCCAGCAGTTGGCGAAACTCTTCTACGGCGAGAACGCCCTGAGGCATGAGGAGCTCACCAGATTCACCGGCGTCGTCTCCCGGCTGAGGAACATGTGCTCCGAGAGGGGCGTGGTGCTGGCGGCCACCTGCCGGTCGTCAGGCCGGGGCAAACCAGTCCCCCTCCCGGAGGGAGGGAGCTTCCTGAGACACTCTGCCAACACCATCGTCTACCTCCGGGAGCCGAGGAGGGAGTCGACGTCTGCCTATGCGTTGAAGCACCCGGACAGGGCCCGGATGGGGATGAGGGTGCACTTCGGAGAGGAGGCCGCGCCCTGGGTAGGATAACCCGTGACTCCATGAGGGGGCGCCTCCAAGACGCCATGGTCCGGCTGAGGAAAAAGTACAGGGCCGCCCTCAAAGACGACGAGATGCAGCGGGCCTTCGATGAGCTCTGGCCGGCCTGGTCCAACGAGCAGGGGGCGATGATCTACGCCCAGGTCCTCTCCGCCCTCGACCTGCTTCTCCTCACGGCGGCAGTGGACAACAGGCGGGAGATCGAGGAACTCAAGGGGATCCTAGAGGGGATGAAGAGGCGTGAGGATTGACGGCTGGCTCCTGGATGTCCGCTTCGAGGGGGATGAGGCCGTCCTCTGGGTCAGGGACCCCGAGAGGGGCAGGGTGGAGCTCCGCGACAGGTATACCCCCGGGTTCTACGCTGAGCCCCTCGGAATGACCGCTGGGCGGCTCAGGGACATCTTAGAGGAGCATGACCTCGTAGCCGGCGTCGGCCTGGACAACAGGCGTTCCTCTATACGGGAGATGGAGGAGACCGCTGTGGTGTGGATCCGCGTCGACGAGGTGAAGAACTACCGCCTACTCCAAGAGGAGGTGGGAGGGATGCCCTGCGTCGCCACCACCTATGACACCGACCTGGAGCACGAACTCAAATACCTCTGCGACCGGGCCCTCATCCCCCTTAGCCGCGTGGAGATAGAAGCGGAAGATGGCATGGTGAGATCGATCATCCCAGTCCCCAGAAGCCTGAGGGTGGAGCCACCCCCCCTCCGCCTCCTCTGCTTCGCCCTGAAGATCTGGGGAAGCCAGGGGGAGGTCCTCACCTTCGACGAGAACCTTGAGGAGGGGTACACTTTCACCGGCCCCGTTAAACAGGTCCTCCGGGACTTCTGGGATCACTTTGCCGATCTGGACCCGGACATCGTCGCTTGCCGTGAAAAGGACTTGGAGAAGCTGCTCACCCACCCCGGGGACTACCGCCGATTCGGCAGAGTCACCGGGGATGGCCCAGTCCTTTACGGGGGGAGGGCTCATGTCTCTCTCTCCACCTACGGCCGCCTCAGCCTCGCGGGCCTCGTGGAGCGGGTGCAGTACACCAGGCTCCCTGCCCGTCTCTCGGCGGAGTGGGCTGCAGGGAGGGCCATCGAGAGCCGGCAGTGCTATGAGGCCCGCCGCCGGGGTGTGTTGTTGCTTCAGCGGGGGGGCTTCCAGCCGGTGATGACCATGAGGGAGCTGCTGCAGAGGGACAGCGGGGGACTCATCTTCACCCCGGAAGTGGGGCTCCACGATAACGTCGCCTCCCTCGACTTTGAGAGCATGTTCCCCAACCTCATCGTCCGCAGGAACATCAGCTACGAGAATGTCAGGGATCTCCGGGGCCGGGAGGGGTTTATCGTCGACTTCACCCGGGAGACCTTGGATCGCCGCCTCCATTTCAAGCATCTCCGCTACGGCCTCCCCAAGGACAGCCAAGAATGGAGGTGGTGCGAGGGACGCCAGCTCGCCCTCAAGGAGATCCTCTTCTGCACCTACGGATACAGCGGCTGCTGGGCCAACAGGTTCGGCAACTTCGACACCTTCACCGAGATCAACAGGCAGGCGAGGGATGCCCTCGTCAAGAGCATGAACCACGCCAGGCGCAGGGGCTACCACACAATCTACGGGAACAACGACAGCCTCTTCCTCAAACGCCGAGGCGCCACCCGTGAGGACTATGAGGCCCTCGCCGCCGAGATCGCCGACCACGTCGGCCTCCCCATGGCAGTGGAGGCCCACTTCAGATTCCTCGTGCTGCTGCCCCAGAAGGGAGAGGAGAGGATCGGAGCCATCAACAGGTACTACGGCCGCCTCGCCGATGGTGGCTACAAGCACCGGGGCATAGAACTCCGCCGCAGGGACACACCCCCCTACGCCGCTCGGGTCCAGAGGGAAGCCATCGAGGCCCTGCTGGGCTGCGAATCCATGGAGGCGGTGCGGACGGAAGGACTGAACCGGGCCCTCAAAGTCCTAGAGGAGGCCTGCCGCCGCCTCCGCGACCGGGCGGTGCCTGTCGGGGAGCTCAAGACCTCCACAGTGCTCAGGCAGGACCCTGAAAGGTACAAGGCCTGGCTCCCCCATGTGGCTGCCGCCAAGGCCCTCGCCCTCACCGGCGCCACAGTGGAGGCGGGGAGCTCCATAGACTACGTCTACGTCGACGCCGACCACGGGAACCCCTTCCGCAGGGTCCGCCCCGCTGGTCGAGGGGGTGGTTACGACGTCGAGAAGTACGCCCAGCTGGTGCGGGAGGCCGGGCGCAGCATCCTGATGCCTTTCGGCGTCGACCCAAGGCGGGTTCGTGGGCCTAGGGTGACGAGGCTCAGTGACTGGTGGCCTGAGGGGGTTCCCTAGGGTGGGGGAGTCCGGACTCCATGCCTTCCTCAAGAAGGTGGGGGCCGCATTTCTCCTCAACCAGGGCTGCTTCCTTGTGGACGTTGAGGTCCCCCTCAGCAGGTTTGGGCAGCGCCGGATCCATGAGCTCGACGACCACCATGTCATCGATGTCTGCGGCGTCGGAGAACGATTCGTCAGGCCCAGGGGCCTCGCTGGGGAAGGGATTGACCCGAGGCGCCATGAGGTGAGGATGAACATCCTACGGGGGGTAGAGGTCAAGGTCTCCCGGGGCGACTTTAGGAACGGTTTCTTCTGCACCGGGTGCAACTACAACTATCTCCTCACCCCAATGCGCCTCGTCAACCCTGCTGCGCTTCCCCGGGGTGTCGGTCTCATCGAGTACAATAGATACAAGTTTACCGTGGAGGCTAGGGAGGATGGCCCTTTCGCCTTCAAAGGGCTCAGGGTTGTCAAGAAGTCGAGCTACAGGCGGATCAGCCGTTACCAGGTGGACAATGCCACCGCCCACATAGCCAGGAGGCGACCCAAGCCGGAGCCGGATAAGCTGCTCGGGGAGTTGCTTGACGGCCAGGCGGAGAACGGTTACAGGTAACCATGAGGCGGTGCTGAGCTGATGGGGGAAGGTTATCCCTTACTCAGGTCTATCAAGGGGATCTTAGAGTAGCACTTGTTACAGAAGACATGACCGATCTCATTGACCATAAAGTCCTCTTCGTTGCTGCACTTCCGGCACCTGACTTCCCCCGCCTCTACCTTCTCGGCTAGTCGCCGCTTGTACTCCTCAGGTTCGTTGGTTTCTGACATCTCAACTCAAAACGAGGCGTAAATCCACCTTCTCAGTTGAGTCTTCGGTCAGTGGTAACTTAAACTTTGGGCTGAAAGGAGGGTTTATCTTGGGAAGAATGTTATACTCAATCAGAGATTTGCGTTGCGTCGAGGAATCTCGCTACTCCTACTGTTGACCCTTGTCTCGCTACAAGCTTCTTATCCCGGGATCCATCTGGGCGCGCAGAGGAAAGTCGTTCTGGTTGTGAGACTGGAGACGGCGATCACCGGGGCGACCGCCATGATGATGGAGGACGCCATGGAGGTGGCCGACAGCATGGGGGCAAGCCTGCTTGTGGTGGAGGCGAATACCCCAGGAGGAGAGATCAACGCCGTGAAGAGGATCATGGACCTCTTTGAGACATCCGCTATCCCTATTTGCTTCTACGTCCACCCGCCTGGGGCGGTGGCCTGGAGCGGTGGGACCTACCTCCTGGTGGCGTCCCACATCGCGGCCATGGCCTCAGGGACGAGCATAGGTAGCGCCCAACCCGTCCTCGCCACGGGGGAGCCCATCAACGACTCCAAGCGGATAAACGCCCTCTCAGCACTGATGATGAACCACGCCCAGATCCACGACCGGAACAGGACAGCTGCTAGGCTTTTTGTCACCGAGAACCTGAACCTCAGGCCCGAGGAGGCGCTGAGCTCTGGGGTGGTGGAGATAGTCGCAGACAACATCCCCTCCCTCCTCATGAGGATATCGGGGATGACCCTGCTGAAGGTTGAGACAGATATCGGAGCCAGGGTATGGAAGCTTGCACCGAGGGGGGAGGCTGGCGGATACGCCACTATCTCCCGGATACCCTTCTCAGGACTGGACGAGGCCGAGGTGGTGGAGTATAGCCCGGGGCTCCAGATGGGGGCTCTGGAGGTGCTGTTCAACCCCCTGGTCTCCTCCTTGATGTTCACCTTCGGCTTCTTCCTGCTGTTCATTGGGCTACAGACGCCGGGGCTGGGCGCTGAGTTCGTGGGAGGAGTCCTACTGATCCTCTCCTTGATGGCTTACCAGGTCATCGGGATAGGGCCAACGATGGTTGTTTTCTTCGTCCTAGGTTTCGGCCTCTTGGTGGCTGAGTTGAAGACCAACATAGGGTTCCTGGGGCTGGCAGGAGCCGCTTGCATCGTCCTCGGCAGTTTCCTCCTAATCCCGTCCCCCAACTGGCTGCTGGCCCCAGAGGTCGCGATCAGGATCCGGAACCTCCTGGTTGGCACCTCAGCTGCACTCAGTGCCTTCTTCGGTTTCCTTGTCTACAAAGTGGCCAAGACCAGAGGGCTCAGAGTCTCGACTGGGGCTGAGTCGATAGAGGGCGCTACGGGCATCGCAGTTACCTGGCTGGACCCAGTCGGCGAGGTAAGGGTCCAGGGCGAGTTCTGGAGGGCGAAGGCAGCAGACGGGCCCATCGACCGCGGCTCAACGGTCAAGGTCGACGGGAGGGAGGGGCTACTGCTGGTAGTGAGGGCAACCGAGTCCCCTGAGACGCATGCAGGTCTGAAAAAAAGAGAGAGGTGATTTGAAGGATGGATGGAATAAGTCTACAGATTATCGAGATCTTGGTGGCGCTGGTCATCATCCTGCTCTTACTGAACGGGATCAAGGTGCTGAAGGAGTGGGAGAGGATACCCGTCCTCAGGCTCGGCCGGTACATCGGACTGAGGGGACCGGGTGTCACATACCTCATTCCCCTCATAGACCGCGCCCCGGTCAGAGTCTCGACCCGGATCCAGACAGTGAGCTTCAGGACTGAGCAGACCCTGACCTCAGATAACGTTCCCGTGAACGTCGACGCCGTCATGTACGCGAAACCCATTGACATCGAGAAGACGATACTGAACGTCGAGGACTATAGCGAGGCGACCCAGTGGGCGGCTCAGACCACCCTCAGGGAGGTCATCGGAAACATCGAGCTCAATGAGCTGCTGGCTGAGAGGGAGACTGTGGGGACCCACTTGAGGGAGATCATCGACGAGAAGACCGAGGCTTGGGGTATCAAGGTGACCGCGGTCGAGGTGAAGGACGTCATAATCCCCACGGGGCTACAGGACGCGATGAGCAGGCAGGCACAGGCGGAACGGGAGAGGATGGCCAGGGTCACCCTGGCTACAGCCGAACTCCAGGCCGCTCAGAAGATGATCGACGCCGCGAAGATGTACGAGCCGACGCCGGATGGGATGACCCTGAGGTGGATGAACATCCTCTACGAGATAGGGCAGCAACCGGGCACCAACACCATAATGCTGGTCCCCGCGAACCTACCCACCGCCGGGATGTCGTCTATCGGGCTGTACGGATTCGAGAGTCTCCAAGAGGCGGCAAAAAAGAAGAAATAAGAGAGCGTCTTACGGTCAACCGCATCTGAGAGGCTGGTCCCACTGTGGACTCTGGACCCCTGGCTGTCAAGAGTAGAGGTGACCCTAGGGGCTGAACAAGGTTTTTTATCAGTCGCCCTCCCATGGGTATCGAGGGATAAATTTGGATCTAAAGAGAACCCATATGTACGCATATCACGCTGAGCACGGGAATGTTGTTGACTTCGGGGGCTTTGCGATGCCCGTCTGGTTCGAGGGGATCATCCCGGAGCACCATGCCGTTCGCAACTCGGTGGGTATATTCGACACCAGTCACATGGGTAGGACCTTCGCTGAGGGGGCGGAGGTTGAAGCGTTTGTCAATCGGGTTGTTACCAACGATGTCTCTAGACTAGGCCAGATGGAGGGGCTCTACACGGTGATGCTAAAGCCAGACGCCGGTATTGTGGACGACCTCATCACCTACAAGTTGAGCGATGAGAAGTTTTTCATCGTCTACAACGCGGCGAACCGGGAGAAGGACTTCAACTGGCTCAAGGAGAACTCAGAGGGCTTCGAGGTGGAGCTCAAGGACGTCTCGAACGAGATCGCGATGATAGCGGTGCAGGGCCCTGAGGCAGAGGAGGTCCTCCAGAAGGTCACCGAGGAGGATGTCTCCAAGATCGAGAGGTTCACCCTGGGGAAGGTCACAGTCTTGGGGCATGAGTGTATGGCTGCACGCACTGGCTACACGGGGGAGGACGGATTTGAGGTCTTTGTCCTTGACTGTCCTGTGGACAAGCCGGTGAAAGCCCTAGAGATATGGGAGGCCCTGATAGAGAACGGTGCCACCCCTTGCGGTCTAGGCGCCCGGGACAGCCTGAGGCTTGAGGCGGGGCTCAACCTCTACGGGAACGATATCACCGAGGAGATCAACCCCTTAGAGGCCCGGCTCCGTTGGGTGGTGAAATTCAAGAAGGAGGGCGGTTTCATCGGGAAGGAAGCCCTCCAAGAGATCCGGGAGGCTGGGCTCAAGCGGTCCCGGGTGGGTATCAAAATGGTGGGCCGGGGAATACCCCGGGCGCACTATGAGATCCTGGACGGCGAGGGGGAGGAGGTTATCGGTGAGATCACCAGCGGAGGTCTCTCCCCTACCCTGGGTGTGGGTATTGCCATTGGCTATGTCCAGAGGAAGCACAGGAAGCGTGGGACACCTGTGAAGATCCGTATACGGGATAGGTTGGTGGATGGAAAAATAGTTAAGTCGCACCCTTTTTATGATGATTCCGTGTACGGTTGGAAGAGGGATAAATGATGAGTGAGGAATATGAAATCCGTGAAGGTCTGTTCTACACTGAGGAACACGAATGGGCAAGGTTTGAGGACGATGGCACCATCGTCGTCGGGGTGACCGATTACGCCCAGAAGCAGCTCCATGAGATCGTCTTCGTAGAGCTCCCCGAATCGGGGGAGGAGGTGGAGCTTATGGAGGTCATCGGGGCTCTGGAGTCTGTGAAGGCTGTCTCAGACTTTAACAGCCCGGTAGGTGGGGTCATCACTGAGGTCAACGATGAGCTGCTGGACAGCCCTGAGTACATCAATGACGATCCCTACGGTGAGGGCTGGGTGGCCAAGCTGAAGCCCTCAGACTGGGAGGGGGACAGGATCCGCCTCATGGATGCCGGGGCTTACGGGAAGCACGTCGAGGAGCAGGAACACTAGACTGCGGGCGGAGGTTCCCAAGTGGCCAAAGGGGTTAGGTTCAGGTCCTAATGGATTAGTCCTACGTGGGTTCGAATCCCACCCTCCGCACCATAATTTTTCAACCGATATTAAAGCCAGTATAAGGAGTCTCAGATGTTTTTCCCTCGCTTGCGCGTAGCAAAGTGACCCATGAGGAGTTCCACAAGAGTCATGAGATCCTTGACGGATTCACGGAGATGATGAAGTACATCCCCATCATATGTACTGGAGGAATCTCGGGTACCTCCTCTTGATCTTTTCATACCTGGAACATACGAGCCACAGCACCACAAGGCCGACCGCCCAGAGGCCCAGAGTCTGCAGCAGATCCAGATAGAAAGGCACGGGGGCTCCGGGGAGTCTCAGCCTGTACAACCAGAGGTGGGTGAGGTAGAAGAACAGCGGGGTCCTCCCGAAGGTATGAACCGCGCCGATGATGTTCTTGTCTGACCACCCTTTCTCCTCGATGAGGAGGCCGAGCGCCAGGAAGAGGCACATCCCGCCAAGCGTCCAGAGGAGGAAGGCGATACTAGGCGGGTACTTGGAGACGTAGAGCCAGTCCATGATGTTGTTACCCCACCTCTGAACCAGGTTACCGTAACCGTTCGCCCACCTTACCACGAAGAAGAGGGCGATGAAGGCGACACCGATCAGGGCCAAGGGGAGCTTCAACCTCGGTAGCTTCTCCCGGTCGAAGTGGTTGAGGAAGTTGCCGAAGACCCATCCCAAACCCATCACCCCGATCCAGGGGATCACGGGGTAGAGGGCGAAGTAGGGCCGCCAGGTGAAGTTAGGTTCGTGGAGTATCCTCCTGAGGTAGTGGCCCCAAGGTACATCCATGGGTATGAAGCTTAGGTCGAGCCACTGGTGATTGAGGATGATGATCAGCGAGATCGTCAGTATCACGGCTGTCGGGGCTCTACGGTAGACGCTGAATATGACAAGGCCGACGCCGATAGCCGCTATGACCCCGAAGTAGAGGCGGGGGAGGTCGAAGGCAGGGGAGACGATGAGGGCCTCGAAGATCAGGAGCAGGACACCCCGAGTTATGAGGTGGACGGTGATATCCCGCTGGGGATCCCCCCTGTCCAGCCTCTTCCGGACCGAGAGTGCAAGGGAGACCCCGGACAGGAAGATGAAAGTGGGAGCGCACCAATGGCTGACGAACCTAGCCATGAAGAGGGGGAGGTCCAGAGCTGGGTTCCTGTGAGGGTAGATCCCCTCTAATCCGCCGTGGATCTTCATCCAGAAACCAGATACATGGTCCCAGGCCATGATCATCATCACCAAGCCCCTGGTGAAGTCGATGAATTGGAGACGCCCAACCCCCCTCTGAGCTATCCCCTTGAACTTGGCTATCTGTAAAGTCAAGTCTAATCAGACAGAGGCTGATGATTTGTTTCTATATAAATACTGTTAAACACAGATGAGGAGTCTCTCCCCTCATACTGATAAAAATGGAACCATTATGGGGGATCCGGACGGGAGAGCACCCATTTCCTATGTTAGGTGATGGGGTGTGAGCCCTTGGATATTCTTTTATCGCTTAAGATCCATGCCCTACCCGTGATTGTATGACTGTTGCTCCATTCCTTGAGGACGGGGAGCAGAGGGTCTTCTTCAAGGCAGGGGGCGAGTGGTGCTATGTCTGGACACCCAAGATCTTCATAAAGGACCAGCCTGTACCCGTCGTGGTCCACCACCACGGCGCCAGAGGTTACGTGAGAGACGGGGAGGCCGACTGGCTGGACACGGAGTCAAAGACCGCGTACCTAAGGTCGGTTATGGAGGGTGGGGGTTGCGCCATCGCTGGTTCCCACGCTTGCGGGGACCACTGGGGTAACCCGGACTCCGTAGCGGCAAACGCAGCCCTTTTCAAAGCCTTGGTCGAGTCCCCCCAATTCGATGCCGACAGGGTTGGGCTCATGGGCGGTGGACTGGGTGGAGCCCTTATCTGGAACTCGTTGCTGGGCCCCTTGGCTGGGAGGGTCAGAGCTGTCGTGGTTATGCAGGCTGTCGCTCACTTGACGGCGGTGATCCGGGAGGGGAAGTTCAAGGCCCCCTGTCTGAGGGGGTACGGTCTCCCCGAGGATATGCCAGACGACGAGGCCGTCGCAAAGATCGCCCCATACGACCCTCTACCACGACTCCAGCGTCTTCCCCATAGGACTCCCCTCCCTCAGACGGCTATCTATCACGGGGAAGTGGATGAGAACATCCCAGCGGCGACCAACGCCATCCCTCTCTCCGAGGCACTCAAGAAGGCAGGTGGGAACGTCAATCTAGAGCTGTTCCCCAATGTGGGGCATAACGTCTATGGTATAGGGAAACCCATAGAGGAGCGCCTCAAAGCCTTCTTCAAAGCCCACCTATGATACAGCTCAGATAACACCGCACAAGCGAACCTCCCACCATTTCTTATACATGAAGGCTGTATTCTCATTCGATTTTCTATGTTGGACAAGGTGAAGGTGGCCGCCGCCCAGGTGGCCCCGATCTTCATGGACAAGGGGGCGACGATAGACAAGGCCTGCGCGACCATCGAGGAGGCGGGAAGGGAGGGCGCCAGGCTCGTAGTCTTCTCAGAGACCTTCGTCCCAGGTTACCCCTACTGGAGGGGGCTTCAGCCCATAAGCCGGTGGTCGGATCTCATGGTGGAGTACCAGAAGAACAGCCTCGAGATCCCAAGCGAGGAGACCGAGGTCCTCTGCGATGCCTCGATGGACGCCGGGGTCATTACCGTTATGGGGTGCAGCGAGATGAGCGACCTCGTGGGCAGCGAGACCCTCTACAACACCATCCTCTTCATAGACGATGACGGGGAGATCCTGGGAAAACACCGGAAGCTGATGCCCACCCACGCCGAGCGGATAATCTGGGGGATGGGGGATATCAACGACATCGCAGTATTCGACACTGAGATTGGGGCTATCGGGGGTGTCGTCTGTTATGAGCACCATATGACCCTCCAGAAGGCTGCGATGGCGGTCCTGGGGGAGGAGATCCACTGCGCCGTCTGGCCGGGATGGTGGGTGATGGAGCGCCACCCGGGGGCCAAGCGCCGGTACACGCCGGGGGACTCGCCCCACCTCTGCGACATAGAGCACGCCATCAGGGAGTACGCCTTCGAGACCCAGACCTTCGTCATAAGCGTCAGCCAGTACATCCCCGACGACCAGATGCCCGACTACTGCAGGGACTTCAACATCGCCGCAGGTGGCAGCTGCATAGTCAACCCCGCGGGCGTCATCCTCAAAGGCCCCGTCTTCGACAGGGAGGAGATCATCTACGTCGAGCTGGACGCCGACGACCGACGACACACTAAGGCCTACTTCGACGCCCTCGGCCACTACACCCGCTGGGACCTCCTCCGCCTCGACCTCAGGGGGGAGCCCCTCGACCCCCTCACTGAGGACAGCGCCGTCTGGGAGATGGACGAAGAAACTTTCGCAGCTATCGCCGAGAGGTACGGGCTGGACCTCAATGAACTTGAAGATCTCCTGGAGGAGCTTGGATTTTAGGCCTGAGATCCATCCATTTCCACCTACTAAAGATGATAAGCAACTCCTAAAAACCATAGACAGCCTTCTAACATTAGAATCAATTGAGGGGTGAGGACAGAATGGTTTTGAAAGGGAAACAGAGATACGTCTCCTGCTGCGGTAGGTACCACTGCGCCTCCTGCGCATACCACAGGGGGGACATCGTAGAGGAGGCGAAGGATCTCATGGTCTACGTCGACGACTACCGGTCCCTCAGCCTCATCGCCGAAGCCCAGGGCGCATGCGACTTCGAGGAGTTCAAGGAGGGGCTGAGATGGCTCTCCTCCCAGGACGAGCCCTGTAGGGGCTGCCGCTTCGGGGGCGGCTGGTCCTGGTGGCCCGACTGCCCCGTCAGGGAATGCGTCACGGAAAAGGGAGTGGACTTCTGCTACCAGTGTGACGAGTTCCCGTGCAGCAGGCTGAGTGAGGGGCCCCTTCAGGACCGAAAGAAGGTGATAGTCAAGACGAATGAGGAGATGAGGGGTGTGGATCTCGATGAGTGGATGGAGAAGATCAAACAGAAATATGTGCTGAGGAGAGGCATCATCGAGAGAAACAGGATCAACATGTAGAGGGCAGCCCAAGATATACGCTACACGGATTCTTACATCGCCCCTCATCACCGGGGGGAGAGGCGGGATAGGGAGCGAGTACCGTCGAGACTTGACCCCCTTAAGCTTCCCCCAGCTAACCAATTCCCTCAGAGGCGCCCCCTGAGGCTGACGTCCTCCATCTGGGTCGCACTGATCTGGACCGTGGCATCCAGCCCCTCACGGAAAGGAGCAATCTGGGGGATGTCGACGATGACCGGGGTATATTCCTCTCTGCCATGTATGCTTGAGCCCGAGACGGTGAGGAGACACATCGAGGAATTTCTGGTCTGGATGCCAGCTGATGAAACAGGTATCGGGAGAAAAGAGCTAGCTGAAGAGGCGGCCCATCGCGTAAGCCCCGAGGAACATGGCGGCGATTCCCGGCAGGACCATGAGGTTACCGATGCCGAGGCTCGCCAGCGAGGAGCCCGGGCACTGACCGGAGAAACCCCACCCGATGCCGAAGACGATGGCCCCCAGGATAGTGTTCCTGTTGAAGGCCCGGGTCCTAGGCTTGAACTCGCCATCTAGTAGGGGCTTCTCCATGAACCTAGGGACAACGTTGATCGCCACAAATGTCGTGACGGTGGCAGCCCCCATGAGCAGGACTAGGCCGTAGTCCTTGAGCTGGAGGAAGCTGAGCACGATCTCGGGCTTCGACATGCCCCCCCAGGCGAGGCCGAAGCCGAAGAGTATGCCTCCTATGAAGAGGACTGTGTTCTTTTTGTTCATGGGCTCACCCCCAGGAACATCATTGCGTGGGCCGTGATGATACCCACGGCGATGAAGGTGATGACGGCGTAGAGCGAGGTCGACGATAGCGATGCGATACCGCTTATGCCGTGCCCTGAAGTGCATCCGCTGGAGAGCCTGGTGCCGAAGCCCACCAGGAATCCTCCGAGGACCAGCCTCCACCACTGGACCGATGTGACCCAGAATCCTTCAGGGGACACCGTCAGGGTGTAGATCAGGGCCCCGAGGATGACGCTGGCCGCGAAGTATAGCCGCCACTCCCTCGATTCTAGGTAGGTCTTCCTCTGGAAGTATGGGATCTCTGAGAAGTAGGAGATGGTCGTGCTGAAGAAGCTGCTCTGCGTGGAGTGGAGACCTGTCAGTATGTAGACGAAGGAGACGCCGAGCCCTATTATCAACCCGCCGATTAGGTATGGGTAGATGCCGAGAGGAAACATGTTTGAAGTGTCTTTCGGCTGTGTAAAAAGGTTTTCAACTGCTGAATCTCAGGATCCGCAGTCCTCGCTGGATCCTTGTATAAAGCTGAGTCTCCGACGGCCTCTTCCAACGTCTTGTATCCGACGATCTCGCTCACCTCGATACCACCCCAGAAGACCTTGTAGTCGGAGTCTACTCCACCCCAATGCCTTCTCGAGCCTTAGGTTCTATATGCTTTTCATCATGTTCATCTGGTGGAATCTCGCCTTGACCACGAACCTCTCGGTCTGCAAGCTGACGGGGGGGGAGTTATGGTGGATGATGGAGGAGAATTTGGAGCACATCTTCTCCCGGAATCCCTGCATGTAGATGGGAGGCTACGTGAAGCGGTGTCCCGGGCTGGACATCTACTTCAAGGTCGAGAACACCGAGGGGAGGCGGATCCAAGAGCTCTTCGTCGGTGGCAAGAGGCAGATCTACCACGTATACTTCCTGACCACCCAAGGCGTGCCGGAGAAATATGGCTCAGACAGAGAAAATCTAGATACGTATGCAGTAGATGTCCTCACAGAATATTTGGAGAAGAACAGCCCTGTAGCGCCGGTGTATGAGGGCACGATACTCCCCATCTGATTCTGGGTGTCAGCGGGGCTGAGGGTTTACCCCTATAAGGAGGGGTTATTTAGTGACGGGGTATCCGGCTGTCTTCCAAGCGTCCATCCCCCCTAGGACGTTGTGTAGGTTCTCCCGTCCGGCCCGGAGGAGGATGCTGGAGGCGAAGCTGGATCTTGTGCCCGACTTGCACACAACCGCTATCGGCCTATCTTCGGGGACTTTTTCCACGCAGCTCTCAAGAATCCCCACATACAGGTTGAGGCTCCCGTCGATGTGCCCCCCGATGTATTCGTCCCTGCTCCTCACGTCTAGTACAAGCCAGTCCTCGCCCGCATCAATCTTCTCCTTTAGATCGACGACGGTTATGAGGTCGAGCGTCTCAAGGGGGTACACCGCCTTGTACCATGAGACGATGCTAGGCACAAGGTAGCCGCTGATGTCGTCGTACCCCATCCTGATCAGGCTCCTCGCGACATAGTCGAGATGTTCAGTGTCACCGAGCAAGAGGAGGATAGGCTTGTTGTAGGGCAGGACCCAGCCCCCCAGG